>CAMBSS010000011.1 GCA_945870465.1 Bordetella parapertussis | reverse complement strand
CATCCCTACGTGGCCTCGGGCCATTCATCCTTCATCCTTTGCCATGTTCTCCCCCTCCCGCGACCAGGCGCGCCAATTCCTGTTTGATACCTGGCAGAAATATCGCAGCAGCACAGCGCTCAGCGAAATGGAGCGCATCGCGCTCGATGTCATGTCGCAGCACCCCGAATATCACGCGTTGCTCGACGACCCGGTGCGCAATCTGGACCGCGACTTCACGCCGGAAGACGGCGCGATCAACCCATTCCTTCACCTGTCGCTGCATCTGGCGATTGAAGAGCAGCTCTCGATCGACCAGCCGCGCGGCATACGCACGCAATTCGCGCGCATAGCGCTGGCGTCGGGGTCGGAGCATGAGGCCAAACATGCATTGCTCGACTGCCTGGCCGAAACCCTGTGGCTCGCGCAGCGCGCAGGCTCCGCGCCGGACCAGGCTTTCTACCTGGCCTGTCTCGCCCGCAAATCCGCGAAATAACCGTAGTCAATGAAAAAGGCCGCGCGGCGTTGCCGGGCGGCCTTTTTTGCGGAGTGAAGCGGGCTAGTACTTGCCCGAAAGCGCCTGCTGGCTCGAGAAATACGCGGCCAGATCGGCCATGTCTTCTTTTTTCAGGCTGGCGACCATGCCGGACATGACGGGATTCTTGCGCGCGCCCGATTTGTAGTCGCTGAGAGCGCGCAACAGATAATCGTAGTACTGGCCGGCCAGCTTGGGATTGTCGGCGATCGGGGTCGCGCCGGTCTCGCCATGGCACGCCGCGCACACTTTGGATTTATCCTTGCCGGCCGCGGGATCGGCAGCCTGCGCGGTTGCGCCGAACGCAAGGAGGGCGGCGATGAACAGAATTTTTTTCATGGTCGTCATCTCTTATTTTCCGGCCGTCTTGGTATTTTCGGTCGCGTAGTAAGCGCCTAGGTCGGCCATGTCCTTATCGCTCAGCCCGGCCGCAATCGCGCGCATGGTAGGATGATTGCGCTCGCCGGATTTATAGGCCTGCAGCGCCTTCGCAATATAACCGGGATGCTGACCGCCGAGCTTGGGCACGCGATACACCGATGGAAATGCCGTCTTGTAGTCAGGTATGCCGTGGCATCCCTGGCACATGACTGTTTTCTGCTTGCCCGCGGCGGCATCGCCGTCGGCCAGCGCGGTGGCAGTCACCCCGAGCATCATTGCGGCCGCGATAGCGCCAATTGCATTGTGCATTTTCATTGATTGCATCATCCCTGAAGTCGCCAAAAACTTCGCCGATTATACCGAAAAAACCCGCGCCGGTGCGCAGCCGCGTTGCGCCGGCAGCGGCCTTGCCAGATAATCTGCAGCCTTCCTTCGCGCCATCTCCGCGTAACCGCCAACCGCAGGCACCCTTTCCCCATGCGCAAATTCTTTCCGTTCCTCGACTGGTTCCCGCTGTCGCGCGAGGCCCTGCGCAGCGACTTCCTCGCCGGCATCACCGTCGGGCTGATTTTGATTCCGCAGTCGATGGCATACGCGCAGCTCGCCGGCATGCCCGCTTATTACGGCCTGTATGCCGCGTTTTTGCCGGTGCTCGCGGGAGCATTGTGGGGCTCGTCACGCCAGCTCGCGACCGGGCCGGTCGCCATGGTATCGCTGCTTACCGGCGCCACCCTGGCCCAGTTCGCGGCGCCGTCTTCGGAGCACTACATCGTGCTGGCCGTGGTGCTCACGCTGATGGTCGGGGTGTTCGAACTTGCCATGGGCGTGTTCAAGCTCGGTTCGATCGTGAGTTTCCTGTCGCACCCGGTCATCGTCGGCTTCACCAATGCCGCCGCGATCATCATCGCGCTGTCGCAGGTAAGCAGCATACTTGGCGTGGCGTCGTCGCGCAGCGACAGCTTCATCCGCGATATCTGGGGCGTAATGCAGCAGGTTGGCGATACCCATTTGCCGACGCTGGCGATGGCACTTGCCGCGCTGGCGGTCATGCTCGCCATCAGGAAGCTGCGCCCGAAATGGCCCGGCGTGCTGGTCGCGGTCGCGGCGGCCACGTTGATCAGCTGGGCGATCGGGTTCGAGCGCAACGGCGGCTCTCCGGTCGACGACATCGACGACATCGAAATCCGCGCGCTCGCCACGCAGTCGATTGCCGCCGTCGCGCGGGAGGCGCAGCTCAAGACTGAAATCGCCGGCAAATCCGGGCAGCTCAAAACGGTCGAAAAAGAACGTCAGAAGGAAAATCGCAGCGCGCTGGCACTGGCCTACGAAATTGAAGTGCTGCGCATCGAGGTGCGCGACATCGAGCGCGAAAACCGCATCCGCAGCCGCACCCTGCGTAAATTTACCCTCGAGCGCGTCGCCGCTGCCGACGGCACAACCCGGCTGTACCGTGCGGGCCAGACACCGGAAGGGTCCACCAGCGACGGGCGCCGCTGGAGCATCCAGCGCATCGTCGGCAACGAACTGCGCCTGACCGGCGGCGGGCAGGTGGTCGGGGCCATCCCGCAGGGTCTGCCCTCATTCCGCCTGCCGCAGTTCGGCTGGGACACGCTGGTCACGCTGCTGTCTACCGCATTCGTAATCACGCTGGTGGGATTTATGGAAGCCGTGTCGATGGCCAAGGCCATGGCAACGCGCACCCGGCAGCGCATCGATCCCAACCAGGAACTGATCGGCCAGGGGCTGGCCAATATCGCCGGCAGCTTTACCCAGTCGTTTCCGGTCAGCGGCTCGTTCTCGCGTTCGGCGGTCAACCTGAGCGCCGGCGCAACCAGCGGCATGTCGTCGGTGTTCGCGTGGCTGCTGGTGCTGGTCACACTCCTGTTCCTGACTCCGCTGCTCTATCATCTGCCGCAGGCGGTGCTGGCGGCCATCATTCTGATGGCAGTTATCAATCTGATCGACTTCAGCGCCATTCGCCACGCTTGGCAGGCGCATCGGCACGACGGCATTGCCTCAGTCGCAACTTTTGTCGCGACACTCGCTTTCGCACCGCACCTCGATGCCGGCATCCTCGCCGGCGCCGGGCTGGCCATCGTGCTCTATCTCTACCGCACGATGACGCCGCGCGTGGCGATCCTGAGCCGGCACGCCGACGGCACGCTGCGTGATGCGCGCCTGCACGGCCTGCCGCTGTCGGAGCACATTATTGCGCTGCGCTTTGACGGCCAGCTTTATTTCGCCAACGTGCCGTGTTTCGAGGATGCGCTGCTCGCAGCTGTCGCCGCGCAGCCGCGCGCGCGGCATTTGCTGATCGTCGGCGACGGCATCAATCAGATCGACGCTTCAGGCGAAGCGGTGCTGCGCCATCTGGTCGAGCGCCTGCGCGCCAACGGCGTCAGCGTCGTCTTCAGTGGCCTCAAGCAGCAGGTGCTGCAGGTGATGCGCAATACCGGCCTCTACGACTATGTCGGCCAGGACAACATGTTCCGCACCGAAGACAACGCCGTCGACGCCTTGTTCAGGCGCATCGACGACCCGGCTTTCGATCCCGCGGCTTGCCCGCTACGGCCCGGCAACGCCTGAGCCCCATGACTTCATTGCTGACCGCGGCCAGCGTTGCATCGCTGGCGCCGGCGGGCAGCGAGCAGTTCTATGCTTATGCGGTCACACTCGCGCTGCCGTCGGGCCTGTTCCAGATCGCTTTCGACCTGCTGCGCATGGGGGTATTGCTCAACTTCCTTTCGTACCCGGTATTGATGGGATTCATCAACGCGGCCGCCATCATCATCGGCCTGTCGCACCTGCCCATGTTGCTGGGCATGAAACACGCGTAATCCAATCATTTCCTGCTCGACATCTGGAGCACGCCGACCCACCTCGATGCGCTGCACGGCATGTCGCTGGGCTTCGGCCTGGCGGCGATCGGCCCGCACCGCGCTTGACCCTCGCGCACCTGCTATTTGGTTGCGCGGGGCAATCATTTCCCTTAACCTTGCCGCAGCATGGCCAACCGCCTCACCAAAATCTACACCCGCACCGGAGATGCCGGCACCACCGGGCTTGCCGACGGTTCGCGCGTGGCGAAAGACGCGCCGCGCATCGAAGCGATGGGCGCGGTCGATGAATTGAACAGCGTTATCGGTCTCATGTTGTGCGAGGACCTGCCGGACGCGGTGCGCACCTGCCTCGATGGCGCGCAGCACGATTTGTTCGATCTGGGCGGCGAACTGAGCGTGCCCGGCCACGCCATCATGAGCGCGGCACACAGCAAGCGGCTGGAAGAAGCGCTCGACGCCTTCAACGCCGGCTTGCCCGCGTTGAAGGATTTCATCCTGCCCGGCGGCACGCGCGCCGCGAGTCTTTCCCACGTCGCGCGCACCGTGTGCCGGCGCGCTGAACGCTCAGTGGTCGCGCTGGCCAAAACCGACGCTGTCGCCCCGCCGCTCCTGCAATATCTGAACCGCCTGTCCGATCTGCTGTTTGTGCTCGCGCGCGCGCTCAACCGCCACGGCGGCCGCGACGACGTCTACTGGCAGCAGGGCAAAAACCGCGCTTGATGATGGCTGGCCCCGGCTCCTCCCAGTAACCTGAAGTCCTCGCCGCGCTGCTGGCGCGCTGCGGGCTCGGCGACCAGCGCGGATTACGACCTGCTGGCCTGCCCACCGGCCCGGTCATACTTTGCGGGCCCTGGGTTAAAGTTATTTAATACCCACCGTGCGCGCCGCGCGCACCGCTTCAAGGTGCTCGCAAACGGCCTGCGCGCCCTGCAATATGCGCGGCGTCTGGCGCTGGATGTAATCGGGATCGACGTACATTGCCCGCACCTGGCGCAGCCCTGCATAAGCCTGATTGCGCACCCAAGGCGCCGCAAACTCCCCGGGCGTCGTCGCCGAACTGCCGCCGAGCACGACTTCCGGCTGCGCGGCCAACACGCTTTCGATGGCAATGACCGGCGTCAGCGTCGGCGCAGCCGCGAAAACATTGCTGCCGCCGCACAACCCGATGACGTCGCTGATCATATGCTTGCCGTTGACCGTCATCAGCGGCTGGTGCCAGATTTCGTAGAACACCTTGACGCGACTGCGCGCCGCATAGCGCGCATTCAATGCAGCAATGCCGCGCTCGAAGTCGCTGGCCGCCTGTTCCGCGCCGGCGGCACTGCCGGCGAGCATGCCCAGTGTGCGCAGCAGCCGCGGGATCGCCTCAAGCGTTCCCGGCTCCGCGACAAAAACCGCAAAGCCCAGTTGTTCGAGCCGCTCGAAATCGGCCGCATGATTGCCGGTCTTCCAACCAATGACGAGGTCCGGTTTGAGACTCAGCACCCGCTCGAGATCGATGCGCGAAGCGTCGCCGATTTGTGTGATCGTTTTCGCCGCGGCGGGAAAATCGCTGAAGCGCGGCACGCCCACCAGTTGCGCGCCGCCGCCTGCCGCAAAAACGAGTTCGGTGATGGAAGGCGCCAGCGCCACGATGCGCTGCGCGGGGGCCGGCAATTCGACGCGCACGCCGCGGTCGTCGACTGCGCCGATGCCGATGCCGATGCCGATGCCGATGCCGGCAGCATGCAATCCGGTGCTAGCGGCCAGGCCCAGCAACAAGGTGATAAGAGTTTGCGGCATGCGGAAACGCCGATCGCCGCGGCGAAAACGCGGCTAGCGGCTGCCCATGTACTGCAGCAGCGTCGCGCTGGTGTGACGCAGGCGCTGCGACAGCATGGTGACCAGCTTGATCAGGATCTTGGCGCCCAAACTGGGGCTCTCGACGATGATCTTGACCATGTCGTCGCGCGTGAGCGTGCCGAACGTGGTTTCCTTCAGTGCAATGCACGTGGCAAAGCGCGGCTCGCCGTCTATCATCGACATTTCGCCGAGCGTCATGCCGGGCGTCACCGACGTCATCAGCTGCTGCTCGCCCATCAGGTTGCGCTTGTAGATATCGACTTCGCCGCGTATGACGAGCAGCATGTAATCGCCGATATCGCCCTCGCGGATGATGGTCTGCTCGGGCCGCGCATGGTAAATACGCATGTAGCCGGCGAGCCGGTCGACGTCCTCGCGGTTGAATTCGGCAAAAAACTGCGAGTTTCCGACCAGGCTGAAAATCTGGTCGGCGAACGCGGTGCCCGCGCCCAGATTCTCCAGGCTCTCGAGCACTTTGCGATCAGCGCTGGTTTCCATTTTTCCCGCCATGCCTCATCCCTTTGCTCTCCGCCGCCGCGCCGGAGACTAGCGGTCGGCCTCCAGCAATTTGATGCGGCGCTGGCGCACGCCGTCCGCGAGGGTATCGAGCAGTTTGTGGCTGTCTTCCCAGCTGATGCAGCCGTCGGTGATGCTCTGCCCGTAAACCAGCGGCTTTCCCGGCACCAGGTCCTGGCGGCCGGCCTTGAGATGGCTTTCGACCATCACGCCGAAAATGCGGTCGTCGCCGGCGGCGAGCTGCTGCGCCACGTCGTTACCGACATCGACCTGCTTCTGCGGGTTCTTGCTCGAATTCGCGTGGCTGAAGTCTATCATCAGGCGCTGCGCGAGACCGGCTTCCGCCAGTCCTTTGGCCGCGGCCTCGACGCTCGCGGCGTCGTAGTTCGGCGCTTTGCCGCCGCGCAATATGATGTGGCAGTCTTCATTGCCGGCAGTCGACACGATCGCCGAGTGGCCGGCCTTGGTCACCGACAGGAAATGATGCGGCGCCTGCGCCGCGCGGATCGCATCTACCGCGATCTTGATATTGCCGTCGGTGCCGTTCTTGAAGCCGACCGGGCACGACAGTCCCGACGCGAGTTCGCGGTGGATCTGGCTTTCAGTGGTGCGCGCGCCAATGGCGCCCCACGACACGAGGTCGGCGTTGTATTGCGGCGTGATCATGTCGAGGAATTCACAGCCTACCGGCATGCCCATGCCGTTCAATTCGAGCTGCAACTCGCGCGCGATGCGTATGCCTTCATTGATGTTGAAACTGCCATCGAGTTTCGGATCGTTGATCAGGCCTTTCCAGCCGACCGTGGTACGCGGCTTCTCGAAATAAACGCGCATGACGATCAGCAGATCGTCGGCCAGCCGCGTCTTCGCCTCTTTCAGCTTGCCGGCATACTCCTTGGCCGCTTTCACGTCGTGTATCGAGCACGGCCCCATGATGACCAGCAGGCGGTCGTCCGCGCCGTGCAATATCCGGTGTATGCCCTGGCGCGCATCGTACGTGGTCTGCGCCGCGCTGTCGGTCAGCGGCAGCTCGCGCAGCACGTGCGACGGCGGCACCAGCTCTTTGATCTCTTTGATCCGTAAATCGTCGGTTCTTTGCATAATTTCTGCTCAAATCCAGCAAAATCAGAATATTATAACTCAAGAGCGGCCGTCTTATATCGCAGCAGCAGCCGCGCATCACGGTGCAATCCGCGCGATGGTTTAGTTGAACTTCGCCATGCGCGACGGTTTGGCTATACAGGAGAATGAAAGTTACTCATGGCAAACAAGATTTCCGCTTCAAACCGGTACAGCGGGCCGGACAGCTATTCATGGTTGAGCGCGTTGGCCTGCATTGTGTTCACCGGCTGCGCCACGGCACCTGCCAACCCGGACGCGCTCGTCATCTCCCCCGAACCAGACCGCGCCATAGTGATCGGGTGGGGAAATACCACCGCGGAAAAAGCGCGCGCCGCGCTGACCACGACACCGGGCGCCCGCGTCAGCAGCCTGTTCGTCGCCAGGGCGAACGAACAGAAATTCGGGTTTGGGACCAATATCGCGCGCCTGGCGCCGGGCGACTATGCCTTGACGGTATTCTGCGAGCTTTATATCGACTACCGCATCTTTCCGCAGGACACGGCACTGAAGGCTGCGCTGCGCGCCAATCGCGTATACCGGCTGCGCGCCGAACCCGAAGGCCGCAGATGCCAGCCGACCCTCGAGGACGTCACCGCCCAGGAAAAATGAAGTTATCTGCGACTGCCGCGCATCAACCCGCGCACTGACGTTCGCACCACGCGCCCCAGGCGCCTCGGCAATGCGCTTCGAGTTGCCGCGTAAACCCCGCATGATCGAGCAGCGGCGATGCCTGCAGCCGCGCGCGCAATCCCGCGCGCAGCGAATGGCGGCGGGCAACGTCGCCGGCGAGCGCCACCGCGATGTCTACATATTCCGCGCTACTGTGTGCAACCAGATCTTCGAGTCGAGCGCTGCGCAGCAGCGTGGCGCCGACGCGAGACATATGCACTTCGCCAGCCAGGGTAACCACGGGCACGCCCATCCACAATGCCTCGCAGGTGGTGGTCGTGCCGTTATACGGACAAGTATCGAGCGCGATGTCGATCTCGTTGTAGAGTTCGAGATGCTGCTGCCGGTCCGCGATCCAGCCGCGCAACTCGACACGTGCCGTATCGATGCCGGCGCGCTCGCAGCTGTCGAGCAAGCGATCTACCGTGTCCGGATAGTTCAGCGTTGAAGCCTTCAATGCGAGACGCGATGCCGGCACGGCGGCGAGAATTTGCGCCCACAGCCGCAGCGTTTCATCGTTGAGCTTGGCAATATTGTTGAACGATGAAAACACCACCGCACCTGCGGCCTCGCGCGGCGTCGCCGCTGGTGCATCGGGCGGCGGCTGATAGCACAGGAAGCAATCGGCCATGCGCAGCAGGCTTTCAGTGTGGCGCTCTTCCGCGGCGGGCGCGGGGTCGGCAGTGCCATCGGTGATGCGGCAATCCATGCCGGCGAGTCCGCTCGTGTCCGGGTAGCCGAGCCAGGTCATTTGCACCGGCGCCGCCCGCCGCGCAAATACGCCGAGCCGGTTGCCTTTGGTATGTCCCGCGAGGTCGAACAGGATGTCGATTTTATCGTCGCGTATCGCGCGCTCGACCGCGTCGTCTGCAACGCCTGCGATGTCGCGCCAGCCATCCGCCAATCCGCGCATGCGCGCGGTCGCATCGTCTGCCTGCGGGTGCGAGTAATAGCAAAAAACTTCATAGCGTTCGCGGTCATGACAACGGAGCACGGGCTCAATGAAATACCCCACCGAGTGCCGCGAGAAGTTCGGCGATACGTAGCCGATGCGCAGCCGGCGCTCAGCGTCGGGCGATTGCGTGAAACGGTCGCCCGCGGGCGGCACCGCGCCGCGCATCATTTCGCCAAAACGCCGGTGCGCCCTAAACATCTCCCGCGTATCGACCGGAGACCGGTAATGCCGGTGAAACAGCAGCGCTGAATAAATCACGCCCGACGCGGGGGCGAGTTGCCACGCGCGCTCGTACATGGCTGCCGCTTCATCCATCGCCCACAGGTCGGCGAGCGTGCCCGCCGCGCCGAGACAGGCATCTAGCGATTGCGGATACGCGAGCATGCACTCGCGATAGACTTCGAGCGCGGCGTTAAGCTGGCCCGCCTTGACCATGGCTTCGGCGCGCTGCAGAAATTCGGCGCAGCTGCCGCCGGCGCCATCGCGCGGACGAAACAGGTTGCCGAACAGTTTCGCCAGCATGATCAGGCCGGCAAAGCGACATAACGCAGCGCGATGATTTCCAGTTCTTCGATGCCGGCCGGCGTTCTGAGCGTCACGACGTCGCCCTCGCGCGCCCTGGTGAGAGCGCGCGCCACCGGCGAAATCCAGCTGATGCGCCCGCGCGGCGGATCGACTTCGTCCTGGCCGACGATGCTGATGGTGCGCTCGACACCTTTGCTGTCGCAGTAGGTAACGGTCGCGCCGAAAAATACCTGCTCGACGCCGGGCCGCGCCGGATCTATGACTTCGGCAATTTCGAGACGCTTGTTCAGAAAACGGATGCGGCGGTCGATTTCACGCAAACGGCGTTTGCCGTAGATGTAGTCGGCGTTTTCCGAGCGGTCGCCGTTCGAGGCCGCCCACGCGATGACCTTGACCAGTTGCGGGCGCTCCTTGTCGAGCAGACTTTGCACTTCGTTTTTCAGCCGCGCGTAGCCGGCGGGCGTTATGTAGTTCTTCGCGCCCGGCGGCAATGCCGGTTGCGCATCCTCGTCGTCCTGCGGTTGCGCGCGTTCGCGCTCGATGTCGGCCAGTTTGCGCATCAGCCTCTAATCGCCCGTCCCGCGACAGCTTGCGCGCGGAAATTCGCGAAACAAAAATTCTGCCGCAAAGACGCGATGGCGCAAAGGAACGCAAAAAGAACAATTATCGGCATATTTTCGAACCTTCGCGTCTTTGCGCCTTTGCGGCAATGGTTTGGCTCGTCCGTTGCCCGCCCTCGTACTACGCAGTTCCGCCAACGGTCAGGCCGTCGATTCTGAGCGTCGGCTGGCCGACGCCGACCGGCACGCTCTGCCCTTCCTTGCCGCAGGTGCCGACACCGCTGTCGAGCGCCATGTCGTTGCCTATCATGGCCACCCGCGTCAGCACGTCAGGACCGTTGCCGATCAGCGTCGCGCCCTTGACCGCATGACCGACCTTGCCGTCTTCTATCATGTATGCCTCGGACGCCGAGAATACGAACTTGCCGCTCGTGATGTCGACCTGGCCACCGCCGAAATTGACTGCGTAGAGGCCGTGCTTCACCGACTTGATGATCTCCTGCGGGTCCTTGTCGCCGTTCAGCATATAAGTGTTGGTCATGCGCGGCATCGGAATATGCGCGAACGATTCGCGCCGCCCGTTGCCGGTGGCGGCGACCCCCATCAGGCGCGCGTTGAGACTGTCCTGCATATAGCCTTTAAGCACGCCATCTTCGATCAGCACGTTGCGCTGCGTCGCATTGCCTTCATCATCGATATTGAGCGAGCCGCGGCGCTGCTCAATCGTGCCGTCGTCGACCACGGTCACGCCGGGCGCAGCCACGCGCTCGCCGATGCGGCCGCTGAAAGCCGAACTGCCTTTGCGGTTGAAATCGCCCTCGAGACCGTGCCCGATCGCTTCGTGCAGCAGGATACCGGGCCAGCCGGGGCCGAGCACGACTGTCATCGTTCCCGCCGGTGCGGGACGCGCGTGAAGATTGGTAAGCGCCTGCGCCACTGCCTTGCGCGCGTAATCCTCCAATACCGCATCAGTGAAGTACGCATAGTCGAAGCGCCCGCCGCCGCCGGCACTGCCCTGCTCGCGGCGGCCGTCCTGCTCGACGATGACCTGCACCGACACGCGCACCAGGGGCCGCACGTCGGCCGCGGTGACGCCGTCGCTGCGCGTGACCAGCACGACTTCGTATTCGCCGCCGAGATGCGCCATGACCTGCGTCACACGCGTGTCGAGGCTGCGCGCATAACGTTCGATTTTTTCCAGCAGCGCAACTTTGGCAGCGTCCTCGAGGCTCGCCAGCGGATCGCGCGGCACATAAAGATTGCGGCCATCGCCGCGCTTCGCCACCTGCGTCCTGCCGTCCGCGCCCTGGCGCGCAATCGCACGCGTCGCCTGCGCCGCCGCCGTCAGCGCTGTCAGGCTGATGTCATCGGAATAGGCGAAGGCCGTTTTTTCGCCCGCCACCGCGCGCACGCCGACGCCCTGGTCGATGCTGAAGCTGCCGGATTTGACGATGCCTTCTTCCAGGCTCCAGCCCTCGCTGCGACTGTACTGAAAATACAGGTCGGCGTAATCGACCTGGTGCGACATGATCTGCCCGAACACCTGCTGCAGCGCGTTGTCATCGAGCGAATACGGGGCAAGCAGCGTTGCCTGCGCGGTATTGAATGCGGCTTCGAGTTCGGCGCTACGGGTTGCGGTTTTGCTGGTCATCAGGATGTCCGGTGGAAACAATAGCTGTTAAATAGGGGCGATCGCACGATCTTCAAGCGCGGTCGCGGCAAGAAACTATACGCGGTGCAGGGTTCTGTGCGCGAGCGCCGGCAGGCTTTTGCGCAGGCGCTGCAAGTATTCGGGATTGATGCCCGCCATGACGACACCGGAACCGCGCGGCAGACGGTCGAGCACCACACCCCAGGGATCGACGATCATGCTGTCGCCGTGCGTCTCGCGGCCGTTCAGGTGATATCCGCCCTGCGCCGGCGCCACCACGTAGGCGAGATTTTCAATGGCGCGCGCGCGTATCAGCGTTTCCCAATGCGCTTTGCCGGTCGTCTCGGTGAACGCCGACGGCACCAGGATGATGTCGACATCCTTCATCGCACGGTAAAGCTCCGGAAAGCGCAGGTCGTAGCAGATTGAAAGGCCGAGGCGGCCGAACGGCGAATCGACGACTTTGACTTCGCGCCCCGGCTCTATGGTGCGCTGTTCGGAGTAATGCTCTTTGCCCATATCGAAGCCGAACAGATGGATCTTGTCGTAGCGCGCGACCTGCTTGCCCTTGTCGTCATACACGAGACAGCTGTTGCGCACGCGGTTGGCTTCGTTCGATACCAGCGGCACCGAGCCGCCGACCAGCCAGATTTTGTGTTTTTTTGCGGTTTCCGCGAGGAACTGCTGGATCGGCCCCTTGCCTTCCTCTTCGCGCACCTTGACCTTGTCGGTGTCCTGCATGCCCATGATCGCGAAATATTCGGGCAGCGCGACGAGCTTCGCGCCCTGCTTGGCCGCCATGGCAATCAGCCGCCGCGCTTCGTTCAGGTTCGCCGCCACACTCGGCCCCGACGCGAGTTGCACGGCGGCGACGCGCACCACCGCCGGCGCATCGGCCTTGCTGTCGGATTTAGTATGCGGACGCGCGCGCCCGAATGACGAAGCGGACTTGGGGCTCATTTCACCACTTCAATTTTCAGCGGTTCGTGCGGTCTCACGTCATTGATCAGCGCGACGCGCGCACCGTCAACGGCCAGCGCCATCAGCCACATGCGCAGTTCCTCGGCTTGCAGCAACGGGTCCAGCCCGTAACCGTGATGGATGATCAGGCGCGCGGCCGGCCGCGCGAGATATTGTTCGAGCGCCTGGCGCACTGCCGGCTGCTCGAGCACCGCGCGCGCGCTGCGCGGACGGTCCCACAATGCCGGCGCCACCGTAAAAATATCGTCGGCGCGCGCGCTTGCCGCGGCCAGGCATAACACCGCCAGCGTCAGCCAGCGGCTCAATCCGACCTCTCCGGGCCCGACTGCCTGGCGGCCGCCCTGGACGCCGTCGAGTCGACTTTCGCCACCTGCGGATCGACCCACGTGCCGGTGATGTCGTACTCGTACGCGGCCATTTTGTCGATCGGGTCTTTCAGCAGTTTCTGCGCGACGAAAGTGGCGATACCCGCAATCGGGCCGCCAATCAGCGCGCCGGCCACCGACAGGCCGTCGCTCATGCTGGGGAACACCTTGACGCGCAATTTCTGCGTTTCCTTGGCGAGATCAACGTCGCCCAGCATCTGGATGCGCACCGCCGGGCCCTGGATGCGGAAGTTCTCGGTGTTGGCGATGCCGCGATTGACTTTCACCGTGCCGACGATTTCATCGAAAGCGAGTCCTTCGCTGAAGATGTCGCGAAAATCCAGCGACAATCGGCGCGGCAGCGACTGCAGGCTCAGCACGCCCAGCAATTTGCCGATGCCGGGATCGAGTTTGACGAATTGCCCCTTGTTCGCTTCGAGCACGAAATTACCCGACAGCGTCGCGTAATCGAGTTCGCTCGGGCTGCCGGCCCACGACAGCGGCCCCTCGAGCTTGGCGGTGCCGCGCTTGATGCCCTCCGGCTGGCCCAGCCGCACCAGCAGCTTGCCGATATCGTTGACGTCGAGCCGCACGTTGACCATGGTACGCGGTTGCGTGAGCCAGCCCTGCCACACGCCTTCGATGTTCAGCGTCGCGTCCGGGTTGGTGACGTTGAGTTTTTCGAGTTTCCAGTCGCGCCCGTCGGGGACCGCGCTGACCGCGAGCTTGCCGAGATTCAGCTGGCGGATCTGGAAACTGTCGGCGGTGATATCGAGCGCAGGCAGCTCGAGCGGCTCTATATCGGCGGGAGGCGCCACGCGATCAGGCGTCGCGGCCGGGATGATCATGCTTTTCATGCGCGCGGTGACTTTGCCTTTGCCCTGCGGCCGCCACGACATCTCGCCGACCAGTTCGCGGCCGGCCAGCGTGGTTTGCCACACGCCGCCCTGCGCGCTGCCGGCTATCGCGAGCTCGTTGAAGCGCCGGCCAAATACGTCGAGAATGCCGAATTTGATGTCGAACCCGGCGAGAGGGGTGCGGCCGCTGTCGCCGCCTCCCGATTTCAGCAAAGCCAGCCATTGATCGAGGTCGAGGCTTTTCAGGCCGCCGTTGATCCAGAGCCCGTCGCGCTTGGGCTCCGCCGCGGCGCTGCCCAGACCGATGGTGCCGCGCTCGATCACCATCTGTGTGCCCTCCTTGCGGCGCTGCAGTTGCGCCGACACCAGGTTGCCGAGCGTCGCGACGATACGGTCCTGTTGCGGGCTGGAGACGGAACGCTCGAGCTTGAACGGCACGCTTTCGGCAGCGCTCTTGGCAAGCGGAGCCGGCAAGTCCGAGGACATGCCCTGCAGCGCCGATTCAAACACGATATCGGCGAGACGCTTGCGCAACGTCACGGTGGTTTTCCAGTCGGTCGACCCGCGCAACGCCTGGGCGAATGACGAAGTCGTCGTGCGCCGGAAATTGTCCATGTTGACGCGCCCCGCCAGACTGAGACGCACCCCGCCTTCGCGCTGGGTGCCGCCGGTCAGGGTCGCCGGCCCGCCCAGTATCGTCATGGTCGCCGACGGTATCCGCACGCTGTTTTCCGTGAACTCCAGGCGCGCGTTGACCTGCTCGAACGGAAATACCACGTCGTCGGTTTCGACCTTGTTGTTCACAAACTGGTAGGCACCAGCGACTTTGGTTTCTTTGACATTGGCGAGCGGGATGCGGAGCTTCAGCACCAGCTTGCCGCGGCCTTCCGCGCGCAGGCTTTCGGTAAAGTGGTCGATGGTTTCGAGCAGCGGACTTTTCTCGATATAGCCCAGGAATTCGCTGGTCGGGCCTTCCGCCTCCCCATTGACCGTCAACACGAGGTCCGGGGTGGCGAGATCGGGAATCTCGGCATGCACGCGCGCGAGCTTCGCGCCGAGGATGGTCGCCTCGCGCACCACCACGTCCATGCGGCGGCCGCGTAAATTCAGATCGCCTTCGATATTCTCGATTTTCGGCCAGTTGCTGTTGTAATCGAGCACGCCTTCGGTCATACGCGCCGTCACCTGAAACAGGCCGCCCCTGCCTTCGGGAAACGGGAAATCATTCAGGTTGCCTTTCAGCCGCACCTTCAGGTCTTTTGACGAACCGTTCAGAAAAGCGCTGGCCATCCACTGGCGGGCACTCTTGCCGATAAGCAGCGGCACGTAGCGCCCGACGCTGCGGGCGTCGGCGCGCGTCGCGTGCCCGGTGAGATCGATGATGCCACGGCTGTCGGCAGCGGTCTGGTAGACGCCTGACACGCTGCCCGCGAGATCCCGGTTGGCGAATGAAATATCGTTGAGCCTGATTTCGTATTGATCGCCGGTGCGCTGCCAGCCGGCCTGCGCGGTGAGCGTATCGAACGCGAGTTTTTCTTCAAAAACCAGCGGCAGTTCGAGCGCGGTGTTTTGCGTGCTCAGCAACAGCGTGCCGCCGCGCTCGGTGCCGTCGATGCTGCCGCTGACGCCGGCCAGACCCGGCAGTTTGCCCACTGCGTTCAGCCCGAGATTGACGAAGCGCGATTTCAGGCTGTATTGCTGGGGCTGCGGCCATTGCCCGGCCCACTTCAGCGCCACGTCGTAAAAACTGCCGCGCGGCGCGTAGATTTCAAATTCCTTGCGCAGTTCGGGCGCGAACGGCAGATGATCCGCAAGCGCGATCAGCGGCTCGACATCCAGCACATTCGCCTGCAATTCGCCGCGCGCCGGCCGCGCGCCGTTGGCGTGGTGATAGCGCAGCAGAAAATCCGTCGGCTGCAGCGTGTAGCCGTGCGCCGACATGCTCAGCTTGCTGGTCGTTACCTCGAAACCGCCGTCCAGCAGTTTCCAGCTCACGCGGCCGTTCAACGCGGCGAGATCAAGTTCCGGCAACTCCTTGCCCAGGCGCGTGGTGACCTGAGACAACTGGACGTCCGCCGTAATCCCGGCCAGTTCGCCGTTTTTCAGCTCCACCCACGTGCGCACGGCGCCCACGCCGTGCGGAAAATACACCGGAAACGGCACCCATCCCCGCCACGCGGCGATGTCCGTATATTCGAGCTGGGCGAAAAGCTGCCCGTTCCATTGCGCAAGGTCGGTCACCGTCCTGCCGGTAAAGTTGCCGCGCACATCGAGCGGCGCGGCAATCGATTCGGGCGGCGCCGCGCGCAGTCCGAAACGATGGTGGCGGCCGGAATTCTCGAGACGGAAATCGACATGCTGCAGTGGCAGTTCAGGCGCCCCGCGCAACTCGTCGTGCCAGGTGATCGCCGCGTCGCGTATGCTGATCTCGTCCTGCCGCAACAGCCAGTCGGACATGCCGCCGCCGTCGGTATGCTGGTTCAATTCAATGCCGGCGACCGAAATCACTCCGCGCGCGTCGCGTTTGACGTTCAGTTCCGGGTGCTTGATCTCGATCGAATCGAAACGCGGCTCCCACAGCACCAGAGACCACCATGACAATGTACTGTCGACGCGCTGCAGCGTGAGCGCCGGCTGATCGGTGCGGTCGTAGACGACGATGTCGCCCAACGTCAGTTGCAGGTTAAGCCCGCTCCAGCGACCGTCGAGTTTGCCGATCGTGATGCGCTGTTTGGTGGCTTCGCTCAACTGGCGCGCGATCGGTTCGCGGTAGCTCTCCATGTTCGGCAGCAGCCAGAAGCGCACGCCGACGACGACCAACGCAATGACGAACGCGCAGCCGAGCACCGCCCAGGTTATCGCGCGATAAACCCAGAGCGTGCTGACGTGCAGCCACTTAAAAATAGAAATGGCCGGCACGATAGGGGTCAAAAGCCATAAAATGCAACATAATGATTTCTAAACCAATTGTAACCCGAACGGCATGACTACACCTAACGCGCCGACAGGTGCTGACGATGACCCGCTGATCCGCCGCGCTACCGCGTTGTCGCGCTTTGCGCGGCGCCTGCTCGCCGCCGAACCCGGCCTGCTGCCGGCCGCGAGTCTCGCCCGTCCATTTACTGCCGACGAGATGCGTGCGCACCTCGCCGCCGCCACTGTCGCCGGCGACGCCACGCTGCAACGCGCCCTGCGCGACCTGCGCAAACGTGTGATCCTGCGCCTCATTGCGCGCGATCTCGGCGGCGTGGCGACGCTCGACGAAGTCATGACGACGGTGACCGCACTCGCCGATATCGCGATCGCGACGGCGGTCGCCCATCTCGAACATGAATTCGCGGTGGAATACGGCGAACCGCTGGCGCCGGACGGCGGCCCCGCACAACACCTTCACGTCGTCGCCATGGGCAAGCTGGGTGGCTGCGAACTTAATGTCTCCTCCGACATCGATCTCGTATTCGTCTATCCGGAAGACGGCGAGACCGGCGGCCCGCGCAAGCTGAGCAACCACGAATATTTCACCCGCTTCGCGCGCCGGCTGATTGCGCTCCTCAGTGAAATGACCGCCGACGGCTACGTGTTCCGCGTCGACATGCGGCTGCGCCCGCTGGGCAGCGACGGGCCGCTCGCCGTGAGTTTCGGCATGCTCGAGAATTACTTCATCACGCAGGGACGCGAGTGGGAGCGCTATGCGTGGATCAAGGCACGCGTGGTGTGCGGCGACCGCGCGCAGGAACTCGCCGACCTCGCGCGTCCTTTCGTATTCCGCCGCCATCTGGATTACAGCGCGTTCGAATCCATGCGCGGCCTGCACCAGGAGATCCGGCGCGAAGTCGAGCGCCGCGACATTCTCGACAACATCAAGCTCGGGCCCGGCGGCATCCGCGAAATCGAGTTCATCGTGCAGCTATTTCAGCTCGTGCGCGGCGGGCACGATGCGATGCTGCGCCAGCCACCCACCCTCGCCGTGCTGCCGCTGCTGGCCGAACGCCAACTGCTGCCCGCGGCCGCGGTGCAGGATTTGAGGGAAGCGTACGTGTTTTTACGCGACCTTGAGCACAGACTGCAGTATCTGGACGACAAACAGACGCAGACCCTGCCGACGATCGCAGAAGACCAGGCGCTGATCGCTGCCGCCATGAATTTCACCAATTTTAACGAACTGCGCACCGAACTCGACCGGCATCGCGGCAACGTAACGCGCCAGTTCGAGAGCATTTTCGCCACCTCGGAAGACACCGCGCATCCGCTCGCGGCGTTGTGGCACGGCGACACCCCGGACGAGTCGCTCGCGCTACTGCGCGGTCTCGGCTACGCGAATCCGCAACGCGCGCTCGAACGCATCGGCGCACTGCGCGACAGCAACCGCGTACGCCAGATGCCGCAGGCGAGCCAGACCCGCATGGAACAACTGGTGCCGCAGGTCATCGCCGCCGTGGCCAAACTGCCGCATGCCGATGCCACACTGGAGCGCATGCTGACTTTGCTCGAGAGCATCAGCCGGCGCGAAGCCTACCTCGCGCTCCTGCTCCAGTATCCGCAAACCATAGAACGCGGCGCCCGCCTTGCCAGCGCCAGCCCGTGGGCCGCAGAGTACCTCGCGCACTATCCTATCCTGCTCGATGAGCTGCTCGACGCGCGCACGCTGCATGCCCCGCCGGTTTGGGCGCAGCTGAAAACGCTGCTGCGCAACCGGCTCGATGAGGCAGCAGACGACAGCGAGCGCCAGATGGACGTGCTGCGCCACTTCAAGCATGCGCAGACTCTGCACCTGCTGGCGCAGGATCTCGCCGGCGAACTGCCGCTGGAAAAACTCTCCGATCACCTCTCCGACCTTGCCGACCTGATACTGGCGGAAGCTCTGCGCATAGTCTGGCAGGGGTTGCGCACGCGGCACCGCGACGAACCGCAGTTCGCGATCATTGCCTACGGCAAGCTCGGCGGCAAGGAATTGGGCTACGCGTCGGACCTCGACATGATTTTCCTCTACGACGACGCGGCGCCAGAAGCGCCCGAAAACTACGCGCGGCTGGCGCAACGCGTCAACCACTGGCTGACCAGCATGACGGCGGCGGGGACCTTGTACGAAACGGATTTGCGCCTGCGCCCGGACGGCGCCAGCGGCCTGCTGGTCAGCCCGGTGGCCGGGTTTGCCGACTATCAGCGCGAACATGCCTGGGTATGGGAACACCAGGCGCTGACGCGCGCGCGCGGTGTCGCCGGCGACGCCGGCATTGCGCGGAGTTTCGACGACATACGCGGCGAAGTACTGCGGCGGCCGCGCGCGCTGCCGGCGCTGCGCGACGAAGTGGTCACCATGCGCGACAAGATGCTGGCCGCGCATCCGAACGCCAGCGGGCTCTTCGACATCAAACACGACCACGGCGGCCTGATCGACGTCGAATTCATCGTGCAGTACCTGGTGCTGGGGCACGCGCACCAGCACGCGGAACTCATCGCCAACATCGGCAATCTCGCGCTGCTCAAACTCGCCGCGCGCCTGCGGCTGATCGCGGACGATGACGCGCTCGCCGTGCACGACGCCTACCGGCACTATCGGCAACTGCAGCATGCGTTGCGTCTGCAGGGCGACAAATACGCACGCGTCGAAGCCCGCACGCTGGCGCGCGAAATCTCTGCGGTAAAAAAATTATGGTCGGGCGTGCTGGGGGCGGCGCCCCCGGCGGGCAAGTAGGGCTGGCGCGCTGGTGTTACGCGACCTCGGCCCGCGCCTCGGCGACTTGCGGCAGTTTCGCGATCAGGCGGTAAGCCGTTATCTGGCGCTCGCCTTTGATGTTCAGCGGTTCCGGACCTTCGAACTGGTAGAGCCCGCGCAACCGGCGATACGTGGTGACATCGACCAGAATGCCGCCGGAGGTGGCCTCGGTCGACAGCCGGCTGGCGACGTTGACCGCGTTGCCCCACAAATCGTAAATGAATTTCTTCACGCCGATCACGCCGGCCACCACCGGGCCGCTGCCGATGCCAATGTGGATGCCGAGCGATTCGCCGGTGCGCGTCTTGCGTTCGCTAATGCGGTCGCGCACGTCGAGCGCCATGTTAACAATCGCCTCGGTGTACTTGGCGTCGTGATCGAGCAGGCCGCCGGCGACCATGTAGGCGTCGCCTATGGTCTTGATTTTTTCGAGCTGGTATTGCTCGGCGAGCCCGTCGAACCAGGAGAACACTTCGTTCAGCAGCGCCACCATTTCACGCGGCGGCAGTTCCTCGGACAAGCGCGTGAAGTCGGTCAGGTCGGCGAACATGACGGTGCAGTCGGCAAGGCCATCGGCGATGACGCTGGGATCACGCTTCAGCCGCTCTGCAATATGCCCCGGCAGCACGTTGAGCAGCAACCGCTCTGAGCGCTCCTGCTCGACCTGCAGCAGGCTGTGCTGGCGGTCGAGCGCTTCCTTCAGCCGGTCTTTCTGGCGCACAAAATAAACCACTAGCAGATAGACGATGGTCGACATCGCGGCAAAGTTGAGCACGAAGAACACCGCGATGGTCTGCAGCGGCATGCCGGTCGTCTTTTCATTCCCGTACGCGAGATAGTAGTCGAAGAAACCCGACACGGCCGTCATGACGAGGTAGGCAAAGAACCACGGCACCGACTCCTTGGGGCCCTGGAAAACCATCACGCCGATGGGCGCCAACAGCGCCCACAGCATGACCCCCGAAGACGTGACGTAACTGCCGATCGACCACTGCATGATAAACGGCACGAACAGATACAAACTCGTTTGCGCAAAACGGAAGAAGTCGAAATTGAGGTTCCACAGGTAAATGCCGAGCGTGGTCGCCGATACCGCCAGGTAAATCAGCGGCACCGTGGCAGAGTACTTGATCCCCATCGCGTGATAGATGACGAGCCACAGCATCGCGGCAAAGCCCATCAGGCCACAGGCGAAGATGAGCAGTGTTTTCTGCAGCTTCTGCTCGTCGGTGTCGCTCGGCGTGATGACGCGGCCGCTGATACTGCTGAGCAGTCGGCTGACAGGGTTAGACATTCCTCAATCACTCCCTTTTTGTCTTTAAATTCCAGCGGGTTACGCCAGCACGATGCGAGTGTGACTTTTGTCACGCATCGCTTCGGACAATGTCCCTGATATTCACATCAATCAAATTCACGGTCAAGGATAGTCGCGCCTTTTTCGCCGGCGCGAACCGGCAATCACATCGCCCCGAACCCGCACGCGCACCGGACCGGTAACGGCAACGGCGGATGAAATACGCTAGAATTCGTCTTTTACGCGGAGCACAAAATATTATGTCGATGGCTGATCGTGACGGGCACATCTGGTATGACGGCAAACTCGTGCCCTGGCGCGACGCGAATACCCATGTACTCACCCACTCGCTGCATTACGGGCTCGCGGTGTTCGAGGGTTTGCGCGCCTACAATACGGTAAGCGGCACCGCGATTTTCCGCCTCAAGGAGCACACCGAGCGTTTGTTCAATTCCGCGCATATCTACATGATGAAAATCCCCTATGACCGGGACACCATCATGGCGGCGCACAAGGAAGTGGTGCGCGCGAACAAGCTCGAATCCTGCTACATCCGCCCGATCGCCTTCTACGGCTCGGAAAAAATGGGCGTGTCGCCGAAAGGCGCGACCGTGCACGTCGCCATCGCCGCGTGGCCGTGGGGCGCGTACCTCGGCCCCGAAGCGCTCGAAAAAGGCATCCGCGTCAAAACGTCGTCGTTCGCGCGCCATCACGTCAACGTTTCGATGTGCCGGGCGAAATACTCGGGCACCTACGCGAATTCGATACTGGCCAACCTCGAAGCCACCGAACACGGCTACGACGAGGGTCTGTTGCTGGACGTCGACGGGTTCGTCGCCGAAGGCTCGGGTGAAAACCTGTTCATGATCAAGGACGGCAAAATCTACGAGCCGGAACTCACCAGCGCATTGATGGGGATTACGCGCCAGTCGATCATCACGGTAGCCGAAGAAATGGGGTATACGGTCACCGCGCGCCGCATCACCCGCGACGATCTGTACATCGCCGACGAAGCTTTCTTCACCGGCACCGCGGCGGAAGTCACGCCGATACGCGAAGTCGACAGCCGCGTCATCGGCGCCGGCAAGACCGGCCCGATCACCGCGCGCCTGCAAACAGCGTTCTTCGACATCGTCAACGGCAAAAACGACAAATACCGCCAGTGGCTGGCGCCCGTCGCCGCCTGAACCGTCATGGCCCAGAGCGAAAATAAACAGCGCCATATCGAAGTCACGGCGGCCGACCTGCCGCTGCACTGCCCGACTCCGGCCATGCTGTTGTGGAATGCGCATCCGCGGGTATTTTTGCCGATCGAAAAATCCGGCGCGGCGCTGTGCCCGTATTGCGGCACGCAATATACGCTCAGTGGCCCGCGGAAAAGCGGCCACTGAGCGGAAGGATGTAGGCGGAAGAATGCAGGCGGAAGGAAAAAACATCGTGCGCGACGCATGGTTTTTTTCATCCTTCATCCTTCATCCCTCATCCTTATGGCAAAAATCCTCGTCATAGCCCCGTCCTGGGTCGGCGACGCGGTTCTTGCGCAGCCGCTGTTCAGGCGATTGCACGAACGCCACACCGGTGTCACGCTCGATGTCCTGGCGCCACCCTGGACACATGCGCTGTTCGCGCGCATGCCCGAAATCAACACCACGCTGACGAGCCCGTTTGCGCACCGTGAACTTGCACTTGCGCGCCGCTACCGGCTCGCGCGCGAGCTGGCAAAACAGCACTACGATCAAGCCATCGTATTGCCCAACTCCCTCAAGTCGACGCTGATTCCATTCCTCGCCCGCATTCCGTTGCGCACCGGCTTTATCGGCGAAGCGCGCTGGGGCCTGCTCAACGACGCGCGGCGCCTCGACAAAACGGCGCTGCCGCTGATGGCAGAACGCTTCGCCGCGCTCGCTGAAACTGCAGACGAAGACCTGCAACGCCCGTTACCCGGGGCACAATTGCAAGTCGATGCAGCGCAGCGCGCCGCCACACTTGCCCGGCTTGGCCTCGCGCCGGCACGTCCCGTCGCCGTATTGTGTCCCGGCGCGGAATACGGCCCGGCCAAGCGCTGGCCGCCGCCATACTTCGCGGAACTCGCGCAGCGATTCGACCGCGCCGGTTATGACGTGTGGATTGCCGGATCGCCGCACGATGCCGCGATTGGCGACGAAATCAATCGCCTCAGCGGCAATCTGTGCGTCAATCTCTGCGGCAAATCGACGCTCGCAGAAGCGATCGACCTCGTGGCGGGCGCCGCCGTGGTCGTCAGCAACGATTCGGGCCTGATGCATATTGCAGCCGCGCTCAACAGGCCGCTGATCGCCCTCTTCGGCTCCAGCAGCCCGGCCTTCACGCCGCCCGCCAGCCCGCATGCCAGGATCGTCAGGCTCGAGCTGCCGTGCAGCCCATGCTTCGAGCGTGTATGCCCGCTGGGCCATTTCGACTGCATGCTGCAATTGCATCCCGACCGGGTCTGGCGCGAAATCGACTTTGCCAAAATGCCATCGACATGAAACGCGCGCTGTTTACCACTCCGCAGGACGCCGAGGCCGCTTTTTACGATGCATTCGAAAAAAGCGACCTCGACGCCATGATGGGAGTATGGGCGGATGACGACGACATCGTCTGCGTGCACCCCGGCGGGCCGCGCCTGACCGGCACCGAGCAGGTGCGCGAAGCGTGGCGCCAGATTTTCGCCGGCGACCAGACGCTGCGCTTCCGGCTGCGGCATCAGCAATCGATCAACGGCATGACAATCGTCGTGCACACCGTCTACGAGCAAATCACTGCGGCCGGCGAGGCGCGTGCGCGCCAGCCAGTCATTGCCACCAATGTTTACATGCGTACCGAAAACGGCTGGCGCATGGTCGTACACCACGCGTCGCCCGCGCCGGCGACGCCGGAAACCGAAGGCAAGCGCGCGCCCAAGACGCTGCACTAAACGCGGGCTGACGGTATAATCTGGGCATCCCGCAGAAAATCCGATCGAATCAAGACCCAAGCGCGGCGCAGTCGCCGGTAACGCGAGCGCACGGATGCCGTTACTGAATATTTCTTTGCAGAAAACCCTGTTGCAATCATTTCGAGGAAAAAGATGAGCACTGTCGATTTTGGCAATCCCGACGTAATCGTAATCGGCGCCGGCAATGCGGCGTCCTGCGCCGCGCTCGCCGCGCGTGAATCCGGCGCCAAGGTAATCATGCTGGAAGCCGCGCCGCTCGACGATTGCGGCGGCAACAGCCGCTACACGGCAGGCGCTGTACGCATCGTATTCCACGGCGCCGACGATCTCGCCCAGCTTTACGACATTACGGATGACGAGCGGAAGACCTGCGATTACGGCACTTACACCGAAGACCAGTACTTCGACGACATGGGCCGCATCACCAATTACCGCACCGATCCGGATCTGTGCGAAATCCTGGTCAAGCGCAGCTTCGAGACGATGGTGTGGATGCGCAAAAAGGGCGTGAAGTTTCAGGCGCCCTACGGCCGGCAAGCCTTCAAAGTCGACGGCAAATTCAAGTTCTGGGGCGGTCTCGCGTGCGAGACCTGGGGCGGCGGGCCGGGACTCATTGAACTCGAGCACAAGGCCTGCGAGCGCGAAGGCATCCCGATTTACTACGAGACGCCCGCAATCGGCCTCATCACCGATGACAGCGGCGTCAAAGGCGTGCGCGCGCGCAGCCAGGGCAAAACCGTCGAGATCCGTTCCAAGGCAGTGGTGCTCGCCTGCGGCGGCTTCGAATCGAACGCGGAAATGCGCGCGCGATACCTCGGACCCAACTGGGACCTGGCAAAAGTACGCGGCACTCGCTACAACACCGGCGTGGGCATCCGCTCGGCTCTCGAAGCTGGCGCCCTGCCCTACGGCCACTGGTCCGGCTGCCATGCGGTGGGCTGGGACCAGAACGCGCCGCCCTTCGGCGATCTGGCAGTCGGCGACAATTTCCAGAAGCACAGCTATCCGCTGGGCATCATGGTCAACGCCAACGGCGAGCGCTTCGTCGATGAAGGTGCTGACTTCCGCAATTACACCTATGCCAAGTACGGCAAGGTGATCATGGACCAGCCCAATATGTTCGCGTGGCAGATCTTCGACAAAAAGCTCGTGCACTTGCTGCGCGACGAATACCGCATCAAACAGATGACCAAGGTCACCGCCAATACCCTCGAAGAACTGGTTGAGAAGCTCGAAGGCGTCGACGCCAAGCGTTGCCTCGAAACACTGAAGGCGTACAACAAGGCGGTGCAGACCGACGTCCCGTTCAACCCGGCGGTCAAGGATGGCCGCGGCACCAAAGGTCTGGCGGTTCCCAAGACCAACTGGGCCAATGTGCTCGATACGCCGCCGTATGAAGCGTACGCGATCACCTGCGGCGTCACTTTCACTTTCGGCGGCGTCAAGATCGACCCCACCAATGGGCAGGTCGAGGACGTTGCAGGCAAACCTATGCCCGGCCTGTTTGCGGCAGGCGAGCTCGTCGGCGGGTTGTTCTATCACAACTACGCGGGCGGCAGCGGCCTTGTGTCCGGCTCGGTGTTCGGCAAAATGGCCGGCCATAGCGCGGGCGCCTGCGCCAAATAGTCTGGCCAACATCTGCCGCTGCTGTTAATCTTTTAATTCCAGTGAACTGAGGAGAAACGCCATGCCGGTCACCCAGATCAACCCGAAAAAACAATCGGTGCGCGAACAGGTCAGCAAGGAAGAATGGGAAACACGCGTCAATCTCGCCGCCTGCTACCGGCTCATGCATGAATTCGGCATGACCGAGATGATCGCCAACCACATTTCGGCGCGCGTGCCGGGGACAGACAACCAGTTCCTGATCAACGCCTACGGCATGCTGTACGAGGAGATGACCGCCTCCAGCATGATCAAGATCGACATCGACGGCAAAATCATTTTCAACGCCACCGACTACGGCATCAACCAGGCCGGCTACGTGATCCACAGCGCGGTGCACGCGGCGCGCCACGACGTCGATTGCGTGATCCACACCCACACGCTGGCCGGCATGGCGGTGTCCGCGATGGAATGCGGCCTCATGAGCAACATCGCGCAATCGGGCATGCGCTTCGGCGACGTCGCCTATCACGACTACGAAGGCCCCGCGCTGAACCTGGAGGAGCGCGAGCGCCTGGTCAAGGACCTCGGCGACCGCGACGCGATGATACTGCGCAATCATGGGCTGCTCACTACGGGGCCCAGCATCCCGGAATGCTTCAACAACCACTTCCGCCTCGAGCGCACCTGCCAGCTGCAGGTCATGACTTTGCAGTGCAATACCAAACTCTCGCTGGCGGACGGAAAAGTGCTGACAGACACTCATGCGGGATTCAAGCCGGGCGTGCGCCGGCGCTGGGGCATCGTCGAGTGGCCTGCGCTGCTGCGCAAGCTCGACAGGATCGACCCGTCCTACCGCGACTGAACACACCCGATAGACGCCGGGCGAGAAACGAGAGGCGCACCCTCTTGCTGTTTTCCGTCTATCGTCTATCGCCTCGCGTCTCTCCGATTCCGCCTCCCTATCGCGGCCGCGATTTTTCCAGCGGCCCGCATTGATTTCATCCTATCGCGCGCCGGCATGGCTGCCTGGCGGACATCTGCAGACGCTGTATGCATCCCTGCTGGCACCGCGCCCGCGCGTTGCGTATCGGCGAGAGCGCTGGAATACACCGGACGGCGACTTCATCGATCTCGACTGGGCGCAGATCCGCAATGCGGCTGATGCGAACCCGCTGGTCGTGCTGTTTCACGGACTGGAAGGCAATTCGCACAGCCAATATGCATCGGCGCTGATGGCGGCGACGCGCGATCGGGGCTGGCGCGGCGTCGTCGTCCATTTCCGCGGTTGCGGCGGCGAACTCAACCGCCTGCCGCGCGCCTACCACTCCGGAGACAGCGCTGAAATCGACTGGATCCTGCGGCGCCTCAAACTGGACAATCCGTCAATCCAGCTCTTTGCAGCGGGCGTCTCGCTGGGCGGAAACGCGTTGTTGAAGTGGCTCGGCGAGCAGCGCGATGCCGCGAACGCAATTGTCGCGGGTGCGGCGGCGATTTCCGCGCCCGTCGACCTCATGGCGTCAGGCGACGCGCTGGGGCGCGGTTTCAACATGATTTACACGCGCAACTTTCTGGCAACTATGCGGCGCAAGACGCTTGCCAAGCTGGCACTGTTCCCGGAATTGTGCGATCGCGAACGCATGCTGGACTCGCGCACACTGCGCGAATTCGACAACATCGTGACCGCGCCGCTGCATGGCTACCGCGACACCGACGATTACTGGACGCGGGCAAGCTCCAAGCCGCTGCTGCGCCATATCGCAGCGCCGACGCTGATGATCAACGCGCGCAACGACCCGTTTTTGCCGGCCGCCGCGTTGCCTGCGGCGGGCGAATTATCCGCCAAGGTGACTGCCGAATTTCCGGCAACCGGCGGCCACGTCGCCTTCGTCACCGGCGTGTTCCCCGGCCGCCTTGACTGGCTGCCGCAACGCATGCTGAATTTCTTCACGGAATCGTCACGCCTGCCGTGAGATAATTTTGCGTCGATGAAACCACGCGCCAGCGCATGATTACCCTGCCCCCCGAAATCTTCAAGGCCTACGACATCCGCGGCATCGTCGGCAAAACGCTGACGCCGGAGATAGTCAGTGCCATCGGCCGCGCAATCGGCAGCGAACTGATCGAGCGCGGCCGGCGCGTGATCGCCATCGGCCGCGATGGCCGCCTGTCCGGACCGGAACTGTCCGCAGCGCTTGCCACAGGCCTGCGCGCGACCGGCGTCGATGTCATCGACGTCGGACAGGTGGCGACACCCATGCTGTACTTCGCCGCCCACCACTTCGACACCCAGTCGGGCGTGATGCTGACCGGATCGCACAATCCCCCCGACTACAACGGGCTGAAGATCGTGCTGGCGGGCGAAACCCTGTCCGGCGAAGCGATCCAGGCGCTGCGCACGCGCATCGATAACGGCAAACTTGCCAGCGGCGCCGGCAGTTATCGCCAGGAAGAAATTTCGGCGCAATATCTCGACCGCATTACCGGCGACATCAAACTCGCGCGCCCGCTCAAAATTGCCATCGATTGCGGCAACGGCGTCGCCGGTGCCACTGCACCTGAACTGTATCGCCGCCTCGGCTGCACGGTCACTGAGATGTTCTGTGAAGTGGACGGCCATTTTCCCAACCACCATCCCGACCCCTCGGTGCCGGAGAACCTGCGCGAACTGATCGCGAAGCTGCGCGATTCGGACTGCGAAATCGGGCTCGCTTTCGATGGCGACGGCGACCGCCTGGGCGTCGTCACCAAACGCGGCGACATAATCTATCCCGACCGCCAACTCATGCTGTTCGCCGCCGACGTGCTGTCACGCAACCCGGGGGCGACAGTGATCTACGACGTAAAATCGACGCGCAACCTGAAACCGTGGATAGAGCAGCATGGCGGCAAGCCGCTGCTGTGGAAAACCGGCCACTCCTTCATCAAGGCCAAGCTGAAGGAAACCGGCGCACTGCTCGGCGGCGAGATGAGCGGCCATACGTTTTTCAAGGAACGCTGGTACGGTTTTGACGACGGCATGTACGCAGGCGCGCGGCTATTGGAAATCGTCAGCCGCGCGGCCGACCCGAGCACTGTATTGCATGCGCTGCCCGACGCGGTCAGCACACCGGAACTGCAGATCAAGCTTGAAGAAGGCGAAAACTACGCGTTGATCGCGCAATTGCAGGCGACCGCGCAGTTCACCAATTCGAGCGGGATCAATAAAATCGACGGCCTGCGGGTGGAGTATGCCGATGGCTTCGGCCTCGCGCGGTCTTCCAACACCACGCCGGTGATCGTGCTGCGCTTCGAAGCCGACAATGCCGCTGCGCTGGAACGTATCAAGGAAGATTTCCGGCGCGTGCTGCTCGCGGCCAGACCGGACGCCAAACTGCCGTTTTAAGCGCCGGCTATTTCCTGTCGAACAGAATCATCTGCGTGCAACGGAACAGCGCGATCTTGCGCCCCTTCTCGTCCGTCACCACCGCATCCCATACCTGCGTCATGCGCCCCATGTGCGCCGGCGTTGCCGTGCAGGTGATGACGCCGTCGCGCGCGGTGCCGAGGAAATTCGACTTCAACTCTATGGTCGTGAATGTCCTGGCGCCGTCCGGCAGATTGGCGAGGGTGCCGTAGCCTGCCATCGTGTCCGCGAGCGCGATCACCGAAGCCGCGTGCAGATAGCCGTTCGGCGCCAGCAGATCCGGGCGCAACGGCAGGCGCCCGACCAGCGACTCTGCCGTAATGCTGACGATTTCGATACCGATCAAACCCGGCAGCGTACCGAGGCCGCGCTGGCTCATGACGGCCGGCGTGATTTCGGGCCTGAACATCAGAGTTTCTGTTCGACCCAGGCTTGAACCGATGCCAGCGCCTGCGGCAGCTTTGAAGGATCAGTGCCGCCCGCCTGCGCCATGTCCGGCCGCCCGCCGCCTTTGCCGCCGACCTGCTGGGCGACGAAATTGACGAGTTCGCCCGCCTTCACTTTGCCGATGAGGTCTGCGCTTACGCCGGCAATCAGCGTAACTTTGCCGCCTTCGACGGCTGCCAGCACGACTGCGCAGGATTTCAATTTGTCTTTCAGCTTATCCATGGCTTCGCGCAACGCTTTCGAATCGGCACCATCGAGAAGGGCCGCCAGCACCTTCGCGCCCTTGACGCCAACGGCCTGCGCGGCGACATCATCGCCCTGCGACGACGCCAGCTTCGATTTCAGCCGCGCGAGTTCCTTCTCGAGGCTTTTCACGTTGTCGACGATCTGGCCGATTTTCTGCGTCACTTCCTGCACCGGCGCCTTGAGCGCGCCGGCCGCCTGCTGCAGGCTTGCTTCCTGCTGCTGTACCCAGGAGAGCGCGCCTTCGGCCGTCACCGCTTCGATGCGGCGCACGCCGGCGGCGATGCCGGACTCGGACACGACCTTGAAGAAACCGATATCGCCGGTGCGCCCGACGTGGGTGCCGCCGCAAAGCTCGGTGGAGAAATCCCCCATCGTCAGCACGCGGACTTCATCGCCGTATTTTTCACCGAACAGCGCCATCGCGCCGGTCTTGATCGCATCGTCATACTTCATGATGCGCGCTTCAACTGCCTCGTTGCGGCGAATTTCCTGGTTGACCAGTTGCTCGATTTCGCGGATCTGCTGCGCGTTCAGAGGCTCATTGTGCGAGTAATCGAAACGCGTGCGATCGGCATCGACCAGCGAGCCTTTTTGCTGCACGTGCGGGCCGAGCACCTTGCGCAGCGCGGCGTGCATCAGATGCGTTGCCGAATGGTTGTACGCCGCGCGCGAACGCGCTGCCGTATCCACCTTGGCTTCTACCGTATCACCTATCGCAATTACGCCAGTGTGCAGCACGCCATGATGGCCAAAGACTTCGGTTTGAATTTTTTGTGTGTCGCTGACGTGAAACGTGCCGCGGCTCGCCACCAATTGTCCGCGGTCACCCACCTGCCCGCCGGACTCGGCGTAAAACGGCGTTTTGTCGAGCACGATCACCGCGCTGTCGCCGGCTTCGATCGCAGGCACGGCACTGCCGCCCTTGTAGATCGCGACCACTTTGCCGGCGAGCGTCAGCGTGTCATAGCCGTGAAACTCGGTTTTCTGGCCGTTGTATTCGACCGCGCTCTGCGTGCCGAACTTCGATGCCGCGCGCGCGCGCTCGCGCTGCTGGCCCATCGCCGCTTCAAAGCCGGCGAAATCGACGGTGATATTGCGCTCGCGCGCGATGTCGGCGGTGAGATCAAGCGGAAAGCCAAACGTGTCGTAAAGACGGAACACGGTATCGCCGTCCAGCATCTTGTCTTCCGACTGCAACGCGCTTTCCAGCACGACCATGCCGTTTTCCAGCGTTTCGGCAAAGCGCTCTTCTTCCTGCTTCAGCACCTGCGCCACGCGCTCGTTCAATTTGACGAGTTCCGGGTAGGCCTCGCCCATCGCCTTCACGAGAGCGGGCACCAGCTTGAAAAAGAAGGGCTGCTTCTGACCCAGCTTGTAACCGTGGCGTATCGCGCGGCGCACGATGCGGCGCAGCACGTAGCCGCGGCCTTCGTTGCCGGGAATCACGCCATCGACGATCAGGAACGCGCAGGCGCGTATGTGATCGGCGATGACTTTCAGCGAATTATTGCCGAGGTCTTTGCATTTTGTTTCACGCGCTGCCGCCTTGGTCAGGTCCTGAAACAGATCGATTTCGTAGTTCGAATGCACGTGTTGCAGTACCGCCGCAATGCGTTCCAGTCCCATGCCGGTATCGACCGATGGCTTGGGCAGCGGATGCAGCTTGCCGTTGTCGTCGCGGTTGAACTGCATGAACACGAGGTTCCAGATTTCGATGTAGCGGTCGCCGTCGGCTTCCGGCGTGCCGGGCGGTCCACCCGCGACATCGGGACCGTGGTCGTAAAAAATCTCGCTGCACGGGCCGCAGGGGCCGGTTTCGCCCATCTGCCAGAAGTTGTCGGAACCGCCGCCCGGCTTGTCGCCGATGCGCGTGATGCGCTCGCGCGGCACGCGGATCTCGTTGGCCCACAGGTTATACGCTTCGTCGTCGGTCTCGTAGACCGTCACCCACAGCTTTTCTTTCGGCAGCTTGTAGACCGTCGTCAGCAATTCCCACGCGTAATGAATCGCGTCTTTCTTGAAATAATCACCGAACGAAAAATTGCCGAGCATTTCAAAAAACGTGTGGTGGCGCGCGGTATAGCCGACGTTTTCCAGGTCATTGTGCTTGCCGCCGGCGCGCACGCAGCGCTGCGAGGTGGTAGCGCGCTTGTAGGGACGCTGCTCCTGGCCGAGAAACACGTCCTTGAACTGCACCATGCCGGAATTGGTAAAAAGCAGCGTCGGATCGTTGCCGGGCACGAGCGGGCTGGACGCCACGATGGTGTGGCCCTTGGTTTTAAAGTAATCGAGAAACTGCTGGCGGATTTCACTGCTGTTCATGACTGCACCGGGAGGCGGAAAACGCTGATTTTAAACGAAACCCGCGGCATGGGGAGGCACGCGCAGACTATTCGTCATCGCCGTCGCTGATGACTTTGCGAATAACGTCCAGACTGAAGCCGCGCCCCTGCAGGAAACGCATCTGGCGCGCGCGTTCGCCCGCATTGGCCGGTGGCACCGGGAATTTCCGGCGCCAGACATCGCGTGCGGTATCGACTTCGCCCGCCTTCAGTGATTCGCGCGCAGCTGCGATGGCCTCGTCGGACAGGCCTTTCCGCTGCAATTCGTGGGTGATTTTGTGGCTGCCGAAACGGCGCCGGCGCGAGGCCAGCACCTGTTCAACTACGCGCGCTTCCGACAGCCAGCCGCGCTTTTCGAAATCATCGAGCAGCGGCGGGATCTCGTCCGCATCCTCGGTGTACTGCGCCAGACGGTTCGCCAGTTCCTGCCGCGAGTACTCGCGGCGCGCAAGCAGCGTCAGCGCTTGCGCGCGCAGGCTGCGGCCGGCGCTACTCTTTGGTTTCGAGCGCAGCTTTTTTGGCCCCACCCGCAGTTCCGGCTGCCCCGCCACCAACACCGATGGCGGCGCGGATCTTGCCCTCGATTTCCTGCGCCATATCGGGATGATCGCGCAGGTATTCGCGGGTATTGTCCTTGCCCTGGCCGATACGCTCTTTGCCGTAGCTGTACCAGGCACCGGACTTGTCGATGAAATTGTGCTCAACCCCTAGTTCGATGATCTCGCCCTCGCGCGAGATGCCTTCGCCGTAGAGGATGTCGAAATTGGCTTGTTTGAACGGCGGCGCGACCTTATTCTTGACGACCTTGGCGCGTGTTTCCGAACCGATTACCTCATCGCCCTTCTTGATGGCGCCGGTGCGGCGAATGTCGATGCGCACCGAGGCATAGAACTTGAGCGCGTTGCCGCCGGTGGTGGTTTCCGGGTTGCCGAACATGACGCCGATCTTCATGCGGATCTGGTTGATGAATATCACCATCGTATTTGATCGGCTGATATTACCGGTCAGCTTGCGCAGCGCCTGCGACATCAGGCGCGCGTGCAGTCCCATCTGCGGCTGCCCCATCTCGCCTTCGATTTCAGACTTCGGCGTCAGTGCTGCCACCGAGTCGACGACGACGACGTCGACCGAGCCGGAGCGCACCAACATGTCGGCGATTTCGAGCCCCTGCTCGCCATTGTCCGGCTGCGAAATCAGCAGCTCCTGCACGTTGACGCCGAGTTTTTGCGCGTACTGCGGATCAAGCGCGTGTTCCGCGTCGATAAACGCCGCGGTGCCGCCGAGTTTTTGCATCTGCGCAATCACCGACAGCGTGAGCGTGGTTTTACCCGAGGATTCCGGACCGTAGATTTCGATAATGCGGCCGCGCGGCAACCCGCCAACACCGAGCGCGATATCGAGGCCAAGCGAACCGGTTGATACCACCTGGATGTCCCTGGCGACATCGGCTTCGCCCAACCGCATGATGGAGCCTTTGCCGAACTGCTTTTCGATTTGCGACAGCGCTGCTGCGAGTGCTTTTGACTTGTTTTCGTCCATGATTTGTCCCATTTGAGCCTCCCGAATTATCGCATACTCTCACGCCGACCCAGCGCCGATGTAAGCGCCATGACGCGATAACGCGGGCAGCAATGCGGCAGATGACGACTAGGACTTTGGTGCTACTTGTCCTGCTCGAGCAGCGCCAGCAGGCCGGCGAGAGAGCGCTCGACCGTATGCCTGCGAACCGCCTCGCGGTCACCCGCGAAATGCCGGGTTTCGGCCATGGGCGCGCCGCCCTTCAGGCCCCATGCAATACATACGGTGCCAACCGGCTTGGCAGGCGTGCCACCGGCCGGCCCGGCAACACCGCTCACCGCGACAGCAACCTGGGCGTGGCTGTGGGCAAGCGCCCCTGCCACCATGGCTTTGACGGTTTCTTCGGATACGGCGCCGAATTTCTGCAGCATGCCTGCGGGCACGCCGAGCATTTCGCACTTGGCCACGTTCGTGTACGTGATGAAGCCCCGCTCGTACCATTCAGAACTGCCGGACACCGCGGTCACCGCCTCGCCTATCCAGCCGCCGGTACACGATTCCGCAGTCGCCAGAGTGAAACCGCGCGCCTTTAACGCCGCGCCGACTTCGACGGCGAGTTCATACAGCCGTTTATCCGCCATTTCTTATCCGTCCGTCAGAAGTTTGATCAGCGCCAGTACCAACAGCGTGTAGAACGCCGCCAGCAAGTCGTCGAACATCACGCCGAAACCGCTTTTCAGCCTGCGGTCGAAATAATGGATCGGCGGCGGCTTGAGGATATCAAACAGCCGGAACAGCAGGAACGCGCCCGCCTGCCACAGCCAGCCGTCGGGAGTAAAAACAAGCACCAGCGCGAAGGCGACGACTTCGTCCCACACCATGGCGCCGTGATCGGCGACACCCAGTGCGCGGCCGGTGGCGCCGCATGCCCACATGCCAATTAAAAATCCACCGCCTATCAGGGCCAGCAGCACCGGCGCCGCAAACGACGATGCGAGCAGCCAATAGATGGGGAATGCCAGCAGGGTGCCGGCGGTCCCCGGCGCGACCGGCGCCAGCCCCGCACCCGCGCCCAGCGCAATCACATGCGCCGGATGCCGCAGCATGAAGCGCAAATTCGGCGGCAGCACAGTTTCAGGCAAAATGATCGTAACCTCCGCGCACCACCCGCAGCGCGGCGCCATCGGGCGCGCGCACGATAAGCCGCGGCAGCGCCTTCCGGTGTGTCCGCACGCTGCCGATGCGCGTCACCTTGACGCGGACTTCGCGGCCGAGACGCGCAATGCTCTCGCGCGCGGACCGCGGCGCGGTAAAGCACAATTCGTAATCATCCCCGCCCGCCAGCAACGCGCTGCAGGCGACGACGCGATCGAGGTAACGGCGCAGGATGGCAGACGCCGGCAATGCGGCGAGTTCAATTTCGGCAGCGACATCCGAACTTTCAAGAATATGGCCGAGATCAGCGAGCAGTCCATCCGAGACGTCGATGGCACTGTGCGCGACACCGCGCAACGCGCGGCCCAGCGCCACGCGCGGCTGTGGACTGTGCAGTCGCGCGGCGCAACTTGCGAGTTCGGCCGGCTTGAGCTTGATGCGCCGTTTCAACGCGGCCAGCGCCAATGCAGCATCGCCCACGGTGCCCGATATCCAGATATCGTCGCCACGGCGTGCGCAGTCGCGGCGCAACGCCTTGCCGTGCGGCGTTTCGCCCATGATCTGCACGCAGATATTGAGCGGCCCGCGCGTCGTATCGCCGCCGATGAGATCAACGTCGAAGCGCCGCGCGAGAGCCATGAAACCGCGCGAAAAAGCCTGCACCCAACGCGCGTCTGCCGTGGGCAGCGCCAGCGCCAGCGTCGCCCAGCGCGGTGTCGCGCCCATCGCCGCCATGTCCGAGAGATTCACTGCGAGCGCTTTGTGGCCGAGCAGACGCGGATCTGTGTCGCGAAAAAAATGCCGGCCTGCGACCAGCATATCGGCGGAAACCACCAGATCGTGACCGCGTTTTACCCTGACGAGCGCGGCGTCGTCGCCAACCCCAAGGACCGCATGCCGCGTGCGGTGGGTGAAGTAACGACCGATCAGCTCAAATTCCGAAGTGGCCACGTAATTACGGGCGTTGAACCGGGTCGCTGCCCTGCTCCTGCTTGCCGGGATTGTTGGCAAGCCATCTTTGCTTGAGCGAATACGGCAGGTAGAAATCGACCGCGGCGAACACGAAAAATATGATCCCCAGCGTACGCGCGGTGTCCGGCGGCAGGAAAGACAGCCCCTCGATCAGCACAAAAAGGCCGAGCAGCGCATTGATGATACCGCCCACGTAAAACAACATGATCTTGCGTTTGAGTTTATCGTCCATCGACTGCTCCGTAAGATTGCCTAACACCATGAAACGCGCGTGTTTCACGGTGTTAGGCACTCGCAAAACTATCGGCGCACTATCTCCAGCGGCCGTTTATCTGCCGCCAGCTTGTCGAGCACGCCGTTCACATACTTGAAGCCGTCGGTGCCGCCGTAACTCTTGGCGAGCTCGACCGCTTCGTTGATCACGACCCGGTACGGAATGTCGGCCTGGTTCTCCAGCTCGTATGCCGCGATAAACAATATCGCGCGCTCGATCGGGCTCAGCTCCGCGCACTTGCGGTCCAAATAAGGCTGCAACGCTTCCTCCAGCCGACCCGACTCGCGTATCGTGCCGGCCAATAGCGAGGAAAAATAAGGGCGGTCTGTTTTGTCGAATCCCTTGGCCACTGCCATCTGGCTCTCGATGGTTGCCGCGTCGGCGCCGGCAAGCTGCCATTGATAGAGGCCCTGCATGGCGAATTCGCGCGACCGCCGGCGGCTAGTTTTATGCACCGTCGGTGCCGCGATGCGCGTCATTTCGATTCGACTTCGCGCAACAGGTTTGCCATTTCCACCGCGACCGCCGCGCAGTCGGCGCCTTTTTGCGCCATGCGCGCCGTGGCCTGGTCGTCGTTCTCGGTGGTAAGTATGCCGTTCGCGATGGGAATGCCGGTATCGAGCTGCACCGCCATAATGCCGCGCGCCGACTCGTTGGAAACGATTTCGAAATGATAGGTTTCGCCGCGGATCACGGCGCCGAGTGCGATCAAGGCATCGTAGCCGTCGGACACCGCCATCTGCTGGAGTATCAGCGGCGCTTCCAGCGCGCCGGGCACGCTGACTATCGTGACATCATCGGGGCTCACGCCCAGCTTCGTGAGTTCCGCAGTGCAACTCGCGAGCAGTCCGTCGCCAATGTCGGCGTTGAAACGCGCGACAACTATGCCGATGCGCAGGCCCGCGCCCTCGGCACCCGCTTCTATTTCTTCCATTTCGTCGTATTTGGTCATTTGCCTGCTCTATTTGACGACGTCTTCCGGCTGCAAATACCCCGTCACCTGCAGATCGAATCCCGCCATGCTCGGCATTCTACGTTGCTTCGCGAGCAAACGCATTTTTGCGACCTTCAGATCGCGCAGGATTTGCGCGCCAATACCGTAGGTACGCAGCGCATTCTTCTGCGGCGCCGCTATCGCCCCCGGCTGGGAGCGCTCCACGAGATCGGCCGCCGACTCCGGCCGGTGCAGGAGCACGATCACGCCGCATTCGGCGCGGCTGACTGCCGCCAGCGCCTGGTTGAAGTTCCACGAATGGCTGGCACTCTTTACGTCGAGCAAATCGATTATCGACAACGGCTCATGCACGCGCACCAATACTTCGACATCCGGCTTGATTTTCCCTTTCACCAGCGCAAGGTGGGTCGCCTGCCCGATCTTGTCACTGTAAACGATGAGGCGGAACTTGCCGTGCACAGTCTCGATATCGCGCTCGGACACCCGGCTCACCAGCGATTCGGTGCGGCTGCGGTAATGGATGAGATCGGCAATCGTGCCGATCCTGATATTGTGCTCGCGTCCGAATTCGATCAAATCCGGCAGGCGCGCCATCTCGCCATTGTCTTTGAGGATTTCGCAAATCACGGACGCGGGCGTTGCGCCGGCGAGCGCAGCGAGGTCGCAGCCCGCTTCTGTATGCCCAGCGCGCACCAGCACGCCGCCGTTTTGCGCCAGCAGCGGAAAAATATGCCCGGGCTGAACAATGTCCGCCGGACTCGCATCGGCGCGCACCGCGGCTTGCACCGTACGCGCACGGTCGGCTGCGGAAATGCCGGTCGTCACACCTTCCGCCGCTTCGATGGACACCGTGAAGTTGGTGCCTAGCGGCGCATTGTTGGTGGCAACCATGGGCGCCAGATTAAGTCTGCGGCATTTCTGCTCGGTCAGCGTGAGGCAAATCAGCCCGCGGCCATAGCGCGCCATGAAATTGATCGCCTCGGGCGTGACGAAATCCGCCGCCAGCACAAGGTCGCCTTCGTTCTCGCGGTCTTCCTCATCGACGAGGATGACCATTTTGCCAACGCGGATGTCGGCGATGATTTCAGTGGTGGTGCTGACTGCCATGATTTATGTTTAATCCTTGAATGCAGTCAAGCGCTCGGCATAACGCGCGAGCATATCGACTTCGATGTTGATTTTCGTGCCGGCCGTGAGCGCGTGCAGGTTGGTGGCGGCCAGCGTGTGCGGAATGAGATTGATCTCGAACCGCACGCCTTCCACCGTATTCACCGTCAAGCTTACGCCATTCACGGCGACCGAACCCTTGCGCGCAATATATTTGGCAATTTCGCGCGGCGCTTCAATCACCAGCTTGCGATTGTCGCCGGCGGCGTCGAACCCTACGACGCTGCCGACGCCGTCGACGTGCCCGCTCACCAAATGGCCGTCGAGACGGTCGGACAAGCGCAGGGATTTCTCAAGGTTCACGGCCGCGCCCTGCGCATATCCCGCCGTGCACGCGAGCGTCTCGCGCGACACGTCGAATTGCAACTGCTGTCCGTTCATCGACACCACGGTCAGGCACGCGCCATTGACCGCGATGCTATCGCCTATCTTTACGTCGGCCAGCGGTAGCGCTCCGGCGTCGATGACAATGCTTACGCCTCCTGCCGAGGGATGGACCTCGCGCACGCTAGCTACCGCTGCAATGATCCCGGTAAACATATTTACGTCGCCGCCCAGCCGGCCATGATGCGGATATCGCCGCCTATCATGCGCATATCGCTGATCGCCAGCTTGCGCCGCGCCGCGAGATCGGCGAGTTCCGGCAAATCGGCCATGCCGCGCGCGCGGTCGCCGATGAGACAGGGCGCGAAATAGAGCAGCAATTCATCGATACAACCTTCGTTGAGCAAAGAGCCATTCAGTTTGTGACCGGCCTCGACGTGCAGTTCATTGATACCGCGCCGGCCCAGCTCCTGCATCAGCGCCGGCAGTTCGACCTTGCCCGCCGCATTGGGCAGCACCAGTATCTCCGCACCCTTGTCCTGCAGGCGCGTGGCTTTCGCCTGGTCCGCGACCGCGCAAACAACGAGCACGCCGCCGCCCTCGAGGATACGCGCGGTGAGCGGCAACTCCAGGCGACTATCGATCACCACGCGCAGCGGCTGGCGTGATGTAGTGACCGCGCGCACCGTCAATTGCGGATCATCGTCACGCACCGTCCCGATGCCGGTCAATACTGCGCACGCTCGCGCGCGCCAATGATGCCCGTCGTTGCGCGCCGCTTCGCCTGTTATCCACTGGCTCTTGCCGTTCATCAACGCTGTCCTGCCGTCGAGACTGGCGGCGATTTTCATGCGCACCCACGGCCGGCCGCGCATGACGCGCGAAATGAATCCGCGGTTGATGGCTTGCGCTTCGTTTTCCAGAACACCCGTCTCAACTGCCATGCCTGCCTGCCGGAGCCGCGCCATGCCCTGCCCTGCAGTACGCGGATCGGGATCGCGCATCGCCGCGACCACCCTCGCAACGCCTGCTGCAATCAGCGCTTCATCGCAAGGCGGCGTGCGACCTTGATGATGGCAAGGTTCAAGCGTCACATAAGCGGTCGCGCCACGGGCACGGCTGCCGGCCGCCTGCAGGGCCACGACTTCGGCGTGCGGGCCACCGGCGCGCTCATGCCAGCCTTCGCCGACTACTGCACCATCGCGCACCATCACGCAGCCGACGCGCGGATTAGGCGTCGTTGTATGAAGACCGCGTTCCGCGAGTTGGAGCGCAAGTGCCATAAATTCGGAATCCGCTGCACTGCTCATTGAGTTTGAACCGCCAAAGAGCGTAAGGCGTGAGGGGTATGGAGTGAGGGAAAAAAACAAGCGAGGCATTGCCTTCCGCTTCTCGCCTCACGCCTCACTCCTCACTCCCTGCCCGCGGGCTTCTGGAATTCCTTGATGGCATCCTGGAAATCGTCGACGTCCTGGAAGCTTTTATAGACCGACGCAAAACGGATGTAGGCAACCTTGTCGAGCTTGTAGAGCTCCTTCATCACCATCTCCCCGACGCGCCGCGATTCGATCTCGCGCTCGCCCAGCGCCAGCACCTGCTGGGTGATCATCGCCACCGCATCGTCCACCAGCGGCGTCGGCACCGGCCGCTTGTGGAGGGCGCGCATGAAACCGGTGCGCAGCTTGTCGAGATCGAATTCGGTACGGCTGCCGTCCTGCTTCACCAATTGTGGCATGCGCAGCTCGACCGTTTCGTAGGTAGTAAAGCGCTTGTTGCACGCCGCGCAGCGCCGCCGCCGGCGTATGCTGTCACCGTCGTCATTGACCCGCGAATCGATGACCTGCGTGTCTTCGGCTTTGCAGAATGGGCAATGCATGGCTACGCCGAGAGACGTGAGGCGTGAGGCGAAAGGCGTGCGCGCATATGCGCGCCAGGTTTTTTCTCCCCTCTCCTCACCCCTCCCTCCTTTTTATTTTCCATACACCGGAAATTTCGCGCACAGCGCTTGCGCGGCTGATGCCACGCGTTCGATGACCTTGTCATCGCGCGGCGCATCGAGCACGTCGGCAACGAGATTGGCAAGCTCGCGAGTCTCGGCAATGCCGAAACCGCGCGTGGTGATCGCCGGCGAACCGAGCCGGACGCCGCTGGTGACCGTCGGTTTTTGCGGATCGTTGGGAATCGCGTTCTTGTTGACCGTCATGTGGGCGCGGCCCAGAGCATCTTCGGCATCCTTGCCGGTCACCTGCTTGGCGGTCAGATCGACCAGGAACATGTGGCAGTCAGTGCGCCCGGACACGATGCGGCAGCCGCGCTTCTGCAATTCGGCGGCCATCTCCTGTGCGTTGGCAATCACCTGCACCTGGTAATCCTTGAAGCCGGGGCTCAAAGCCTCTTTGAAAGCGACGGCCTTGGCGGCGATGATGTGCATCAGCGGGCCGCCCTGGATGCCGGGAAATATCGATGAGTTGAGTATCTTCCCGTGTTCGGCGCCGGCGAGTATCAGCCCCCCGCGCGGACCGCGCAGCGTCTTGTGCGTGGTCGTCGTGACGAAGTGGGCGACCCCGACCGGGCTGGGATAAATCCCCACGGCAACGAGACCGGCATAGTGCGCCATGTCCGCCATGAACAACGCGCCCACACTGTCGGCTATCGCGCGAAAGCGCTGCCAGTCGATCGCCAGCGAATAAGCCGACGCGCCGGCAACGATCATTTTCGGCCGGTGCTCGCGCGCCAGTTTTTCGACCTGGTCGTAATCGATGGCTTCCGTTTTGGGGTCGAGGCCGTAGGTGACCGCATGATAAAGCTTGCCGCTGACGTTGACCGCGGCGCCGTGGGTCAGGTGACCGCCATGCGCAAGCGACATGCCGAGTATGGTGTCGCCGGGACGCAGGACCGCGGAATACACCGCGAAATTGGCCTGCGAACCCGAATGCGGCTGGACGTTCGCGTATTCCGCCTTGAACAATTGGCAGGCGCGGTCGATCGCGAGCTGCTCGGCGATGTCGACGTACTGGCAGCCGCCGTAATAACGTTTGCCGGGATAACCCTCGGCATACTTGTTGGTCAGCAACGAGCCTTGCGCTTCGAGCACGCGCGGACTCGCGTAATTCTCGGAAGCAATCAACTCGATATGGTCCTCCTGCCGCTGCGTCTCGCTGGCGAGCGCCGACGACAGTTCGGGATCAAAGCTGGCGATGGTTTCCTGATTTGAGTACATGCGTGAATATTTTCCCTGAATACGCGGCCGGGATGCGGCTCTAAATTGTTGATTTTACCATGTTTAATCAATTATGCCCGCAGCAGCGCAGGGCGCGCGCCAGCGCCGGCTGCAGTGCCGCAGCTGCGCCTGGCAAGCAGCCGTTGCGCAGGCGCACCAGGATGAGTCATCGCGCGTCGAGATACCCGCATGCACGCTTTGCCCGCGCTGCGACTTGCCCGTATGATTACGCCCAGCGCGGCCGTCGACCCGCGCACGCCCCAGGGAGCACCACAGCATGCAGCACCTGCTCGCGATCTCGCGGGTCATCGACGCTTTCAACGAAAAGCTGGCGGTCATCGCCAACTGGCTGGTTTTGCTGTCATGCCTGATCAGCGCCGGCAACGCATTCTCGCGCTATGCGTTCAGTCTCAGTTCCAACGCGTGGCTCGAAATCCAGTGGTACATGTTCGGCGCGATGATCTTGCTCGGCGCCTCATACACGCTGAAGAAAAACGAGCATGTGCGTGTCGACATCGTTTACGGGCACCTGCCGACGCGCGCGCAGATCTGGATCGACATCCTGGGCGGCATTTTCTTTTTGCTGCCCGCCACGGTCATCATCGCATGGCTGGCGTGGCCGATGTTTCATAACTCCTACCTGCAGCATGAAATGTCCGGCAATGCCGGCGGGCTGCTGCGCTGGCCGATCAAAATCATGATTCCGCTCGGCTTCTGGTTTCTCTCGCTGCAAGGCATTTCGGAAGTCATCAAGCGCATCGCGATGCTTACCGGCCATCTGCCGGCCGACGTGCATTACGAAAGGCCGCTGCAATGACCCGCGAGTTGATGGCGCCCCTGATGTTCGGGGGTCTCGTCGTATTCATGCTGATCGGTTACCCGGTCGCGTTTTCGCTCGCCGCGGTCGGCCTTTTTTTCGGCTTCTGGGGCATAGAACTCGGCTTTTTCCACTTCGAGTTGCTGCAGGCGCTGCCCGAGCGCGTGTTCGGGATTATTTCGAACGATTTGCTGCTGGCGATTCCGTTTTTCACTTTCATGGGCGCCATCCTCGAGCGCTGCGGTCTCGCCGAAGACATGCTCGACAGCATGGGCCAGTTGTTCGGCCCGGTGCGCGGCGGTCTCGCTTACGCGGTGATCATCGTCGGCGCGATCCTCGGCGCAATCACCGGCACGGTCGCCGCTTCCGTCATCGCCATGGGTCTGATCTCGCTGCCCATCATGATGCGTTACGGTTACGACATGCGGCTTTCGACCGGCGTGATCGCCGCTTCCGGCACCATCACGCAGTTGATCCCGCCTTCGCTCGTGCTGGTGGTGCTTGCCGACCAGCTCGGCCGCTCGGTCGGCGACATGTATGCCGGCGCCATCGGCCCCAGCATCGTGCAGGTGCTGCTGTTCTGCGCTTACATATTGGTGCTCAGCGTCGTCAAACCCGCCGCCATGCCCGCGCTGCCGCCCGAAGCGCGCACCATGAAAGGCTGGGCGCTGATCAAAAAATGCCTGTGGGGCATGGTGCCGTCGATTGTGCTGATTTTCCTCGTGCTCGGCACCATCCTGATGGGATTGGCGACGCCGACCGAAGGCGGCGCCATGGGTGCGGTCGGCGCCATCGTCCTCGCCGTGCTGCATCACAAGGAGTTTTCACGGCGCGGCAAGATCGCCGCCTGGATAGCCCTCGCCGCCATTACCGTGATCGCAATACCGGCGTTTTTCGTGTGGCAGGATGCCTGGGTGCCGGCGCCGCTGGTCAGCGCCGGCACTGCTTTCCTGGGCTTTGCAAAATCACCTCTCTTCGCGCTGTTCTACACCGCGCTCACGATATTGATGCTCGAAGCGGCGTTTATCCCCGAACTGCGCGGACTGATCCGCGAAGCGTTCGGCTCGACCATGCGCATCAGTTCAATGGTGATTTTCATCCTCGTCGGCTCGACCGTGTTCGGCCTCGTCTTCCGCGGCGTCGACGGCGACCTGTGGATCGAGCACCTGCTGACCTCGCTGCCCGGCGGCGTTACCGGCTTCCTGATCTTCGTCAATATTTTCGTGTTCTTCCTGGCGTTCTTCCTCGACTACTTCGAAATCGCGTTCATCATCATTCCGCTGCTGGCGCCGGTCGCCACCAAGCTCGGCATCGACCTCATCTGGTTCGGCGTGCTGCTTGGCGCCAACATGCAGACCTCGTTCATGCATCCGCCGTTCGGGTTCGCGCTGTTCTATCTGCGCGGCGTGGCGCCCAAGGAGGTCAAGAGTTCGGACATTTACTGGGGCGCGATCCCGTGGGTGGTGCTGCAGCTGATCCTGGTCGCCATCCTGATTTTCTTCCCCGGGTTGGTCACCAGCTTCGTCAACAACGGCCCGGCCGGCACACCGAGCACGCTAGAACTGCAGATGGACACGCCGCAGAACACCACGACAGACGCCGACGGCAAAACGGAACAGGACCGCGAAGCCGCCGATCTCGAAAAGGCCATACGCGAAGGCAAGTAGAGAATCGCACACGCAAACAAAAAGCCCCGCCGCAGCGGGGCTTTTTTATTCCGTCCGGCTCTTTACTTCTTGGCCGGAGCTGCCGCCGCTTTGGAACGCGGGCTGTAGGCGAAGTTGTCGAAACCGTATTCGGCGACGCGGAACCACTGGTACTGCTCATCGCGGAATTTGCGCCACGCCGGATAAATGCGCTTCCAGTGCGGGCTTTTCTCCGACAGTTCGTCGTATAACTGGAATGCAGCCTTCTCACATGCTTCCATGACCGGGCGCGGGAAGAGCCGCAACTGGGTGCCGCTGCCGACCAGGCGCCTCAGCGCTTCAGGATTTTTTGCGTCGTAGTTCGCGACCATGCGCACATTGGCTTCGGCACAAGAGGCCTCGAGAGCGGCCTGATAGTGCTTGGGCAGTTCCGCCCATTTCTTCTCGTTGACGAGGAACGAGAGTTCGGGACCGCCCTCCCACCAGCCGGGATAGTAGTAGAACTTGGCGACCTTGTTGAAGCCGAGCTTCTCGTCGTCGTAGGGACCGACCCATTCCGCCGCATCGATAGTGCCGCGCTCGAGCGCCGGATAGATGTCGCCGGCGGCAAGCTGCTGCGCAACCACGCCCAGTTTCGCCAGCACCTGGCCGGCGAGCCCGCCGATGCGCATTTTCATGCCCTTGAGATCGGCCACCGTCTTGATCTCCTTGCGGTACCAGCCGCCCATTTGCGCGCCGGTGTTGCCGCACGGAATGTGGATCACGTTATAGTCCTTAAACAACAGCGCCAACGCCTCCATGCCGCCGCCATAGTATTTCCAGGCGTTCTGCT
>CAMBSS010000010.1 GCA_945870465.1 Bordetella parapertussis | reverse complement strand
ACGTCGCCGGAAAATTTGATATCGCGCCGTTCCCGGGCACAGGCAGTCCGTTCCGCATCGTGCAGGCCAGTCTCAAATTCTTCCTGTCCGAATACCATTCCCTGGCGCCGATCGAGGCGGCAGTCGACCTGCACCGTCAACTCGCCGGCGCCGAGATCGCAGCGGTCACTATCCATACTTACGCTTTCGCGTACCAGGAGATCGGCAACGAGCCGGAGAAATGGCATCCAACTACGCGCGAAACCGCCGACCACAGCCTGCCTTTCATCATTGCTGCGGTTCTGATCGACGGCCGTTTCAGCGACGAAATATTTTCGCCGCAGCGCCTTGCCGATCCGCGCATTCACGCACTGGCAGACAGGATCAAAGTCGAGGAAGATCCCGAGTTGTCGCGGCAATTCCCGGAAAAAGTACCTAGCCGCATTGAGGTCATGACCGTGGACGGCCGGAAAAAAATCGCCACGGTCGAATATCCGCGCGGGCATTTCCGCAATCCGATGACGGACAAGGAAGTCGACGCCAAGTTTATCGATCTGGCGACACGCGTACTATCCAGGCGCCAGAGCAACAAGTTGCTTTCGTTGCTGTGGAATCTCGACGGGCAGGACAATCTGGATGCGATTTTTAAAGCGGCGCGCATCCGGCGGCGCTCTGAAAATGCGCTGGCCTGAAATCCGGCGCAAACCAGCGGCGACAATCGCCCAATAAAAACGCCACCCGGGGGTGGCGTTTTAGCTGGAGCCGGTATCTTTACACGCGGCGCCGGTAGTCGCCGGTGCGGGTATCGATTTCGATCTTGTCGCCGGTCGCGCAAAATAACGGCACCTGAATGATAAATCCGGTCTTGAGCTTGGCTGGCTTCAGCACCTTGCCCGAAGTGTCGCCGCGGATGGCCGGCTCCGTGTATTCGATTTCGCGTTCGAGCGACTGCGGAATGATCACCGAAATCGCGCGTTCGTTGTAGAACACGACTTCGCACGGCATGCCTTCATCGAGATAGTTGAGCGCTTCGCCCATGTTGTCTTTCTCGATTTCATGCTGGTTGAACTCGTTGTCCATGAACACGTACATCGGATCGGCGTAGTACGAGAATGTGACTTCCTTGCGCTCGAGCACCACCATTTCGAATTTGTCGTCGGCGCGATAAACGCTCTCCGTCGGCGCGCCCGTCAGCAGGTTGCGCATTTTCATTTTTACGACCGATGCGTTGCGGCCGGATTTGGAGAAATCGGCCTTCTGCACGACCATCGGCTCCTTGCCGAGCATGATCACGTTGCCGGCCCTGATTTCCTGTGCGATTTTCATGGTTTTCCCGCTGCAAAAAGGCTAAAAGGCGGCTATTCTAGCCGATTACGGCAGAATTCGGCCAGCTTGATTGCCAGATTGCCGCCACCGGCGAGACGCCCTGCCCAAGCCTGTGCGTGCACCGCAGCGGCCTGGCGCCGGGCCATGAGCGCCCTCCAGCATGGCGCGATATCGGGAGACTGTCGGTTCCATGCCGCATGGATCGAACGCATCGCGGTAGCCGTCGGTTCATCCAACCGGTCGACGTAGCGGTCTACAAACGCCGCCTGTTTGGCAATATGCGCGTCCTCTTTTTGCACGTAGGCCTGCCATACCAAGGGGCGCGCCGCCCACTGCGCGCGCACGAACGAATCTTCACCGCGCACGAAATTCACGTCGCATGCCCACAGCAGACGGTCGTACTGGTCGATATCCAGAAAAGGAATGGCGGCTATCGTCAGCTTGTCTCTCACCGTGCATGATCCCGGCTCTATGTGGTGGCCGACGATAGCGGACAACTGATCAAGCGCCCTGCCCGCGGGCACCATGCATACGATGGGCAATCCACCTGCGGACCACTCAGCTATGAGCGCAGGCAGCGCGGCATTGTCGTAACAAAAAAGCGATACGCACAGCGCGCCGTCTGCGCCGGACGTTATGCCAAGTTCATTCAAGAAACCGGCGATCGCGCCGGCATTGGATTGGAATGCGTCGCGCGCCTGAACAAGTTCGCGTTCGATCAGCAGGCCGCCCGTCGCCGCAGTGAAACCGGGAAAGAAAAAATGTTTGACGAGCGGCAGCGCCGGATGTGGCGACGGCAGGCCATGGCAACCTTCGACCCACGGTTCGGCACTCAGATGTTCAAGGTTAATCCATACCGGGCGTGGCGTGCGCTCAGCCATTGCGGCGAGATAATTGTCCGGCAGGCGGACGCCGAAGCCTTCGATCACGATGTCGGCGGGTTGCACGGCCGCCATTGCCTCGCCCCAATGCCAGACTTCAACGCCGTTTACCTGCTGAATTTCCAGCGCGGGGTCGATGTCGCGGCAAACGCGCCGAAAACTCGCAAGGTCATCGACCCACAAGCGAACGGACTGTCCCAACTCCGACGACAACTGGCGCGCCAGCCGCCAGCAGACGCCGATATCGCCGTAGTTATCGACTACCGAGCAGAAAATGTCCCAGGTGCGCGTCATTGATTTCCGTTTGCGGCCGCATGGTGCGTTGCCCGCCCAACATCAGCGGATCGACACCAGCGGTTCAGCCATAGATCAGTGCATGAACCTGATGGTGGCGCGGCGGCGCCGCGGGATCGATGCTCAACACGCGGATATTGGCGGCCTGCAGACAGCGGGTCGCAAATTGTTCGCCTTCGGCCTGCGGACCCGGCGTGAAATTCCGCACCAGCACTGCCGCGACCACTTCGAGCTGCTTGTTGCAGACCACCAGGTCGAGGCGTTGCTGCACCAGTTTGCGCTCGATCTGCTCGCGCGGCAGTCCGCCCAATGCCGTCGCAATTTCGACAACATCGGTCAATGCCAGGCCGGCGAAAATTTCGTGGTCCGGCAGGCCCGTCCTGAAAACGTAATAGAGCAGCGCCGAAGACTGCGGCAGCAGGCGCGGCTTCTTGCTGAATTCCGCGACTGCCGCCGCGGACGGTGGGGGGGGCGCAGCAGGCTTCTCCAATGCGTCGATCACCGCGCGGGGATTGGCCTTGAGGTCGGCCAGCAATGCTGCCATTTGCACGGTGCGCTCGCTACTGCGCTTGCGTTGCTTGCGGTTATATCTCGTAACGATGAAGACCATCGCCGCGATCCACACCAGACCGATCAGGTACCACATGGAGCGATCTCAGTCCTGCAGGTAGTCGACCAGCTGCCCGCTGGTCTGGCGCAACCGCCGGCTCATCATGGCGACTATCTTGAGCAGAATATTCACGCTCAAAGCCGGATGCTCACGGATGATGCGCACGAACTGCTCGCGCGTCAGCATTACCAGTGTCGATTGCTGCGGACAAATGCAGGTCGCCGAACGCGGCTCGCCGTCGACCAGCGCCATCTCGCCTATGGTCTTGCCGGGCTCGATCTGGCCGATGCGCTTGCTGCCGTAATTGGCGTCCTGCTTGAATATTGCCGCACCGCCTTCGATCACCAGACACATAAAGCCGCCGCGGTCGCTCGCGCGGAATATGACGGTGCCGGAAGCAGGCGCTGTAGGCCTGCACATATTTGGCAAGCGTCTCGATTTCCGCTGCGGGAAAATCGCCGAAAAACTGGCTGCCCTGCAGCATGGCGAGCAGCTGCGCCTGAAACGCGCTGCCGCTGCCCAGCAGCTTCAACTCGGGCTCGATCACTTTACGAACCGAACTCATGCGCGACCTCCCGCGGCCAGTGGACCCATCTCGTTATAGTTGTACTAGGAAGTCGGCGCCGCCGGTTGCTGCCGGTTGCGCCGCCGGTCGAGCCACCACGCAAGTGCCGGCAACATCAGGAAAGAACCCGGCAAGGCGAGCACGATCAGGTACGGGCTGATATTGGAAAGACGCCGCAGATGCACCTTCAACTCTTCCTTGTCCTCCGTCGTCCACAATTGCTTGTTGCGCGGCTTCATCATGAGCGGCATCAGCCCCCTGACCTGCAATATTTCGCTGAGCAGATGCTTCTTTTCGCGTTCGGTCAGGTCGCGTATCGAGCGATAGGCGATCACGCTGGCGGTACGAAACTTGGCTATGCGCGAGGGATCTGCCATGCGGTTCTGCTCGCGGACGCCTAGAAAAAGGACTTGCCAGCGGATTTGGCGAACGCGCGATAGGTGCGCCACGCCACGAAACCGCGCTGCGCCCACTTCCACAGTCCGCGCCGCTGCGTTACCGTCCCCACCGCGACCAGCGCGCCGAGCAGCAGCGGATGTTCGCGCAGATACTGCACACCGGCGATGCCGCGGTCGGCGACTTTGATCGGCCCGTCAAGCCGCTGCGTCAGCGCCGCGAGTTCGTCGCGCTGGGCGGAGCATTGCGCGAGCAGTCTCTCGCGCTGAAGCAGATTTTCGATGATTGAATCGCCGCGCTTCACACTGACAATCTGTCGCGGTCTTTCTTCAGTTCGCCGAGACTCGCCTCAAACAAACGCGTGCCGGCCGCGGCACGCCCGCGCGCCGCTGCGGCAAGTGCGGCGCCGACCGCCAGATACAGCACCGCGAAACCGCCGATCGCAAAGAAACGGTTGCTGTCCCAGAACATGGCGATCACCAGAAACGTCAGCAGCAAGAAGCCGAAAGCGAGAAAAAAAACCGCTGCAACGCCCAGCATCAGCATCTGGGCGATGCGCTGGCGCTCAGCATGCAGTTCGTTCGCCAGCAACTCGAGGCGAGTCTGCGCTATCGCCACGAGCGTGGCGAGCAGCTTTTTGATGGAACTCAACAACCCGCCCATGCGGGCGGCACCGGCGGGGGAATCTGCGCCGGCCATGAGACTAGCGGCGGCCGATCAGCAATCCGATCAACAGCCCGACTCCAGCCGCGGCGCCCACTGCCTGCCACGGATTTTCACGCACATAATCGTCGGTCGCGCGCGCCGCCTGCTTGCTGCGCTGGACGATCACGTCCTCGGCTTCAGCCAGTTTGACTTTGGCCTGATGCAGGCTGTCCTGAATGCGCTCGCGAGCTACGGCGACTTTCTCGCCGGCCTGGCTGGCGGTTGCTTTGAGCAGTTCTTCGGCATCCGCGACCACCGTGCGGAAATCCTGAACCAGTTTTTCCTTGGAAACATTTGCTTCGGCGCTCATCGTTACCTCTGTTCACAGTTGAAGTTAAGAGGCCGGCCGCTATTACGTTAAAACACCGGCATGGGGTTGATAAGGTTATAGATTTTTACCGTTTAAATCAAGAATTACCTGCATGGTCGGGCGCATGCACCGCCACCACCCGCTTTTGCGCGCAACGCCCCGTTTCTGCGCGCACGCGCTTAACCCCTTCCGCGTCGCCGCGCCGTTTAAACCACCAGTCGCAAACCAGCCATTTGTTCAATTTTACGGACACATCCAATGAAAAAATCCACCCAATTGGGCCTGTGCTCGCTCGCCACGGCGTTCGCCATGGGCATCCCCCAGGCGGCCAGCGAAGCGGAAACCGGCGGCAACGCGCTCACCATCTACAGCACTGCACAGCCCGGCGCGATTTCGCCCGAGGTCTTTCGCAATGGCGGGCGTGGCCAGGCCATACCGGGTTACGCGGTCGTGCGCCAGCAACGCGACATCAATCTCACGCGCGGGCGCAACAGCGTGCGCTTCGCCGACGTCGCCGCTTTTATCGACCCGACCACCGTGATGTTCGAATCGCTCACCGATGCCGCGGGCACCAGCGTGGTCGAGCAGAATTTCCAGTTCGATCTGGTCAACCAGGACAAGCTGCTGCAAAAGTACGTGGACCAGACCATTAAAGTCGATCAGGTGCGCGGCACGGCGGTCGAGTCGTTCACCGGCACGTTGCTCTCGACTGCCGGCGGCTTGATCCTGAAGCGTGACGACGGCACCCTTCAACTGCTCCCGCACAATGCCGGCATCACCCTGCCCAGCCTGCCGGGCGGACTCATCACGCGGCCGACGCTGGTCTGGGACCTCAACGCAAAACAAGCGGGCAACCACCGCACGCGGGTGTCGTACCAAACCACCGGCCTCACCTGGTGGACGGACTACAACGTGACTTACGCGGATGGCAGCAACGCCAACGCGTGCAAACTCGATATCGGCGCCTGGGTGAGCATCATCAACCAATCGGGGGCCAGTTATCCCGAAGCAAAACTGAAGCTCGTGGCCGGCGACGTGCAGCGCACGCAATCGCCTGGCCGCGCGGATGGCAGACTGGCGATGGCGAAATCAATGGTCCGCGATGAAAAAGACAGCGGCTTCGCGGAAAAATCGTTCTTCGAGTACCACCTCTACACGCTGGGCCGCCCGACGACGCTGCCCGACAACTCCACCAAGCAGATCGAGTTGTTTCCTGCCGCGCGCAATGTGCCATGCGAAAAAACGCTCGTTTACTATGGTGCTGTGCCGGGCTACTACGGATATGGCGCAAGCCCGCAGACCGATCGCAATTACGGCGCGCAAAGCAACAAGAAAGTCGACGTCTATCTCGGCTTCAAGAATGCGACTGAACACAACATGGGCATGCCGCTGCCGTCCGGCCGCATCCGCGTCAGCAAATTGGACAGCGCCGACAAGACGCTGGAATTCATCGGCGAGAACGTCATCGACCACACGCCGAAAAACGAAAACGTACTGATCAAGCTCGGCTCGGCGTTCGATGTCGTCGGCGAGCGCCGCCAGCTCGATTTCAAGGTCGACACCACGCGTAAAACGATGAATGAGGAAATCGAGGTCAAGCTGCGCAACCAGAAAAAAGAAGCGGTCACCGTCATGGTGAAGGAAAACCTCTACCGCTGGGTCAACTGGCAGGTCACGGCGCAAACCCACGCTTTCGAAAAGGTGGATGCGCGCACCATCCAGTTCCCGGTAAAAATCGCCGCCGGCGCCGAAGTCACCGCGCGTTACAGCGTGCAGTACACGTGGTAAGCGCCCAAAAACGTCACCCATGCCGGTGCTATACTTAGAGTGCATAACATAATGAGACGCGTGTGTTTCATTATGTCAGGCACTCTTAATCCGCGTTGCATAAACCGGGGAGGTTTCACATGGGCGTCGTTGCGTTCGTAATACTGGGGGTGGCAGTCCTGGCGCTGGTTTACCTGGTGATGATTTACAACAATCTGGTCCAGGTAAAGCACAACGTATCCAAAGCGTGGGCGAACATCGACGTGCTGCTGAAGCAGCGCCACGACGAACTGCCCAAGCTGGTCGAGACCTGCAAGCAGTACATGAAGTTCGAGCAGGACACGCTGCAGAAAGTGATCGAAGCGCGCGCCAAGGTTTTCTCCGCGCGCGAATCCCAGGACCTGCGTGCGCTGGGCACCGCCGAAGCAGGACTGCGTACCAGCGTCGGCAGCCTGTTCGCGCTGGCCGAGCAATATCCCGACCTCAAGACCAACCAGACGTTTTTGCAACTGCAAAGCCGCATTACCGGGCTCGAGAACGCGATTGCAGACCGCCGCGAGTTCTACAACGAATCCGCCAACATCAACAACGTGCGCGTCGAGCAGTTTCCCGACGCCATCGTCGCCGGCATGTTCAATTTCAAGCAGGCGCAATTGCTGGAATTCGATGCCGCGGAAAAAACCGACGTCGACGTCAAGGACTTGTTTAAATAGCGCCGGCCATGGGCGTCAGGCTGCGCCTCCATTCGTTCAACTGGCTGACGGGTGGCGTTCACGTATTCATACTGGCGGCCGCCGCCCAGGCCGAATCGGCGGCGGTGTGGCCGTTTGCGCTGGGCGCCATGTCGCTCGTCAGCTTCGCGGCATGGGTCGGCAATTACCGGCGCCTGCGTCACGTAGAAGACACTCCGCTCTCCAACATCGCCACCGCGGCGCAAGGTTACGTTGAAATTTCCGGGCGCGCCGAACTCCCGGGCGGCACCCCGCTGCTCTCCAAATATTCCCTGCTGCCCTGCGTGTGGTTTCAGTACGAGGTTTACGAAAAATCGTCCGACGACAAGTGGTCGCTGGAGGATTCAGGCGTCAGCGACGAGCCTTTTGTCGTCAAGGACGCCACGGGAAGCTGCGTGATCGATCCCGAGAATGCCGAAGTCCTGTGCTCGCGCAAGGAGACCTGGACCAAGGGCAATTATCGCTACACCGAATGGCTGTTACTGCCACGCGAACTCGTCTATGCGCTCGGCGATTTTGTCACGGTCGGCGGCGCCAACAGCGATCTCAATCTCGATGCCGACGTGGGGTCACTGCTGGCAGCATGGAAAAAAAAACAGCCCGAACTGCTCAAGCGCTTCGATCTGAACCAGGATGGCGCGCTGGATCTCAAGGAATGGGAGCTAGCGCGGCGCCAGGCCATACGCGAAGTCGAAGCGCAGCACCGCGAAATCCGCATGCAGGACGGCACCCACGTCTTGCGCGCGCCCGCCGATGGCCGCCTGTTTCTGATCTCCAACTATCTGCCGGCGAAACTGCGGCTCAACTACCTGCTGTGGGCGTGGGCGCACGCGGCGGTATTTGTCGGCGCCGGCGGCGGTACGTTTGCGTTGCTGTAAGCACGCGATCCCGCCCGGAGTAGAATGTTTGCGCACAAATCTCTACACTAGCCGCTCGTAAACCAACACTAGGCGCCGCCATGCGAACCGACCACCTGCTGGGCCTCAGCACCCAGGGTTTTCACAAGATTTTTTATACCGACTGGGGCGATCCCGCCAGCCAGCGCGTCGTCATCTGCGTGCACGGCCTGACGCGCAACTGCCGCGATTTTGATTTTCTGGCGCAGGAACTGGCCGCGGAATGCCGCGTGGTGTGCCCTGACGTCGCCGGGCGCGGCGGCAGCGACTGGCTGTATAACAAGGACGATTACAGCTATCCGCAATACATGGCCGACATGAACGCGTTGATCGCGCGCGTAACGGCATGGCCCGCGGCGGGCGGCTGGCTGGGCAAACTGTCGAACTTCCTGACCAGGCGCTACGGCGAGCGCTCGCTCTACTGGGTCGGCACGTCGATGGGCGGCATGCTCGGCATGTTGCTCGCGTCGCGCCCCAATTCGCCGATCCGCAAACTGGTGGTCAACGACGTCGGGCCGCTGATTCCCAAGGCCTCGCTCGAGCGCATCGCGACTTACGTCGGCAAAGACCCGCGCTTCAAGACTTTCAAGGAACTCGAAGCCTATGTGCGCGCGGTCTCCGTCCCGTTCGGCCCGCTGACCGATGCGCAATGGCATCACATGACCCTGCACGGCGCCAAGGAGCACTCCGACGGCAGTTGGGGCATGTGCTACGACCCCGACATCGCGGCACCTTTTCGCAAGGGGGCGGCGCAAAATATCGACCTGTGGAGTTTCTGGGACACCATCACCTGTCCGACGCTTGCGATACGCGGCGCCGAATCCGATCTGCTGCTGAAGGAAACCGCCGAGGAAATGCAAAAACGCGGGCCGCGCGCGCGGCTGGTTGAATTTGCCGGCATCGGCCACGCGCCCATGCTGATGGCGGAAGACCAGATCAAGGTGATAAAGGATTTTCTGCTGGCACCCGACTGAGCGGCAGGTCAGTTAACGAGAAGCGGTCTCAAAAACAATTGGGAACCGCCGATGAACGCGGATGAACGCAGATAAGATCAAGGGGCTTGACCTTGATTCGAGCAAAGGTCTGGAATTATATCGGCGTCAATCGGCGTACCCCTCAAGGGGGTATTGAAAACAATTTATCGGCGGTTGCTTGTCGGTTTTGTATTTTTGAAATGAGTTCTACGAAAAGTCGGTGAACTCATCCAGCGACACCTTGCCGTCGCGGTTCTTGTCGATCTTCTTGAAATTCTGCTCCAGCACCGCGTCGCCCTTGACTTCATCCGGCGTGAGATAACCACTGCGATCGCGGTCGAGCACGTAAAACTCGCGCGGCGTCAGTTTGCCGGGCTTCTCGGGAGGCTGCAGCGCACGCGCCGACTCGTTGCCGGAGAGTCGTTCGTACACCTGCTGCCCACCCATCGCGAGGAAGAGCACCAGGGCACCGGCGGCCATCCAGGTCAGTTGCGTCATCCCCGGGCGCGCCGCGGGCGTGAGCGAGCGCTCGAGCAGCAGCGTTTTGGCGGCGCGTTGCGTGGGCGGGTCGGCGGCCGATTCGCCTTTGGTGGACGCCACGGCATAGGCGACCGGCGACGGCGGCGGCGCCACGTAAGCTTCGCCGGTAAACATCGCCTTCCATTCAGGCACCGACTGCGGGCGCGTCTTTTCGTCGACTTCCAGGCCGCGATTGACGCCGTGCAGGAAGCCGGTCGTGAAACGATTGCGCGCCTCAATCAGGGACGACATCACCGCGTCGTCTTTCAGACGCGTTACGCTGTCGGGCGGGTTGTCGCCGATCACCGCGCGGTACATCACCGCGGCCATGGAATAGATATCGGTCCACGGGCCCTGGTTGCCATCGCTCGAATACTGCTCGAGCGGCGCGTAGCCCGGCGTCAGGACGGACGTCATCGTTCTGGTGGTGCCGCCCACAGCCAGGCGCGCGGCGCCGAAATCGAGCAGCACGGGCACGCCGGTATCGCGGATGAAAATATTCGAGGGCTTGATGTCCCGATGCAAAAAACCCGCCTGGTGCACTGCGTGCAAGCCGTCGAGCAGCGGCAGGAGTATGCGCATCAGCAGCTCTTCGTCGGGCTCGGGAATGCGCTTCAGAAGCTGGCTCAGCGACACGCCGGACTCGTAGTTCATCACCATGTAAGCCGTGCCGTTCGCCTCGAAATAACGGCTGACCGTGACGATGTTCGGATGGCTGAACTTGGCGAGCAGGCGCGCTTCCTGCAAAAAGCGGTCGAGACCCCACTTGTAGTTGTATTCGGTGCCGGTGCTGACGGGCACTATGCAGCCGTCGAGCGCGCGCACCGCGAGTTCGACCGGCAGATACTCCTTGATCGCCACCTTGATTTCGAGGTGCGTGTCGTAGCCAAGGTAGGTCATGCCGAAGCCGCCCGCGCCGAGCACGGACTCGAGCCGGTACTCGAGCAGCATCGAGCCCAGCGGCAGCGCGTTCCGGTAATTCAGTATTTCAACCATGTTTAATGCGCCCGGCCGGCAAACGCCGACCCGGCAACCCATGCCTTCCCATGTGCGACTGCACGCATGAAGGCTGATTTTACTGGAAAATCAAAGCGCAAGCCGCCCCGCCCGGCCATCGTCACGCCGGCCCGGTCTTCACGCCCAGCGCCAGTCGCGGAATTGCTCGCGCAGCGCGGCTTTCATCATCTTGCCGGTCGACGTGCGCGGAATCGCGGTGACGAAGGCAAAACCTTCCGGCAGCCAGAATTTAGCGAACTTCGGCACCAGATAATCGCGCAGCTCCTGCTCGCTTGCCAACTGGCCGGGCTTCAGCACGATTACCGCCAGCGGCCGCTCGTCCCACTTTGGATGCGCGATGGCTATCACCGCCGCCTCCTGCACCGCAGGGTGTCCGGCAAGCGCATTTTCGAGGTCGAGCGAACTGATCCATTCGCCGCCAGATTTGATCAGGTCCTTGATGCGGTCGGTGATCTTCACATAGCCCTCCGCGTCTATGGTGGCAACGTCTCCGGTGCGAAACCAGCCGTCGTCCGTCCAGTTATCCGCCTCGGCCGCCAGTTTGTAATAACTCGCCGCGATCCACGGCCCGCGCACCTGCAGTTCACCCATGGTAGCGCCGTCCCACGGTGCGCTGCCGCTATCGGTCATCGCGCGCACTTCAACAAACGGCGCCGGCAGCCCCTGCTTGCCACGGTACGCGTAACGCTCATCTTCTGGCCGCGTCTGCAGTTCATGCTTCAGATATGCAGTGGTACCGAGCGGCGTGGTCTCGGTCATCCCCCACGCGTGCAGGATGTGGAGATTGAAGCGGTCGAATGCCCGGATCATGGACTCCGGCGCCGCAGCACCCCCTACGACCATCCGCATGCCCGGTGTCAATTTCCATTGCGCGGGATTTTTTTCCAGTGCCTGCAGAATACCCATCCAGATCGTCGGCACACCGGCAGTGAACGTGACGTGCTCCGACTCGTACAAATCGAGCAGGCTTACCGCGTCGAGGTGCGGGCCCGGCAGCACGAGCTTGCAACCGACCATCGCGCCGGTGAACGGCAGGCCCCACGCGTTGACGTGAAACATCGGCACCACCGGGCACAGCGAATCGCTTTGCCGCAGGCCCAGTGTGTCGCCCATCGCGCACGCCATCGAATGCAGCACCAGCGCGCGATGCGAATAGACGACGCCCTTGGGTTTGCCGGTTGTCCCCGAGGTGTAACACAGGCCCGCAGCGTCGTTTTCGCCGAGCAGCGGGACCTGCATCACCGCGCCGCCGGCTATGAACTGTTCGTAATCTTCCAAGCCTGGCGCGAGTGGCTGGCCGCTCAGGCGCACGACGATCACCCTCTCGAATTTGACCTTGTCCCTGAATTTTTCGTAAAGCGGCAACAGCACGTCGTCGACGATCAGGAAGCGGTCGCCGGCGTGATCGGCGATATAACCGATGTCGTCGGCATGCAGGCGCAGATTTAGAGTGTGCAGCACGCCGCCCGCGCAGGGAATCGCAAAATACGCCTCGAGATGCGCGTAATGGTTCCACATCAGGGTCGCGACGCGCTCGCCTTTCTGCAGACCGGCAGCCTGCAGCGCGCCGCCAAGTGCAATCGCGCGGCGGTGAAAATCGCGGTAATGATGGCGATGCAGCGACTTGTCGGGCAGGCGCGACACGATTTCCGACGCGCCGAACAGCTTGCCCGCGCGCTCGAGGATGGGCGCCAGCGTCAACGGGAAATCCATCATCGTGCTTTGCATCGTCCCCTCCCGCACGGCAACCGCTTTAACAATCAAATACTTTAGCCACAGAGGGCACAGAGGAAAAGAAACTCTGGAACAGAATTTTATTGTGACCTTACTTCTCTGTGTTCCCTGCTCCCTCTGTGGCTGACTTTTTGCTTTTCGCCCTGGACGCCCGTATTAACCGCGAAACGGCGTTAGATCCAGTTTACCCTTGAAAACACCCTGCGCGAATTGCAGGAACTGGTCGGCACGCGACTCGCTCCAGCCGCCGAACGCGGTATTGCCGCGGAACTTGCGCTCGATGTCCTCGCGCGACAGCGGATCGTGCATGCCGCCGCGGATATGCGGCTGGCGTTCTTCGAACACGCGACCGTCCTTCAGCGTCATTTTGACGTGGCCGGTGAAAGCCTTGGGATAGGGGTTGTTGGGATCCACCACGTAATTCACCTTGGCGGCGAGACCGAGGATGCGCGGATCGCGCACGGTTTTTTCGCTGAACGCATCGAGCCCGGCACCGCCGGTCACGAATGCCACTGCGACGTTGAACGGCGCGCTGAACTTGGCCGCGTAATCGTTGGCGGGCTTTTGTTTCGACGCCAGCGGGTCCCACAGCCGGTGAACATAGCCCTCCGCGGTTTCGCACAGTACTTCAGCCACGTCGTCGGCGTTGAAGCCCTTGCGCGCGAGGCGCAGCGCGCAATCGATATACGGCTGGTTCATGGTACCGGTCGCGTAGGGCTTGAAAGTAATTTTGTCAATCATCCAATCGTCGCCGAAATCGCGCGTCAGGACGTCGTAATCACCATCGACGTTGCGTGCGAAAGCATAGAAAAAACCATGCGTACCCTCGAATACCGTGCGCGGACCGAGAAAACCATGCTGCGCAATACGCGCCGCATGCAGGCCGATACGCGCCGCCCAGCCGGCATGCAGCCGCTTGGTCCATGCGCCTTCGGCCAGGTATTCAATGATGCCGCTTGCCATACTGCCCGCGATGCCCAGCGCATCTACGGTTTGCTTGCGGTTCAGACCCAGCGTCGTGGAAACGGCAAGCGTTGCCCCCATCGCGCCGATCACGCCGGTTGGGTGAAAGCCCGCTTTGTGGATGGCTTTCGGAATCACCATGCTGAGGCGGCACATCGATTCGATGCCGACAACCATGCCGAGCAGCGCCGCGCGTCCGCCGCGGCCAAAGCGCTCGCATGCCGCCAGCACCGCGGGCACGATGATAGTGCTGCTGTGCACCGGCCCGCCTTCGAACGTGTCATCAAAATCTTCGCCGTGGCCGGCCGTGCCATTGATCATTGCCGCGTCTTCGGCGCTGAACTCGCCGCCATGACCGAGCGAGGTACATGCGCCGCCGCGATCGACGCTCGCGATCAGCGCCTTGATGTAATCCGTGTTGCGCGCCGCGACGCACAGACCCGCGATATCGATCAGCAGGTCTTCGGTGCGCGCGCGCACCGTCGGCGGAATCTTGTCCGCGGTGAGTCCGGCGACGCAGTTGACCAGCTTCTCGCTGACGGAAATCACGTGATCGGGAGCTGCTTTCATAACACCGCTCCGTACTGCGTCGTGCGACTTGTCATTTGAACTCCGGCTTTTTGTAGCGGCCGACCGGCACGAGTTCGGCCACGGTGCCGCCGGGCGCGCGGAACTTGATCGGGATCACGCCCGGGTCGCTGATGATTTCGCAGCCGTACGACTTGATCTGCGCCTCGGATGCCTCGAGGTCTTCAACTTCGACCGCGAAATGATGTATGCACGGCCCCTCGCCTGCCGCCTTCGATTCGGCGGACTGCGTGCCGGCGTCGTACTGAATCAGCGTGAAGTCGATCGCGCCGTCGCTCAGGTGTCGCGACAGGTGGTCGCGCGTTTTGCGCGTCTCCACTTCACGGAAACCGAAAACCTTCTCGTAGAATTCGGTGGTCTTTTCGAGGTCTTCGACCTTCAGTGCCAGGTGCACGATGCGGTTCATGTGAGATCTCCTTGGTAAACTGCGCGCACATTCGCACCTTTGCAGCCGTTCGCGCAAGCCCCTTGTGCTATCATAAGGGCGTATAAATATTCATTCTTCCTGCCGCGTCACCCTGCCGACGCACGGCAACGAGATTCACCCCACTGAAGTGCTGCTCAATCCCCGGGTTCGTGCGGATACACCGGCGGAATCGGCTCGGTCTTGTTCATCTCGGCGCCAAGTTCGCGTTCGATTTTTGCCATCTCCGTCAGCAGGGCCGAAAGCCTCAGAGCGATACTTTCTAGATCAGCCTCCGGGACATCGAGTTCTATAAGCTGCGCCAACTCGCGTATCTGACTGCATGACAGGTCCATATTTTACCCCGTAACCGCGGCGGGCCGGACACCGCGCGTCGTCTGTTCGAGGGCAGGATGCCGGGTATGCCAGATTGTCGCGCGCTCGTACGCGTGGCCGATGCGATATACCGTCGCTTCCGCAAAGGGCCTGCCCGCCACTTGCAGGGACAACGGCAATCCATCTTTGGTAAAACCCGCCGGCACCGCCAGCGTCGGCACGTTCGCCAAACCGAACGGATGCGTGCTGATGCGGCGCAGAATAATCCGCTGCGCCATGTCCTCTTTCGAATGCACGGTTTCACGCGCATCGTCTATCAGGCCCGCCGGCTTCAGGCTGGTCGGGCAGAGCAAAGCATCGTAGTGCTCGAACGCGCCGAGAATCTGCTTGCGCACCACGGCGCGCGCGCGCATTGCCCGCGAATAAATTGCGGCGGGCACCAGCGCTGCGGTCGCCATCCGGCTGCGCGTGCCGGCATCGAAATCGCCCCAGCGGCTGCGCAGCAGCGGCAGATACATCGAAGCAACGTCCGCATCGGACGTGAGCATAGCGAGAGGAATTGCATGCTTAGCCCACGGCAGGGATATTTCCCCGACCGTCGCGCCCAGTGAGCGCAGCACTTCGATCGCCTGCTCCATCGCCGCGCGCATTTCGGGATGCACGCCGTCGGGCCACGTCATTTCGGTTACGACTGCCAGGCGCATCCCTTTGAGATCTGTGCCTGCAGCGAACGAAAAATCAGGCACGGCACGCTGGCTCGTCAACGCATCGTGCGCGTCGTAACCTGCAATCGCGCGCAGAAACAGCGCATTGTCCTCAACAGTGCGCGTAATCGGCCCTATGGTATCGGCCGTCCAAGCGTACATGATGCCGCCGTGACGGCTGACGCGGCCAAACGTCGGGCGCAGGCCGACCACGCCGTTGGCCGCCGCCGGACCGCGGATCGAGCCGCCGGTATCTTCGCCTAATGAACCCGAGCAAAAGCCCGCGGCGGGCGCAATGCCGGAACCGCTTGATGAACTCGACGGCGTGCGTTCCGTATTCCAGGGGTTGCGCGGCTGGCCGTGTGCAAACACGTGGGTGCCGCCCTTGCCGAATTCGTGCAGGTTCTCCTTGCCGATCAGGATCGCACCTGCTTCCCTGAGGCGCGTGATCACTGTCGCGTCGAAATCCGGCACATGATCGGCAAAAATGCGCGAACCCAGTGTGGTCCTGATGCCTGCGGTGCAGAGCTGGTCTTTGACGCCGAACGGAATGCCGTGCAAAGGTCCGCGATAATCGCCGCGGCCGATCTCGAGTTCGGCCTGGCGCGCGGCCGCCAGCGCCGCTTCTCCGCATACGGTGATATAGGCGCGCAGCACCGGGTTATAACGTTCGATGCGCTTGAGGCAGAGTTGAACCAGTTCAACGGGCGACAGCTTGCGCTCGCGTATCAGCCGGCCCTGCTCTGCCGCGCTCATGTATGCCAGCTCTTCTTCGCCCACGGGTATTCCAGAACGGGATTGATGCGGCCAACTTTAACATGAATACAAATTGGGCCCGTAATACAATGGTGCACTGTTTCAATGCCGAACTTCGCTCCCGCAGACGACCGTGGTGCATGTCGGCAAGTCTGGCGCCGCAATTCAGGCACAAAGCTGCTGCACGGCCTATGGTATGGAGTTTGCTGATACATGGATCTCTACCTCAACGCAAAGTGTGAGCCGACCTTGAACCTACCTTCAGCAGCCCGCTTCTTCGCAGCACTTCTCAGCCTCGCCTGTGCATTCAATGCATCGATCGCGTACGCACAGACGTGGAAACCCGAGCGCCCGGTTGAACTCGTCGTATTCGCCGCCGCCGGCGGCGGCAACGACAAGGCAGCGCGCGTCATCCAGAAAATCTGGCACGACAACCGGCTGCTCGAAGCGGTCGTCGTCAACAAGGTCGGCGGCGGCGGTTCGCTTGCCTACACCTACGTCAGCCAGAAAGCGGACGGGCATTCGATCGGCATCGCGCAGGCCGGCCTGCTGACCAACCAGTTAACCGGCCGCAGCCCGCTCGGCATCGCCGATATGACGGTGCTGCCTTACATCGGCACCGAACCGGTGGCGCTCGCGGTCAAAACGGAATCGCCGTACAAGAATCTGCGCGAATTCATGGAGCAGGTGAAGAAAGACCCGGCGTCGCTCAGCATATCCGTCGGCAGCACGCTGGGCGCCGTCAATCATTTCGCGATCGCGCTGCTGGCAAAAGCCGCGGGCGCCGATCCGAAAAAACTCAAGATCCTGGTTTTCGGCGGCGGCGCCGAATCGGTCACCAACCTGCTCGGCGGGCATATCGATGCGATGGCGCAAGCCGCGAACAACGCGGCTCCCCACTACCAGGCGGGCAAGATGCGCATACTCGGATTAAGCACGGAAAAACGCTCAGCCAGCCTGCCCGATGTGCCGACGTTCCGCGAACAGGGCTATAACGTGACCATCGATGGATGGTATGTGTTCGTCGGCCCCAAAAACATGACGCCAGCGCAGATCGCTTACTGGGACGGCGTATTCGCGAAGACCTTGCAGACTGCCGAGTGGAAAAAATTCGCCGAAACCACCGGCTGGGAACTGGGCTACAAAAATTCGCAGGAAACGGCAGCTTACCTGCGCAAGGAAAACGACGAAGCCAAAGCCATCCTGACCGAACTCGGCCTTGCCAAGCAATGATGTCTCTCAGGTCCCCACTTCAAAACCGGCCGCGCTCAGCACCGGTTGCGCGTTGAATCCAGTCAGGCGGCGTATCAGCTCTTTGGAACGTTCCGGGTGCGCAGAGCGCGCCGCAAGTCCAGCGGAGTAGATTGCGATGTTCTGCACTTCCGCCGGCAAAGGGCCGACCAGGGTAACGCCTTTGTTGGCGACGATCTCGGTGATTTGCGTGATGCCCATTTCGAGCAAGCCGCTGCTTTGCGCAAGATCGCCCATTGCGGCATAACCGTTCGGGAAAAATTGCAGCCGCGGTTTGAGTTCCGCCGCGATGCCCATCTTTTCGAGCGCGCTCATCACGACTTTACCGGCCGTCGCCACGGCGGGGTCCGGAAACAGAACGCGCGTCGCCGCAAGTAAATTGCCGCGCAGTGCGTGAATACTCGTGACGTCGGGCATGGGAGTCCCTGCGCGCACGGCAACGCCGGTGCCGACCCTGCCCAGATCGACGCGTGACCCCGGCACGACCAACCCCTGCGCTATCAACTCGTCGATCAACGCCGCTGTCAGTACGATCACATCGGCGGCTTCCCCGGCGACCACGCGCGCCTTCATCGCGCCGACGGCGCCGAAGTTCGAATTCACGAAATTGCCGCTGTCGCGCTGGAACTTGCCCGCGATCTGCGTCACCACTGCCTGGGCCGCGCCCGCGCAAAAAATATTCAGTGTTGCCACACGCATTCTCCCGTTCGGTTATTTTTTGACGTCCACATCGTCCATGTGAAACCTGTGCAGCACCCGGTGCATGACCGGCGCCAGCATCACCGCGACGACACCGATGAAAACAAGCCCGGCAAAAAGCGCATACACCGATGAAAAATATTTTGCCGCATCCGTCTTCATCTCCGCCACCGGGCCCATGCCGCCGAGTATCATCGATGCATTGTGCAAGGCGTCGATCCACGGCACGTCGGCGATATAGTGAAATCCCATCACGCCGATCACCAACGCGATTGCTGCGACCACTGCGGACGTCGCCACCGACAACGCCACGCGGTGCGCAAAATGCTTCACCGGGATGACGCGCTGACGCTTGGTTTCAAACATGGCATCCAATCCGCAACAGCGAACCCGGTGAAATCACACTATGCGCGCAACGAAGACCTCCGTCGTTCGCGCAGCGATTTTAACACACGCATGCCCTGTCAATTCGTTATTGACACGCGTGCAATTCGCAGGACAATGAATGGCGATGAAACTCATACATACCGCCAAACATCCGACCGAAGCCCACCTCATCAAAGGCATGCTCGAAGCTGAAGGCATACGCGCCTCCGTGCTCGGCGATCAACTGTATGGTGCATACGGCGAACTGCCGGTGCTGCCTACGGTGTGGGTACTTGAAGACACGCTGGCCGGAGAAGCCGACCGCCTGGTGATAGACTTTCTGCGCGGCAACGCCGCGCGCCGGCATGGCCACGAGCGCTGGACCTGCGCGCACTGCGGAGAAAATCTCGAAGGCCAGTTCACCGACTGCTGGAACTGCGGCGAAGCGCGGCCGCAATCCGGTTAACCGACAGCCGTTCGCCCTGAGGTATCGAAGGGTGAACGTAACCTCTCGCCAAGCAATTTATCCGTGCTTCTATACATCAGCACGAACGGACTCAATCGGACTTACTAGAAGCTGCCTCAAAAACAATTTGGAACCGCCGATGAACGCCGATAAACGCTGATAAGCTCAAGGGATTTGACCATAATTCGGGGATAAGTCTGCAATTGTATCGGCGTTAATCGGCGTACATCGGCGGTTGCTTGTCGGTGTTTCTTTTTTTAAATGAGTTCTAATAAATATCGCCGCGCTCGTATTGCGGCGGCCACGCGATTTTGGCTTTCAATACTTTCGCTGCATGCAGCGGCCAGTACGGATCATTCAGCATCGCGCGCGCCATGATGATGAGATCGGCCTGGCCGTTGGCGAGTATCTGCTCGGCAAGGTCCGGCGAGTTGATCAGGCCGACGGCACCAGTTGCGATGTCCGCGCGGCTGCGTATCGCCGCTGCAAACGGCACCTGGTAGCCGGGGTGCAGGGCGATCTTCTGCTGCGGCGACATCCCGCCGCTGGAACAATCGATGAGATCGACCTTGCCGCCGCTTTTCAGCAATTGCGAGAGTTTGACGCTGCTGTCGAGGTCCCAGCCGCCGTCGACCCAGTCGGTGGCGGATATGCGCACGAACAACGGCTTGTCGTCCGGCCACTCGGTACGCACCGCGTCTATGACTTCCAGCAAATAACGCACGCGATTCTCGAAGCTTCCACCATAGCCATCCGTGCGCTGGTTGGACAGCGGAGACAGGAATTCGTGAATCAGATAACCGTGCGCCGCATGCACTTCCAGGAGATCGAAGCCCGCCTCGCGCGCGCGCCTTGTGTTGGCAGCGAATTGCGCAAGCGACTCGTTGATCGTGCTCTGCTCCATCGCGACGGGCATGCCGTACGTGTCACTGAAAGGAATCGCCGATGGCGCAATGGTCTGCCAGCCGCCGGCATCCACCGCAATGCCCTTACCGCCCTCCCACGGCTTTGCAGTCGATCCTTTGCGCCCGGCATGGCCGAGCTGCATGCCGGCGACCGTGCCCTGCGCTTTGAGAAAACGCACGATGCGCGCGAGTTCGTCGCGCTGCGCATCGTTCCACAGGCCGAGGCAGTATGGCGTGATGCGTCCGCGCGGCTCGGTGTGCACGACTTCGGTGAAGACGATGCCGGCGCCGCCCACCGCGCGCGATCCCAGGTGCTGCAGATGCCAGTCGTTGGCGACGCCGTCGGTCGCCGAGTACTGGCACATCGGCGACACCACGATGCGATTGCGCGCCGTGACCGAGCGCAGCGCCATCGGCTGGAACAAATGCGGTATGGCGGTACGCTGAAAAACCTTGCGGTCGTTCTCACCGCGCGCGGAATGAGGGTTGGCTTTTTCGGTGGTATCCATCAAATATCCTGTGGAATGAATTTCTGTCTCGCGTTTTTCGCCCGGCGTCTTGCGTGCAATTAAGCGGCGAGATTCTTCATGGCCGCATACAGCCTGGTCTTCGCCTCGAAACCCACGCCGGGCACGTCCGGCATTTTCACGTAACTGTTCTCGACCGGCACGTTGTCGGCAAAACCGCCGAACGGCTGGAATACATCAGGATAGGATTCGTTGCCGCCGAGACCAAGTCCGGCGGCGATATTGAGCGACATCTGGTGCCCGCCGTGGGGAACGCAGCGCCGCGGCGACCATGCGTGTTGTTTCAGCATTTCAACGGTGCGCAGGTATTCAACCAGCCCGTAGGAAAGCGCGCAATCGAACTGCAGCCAGTCACGGTCGGGGCGCATGCCGCCGTGGCGGATCAGATTGCGCGCATCGAGCGTCGAGAACAGGTTTTCACCGGTCGCCATCGGGCCGTCGTAATGGTTGGCAAGCTCGGCCTGCAAGGCGTAGTCGAGCGGATCGCCTGCCTCTTCGTACCAGAACAGGCCATAAGGTTTCAGCGCGCGCGCATACTCGATCGCGGTTTTGAGATCGAAACGTCCGTTCGCGTCTACCGCCAGGTTCTTGCCCGAGCCGACGACCTTGATCACCGCTTCGATGCGCTTGATGTCGTTGGCCAGAGATTCGCCGCCGATCTTGATCTTGACCACCGAGTAGCCGAGGTCGAGATACTTCTTCATCTCGTCCTGCAACGCCGTGACGTTCTTGCCGGGATAGTAATAACCGCCGGCAGCGTAGACAAACACCTTGTCGTCTACCGTACCGCCACGATAGCGCTCGCCGAGCACCCTGTATAGCGGCTTACCCTCGATTTTCGCCACGGCGTCCCACACCGCCATGTCAAGCACGCCCACCGCCACCGAGCGCTCGCCGTGACCGCCGGGCTTCTCGTTCGACATCGCACACGCCCAGATCCGGTGCGGGTCGAGATTGTCGCCCGCGTCGTTGAGCAGCGACTTCGGATCGGCGCCCATGATGCGCGGAATAAAACGCTCGCGCAGCAGCCCGCTTTGCGCGTAGCGCCCATTGGAATTAAATCCGTAGCCGACAACGCGTTTGCCGTTGCGCTTGACGTCGGTGACGACGGCGACGACGCTGGCCGTCATTTTGCTGAAATCGATATAGGCATTGCGGATGTCCGAACTGATCGGCGCAATGGTTTCGTGTATGGCAGTGATTTTCATGGAAGGATTCTGGATTCGGGCTTGGATTTAGGCGGTTCTACTGAAGCCTAAATCCTGAATCCAGAATCCTGCTTTCTAGTCCAGTTTTACGCTCGCCGCCTTGGCGACTTTGCTCCAGCGTGCGATTTCCGCATCCAGATAGGCAGCGAACTCGGCGGGTGTACTGCCGACCACGTCGGCGCCCAACGCCTGCAGGCGCTCCTGCATATCGGGCAGCTTCAGGATACGCACGATTTCGGCGTTCAATCTGTTGACTACGGCAGCAGGTGTGCCGCCCGGCGCCATGACGCCACCCCACGACACCGACTCGAAACCAGGCACTGCCGCTTCCGCAACCGTCGGCACGTCAGGCAGCGAGCGCACGCGGGACTTGCTGGTGACTGCGATCGCGCGCAACTTGCCTGACTTCACATAAGGCGTCGCTGCGACGACCGTCGGCACGCTCATCGCGATTTGCCCCGCCATTGCGTCGGTCATTGCCGGCACGTCGCCCTTGTACGGCACATGCGTGATCCGTATGCCGGTCATGGACTTCATCAGCTCCATCGACAGGTGGTTGGACGAACCATGGCCGCCCGTGCCATAGCTAAGCTGATCGGGTTTTGCCTTGGCCAGCGCGAAGATCTCCTTCAGCGTCCGTGCCGGCAGATAGGGATTCACCACCAGTATATTCGGCACCAGCGTCGTCAGCGTCACCGCGGCAAAGTCCTTGACCGGGTCGTACGGCAATTTGCTGTAGACCGCCGGATTGATTGCGTTCGGTCCGAGGTTCGCCATCAGGATGGTGTAACCATCGGCCGGCGACTTCGCAACGAACTCCAGCGCCACGATGCCGTTGGCACCGGCGCGATTGTCGACCGCCACCGTTTGCCCCCAAGCTTCCGTCATCTTCTGTCCGAGCAGTCGCGCAGTCACGTCGGATGCGCCACCCGGGGCATACGGCACAACGAAGCGGATGGGCTTGTTCGGGTAGTCTTGAGCGTGAACCGCAAACGTCGCATGTCCGAGGACAACCGCCGCGGCAATGCACGCAATACGCACGCCACGACCGAGCGAATCCCGCATCCTGCTTCCCAGGTCCTGCACTTGCTTACGCTGCCTGCTTGTGCAACATGCCGGCAGCGCGCAGCACGTCGGCGATTTTCTTGCGCGTGGCTTCGTCGGGCTGCTCGGTCGGCGGTCGCACCACCGGTGAACTCAGACGCCCCGCCAATACCATCGCGTACTTCATGCGCGCGTGCGCGTCGCCAGTCGGCTCGCCCATACCATACACGATGTCCTTCAGCGGATTGATGCGCGCCTGGCAGTCCATCGCGCGCTTGAGGTCGCCCGCATGCACCGCATTCACCAGTTCAAGTATCAGCTCGGGTATGAAAGAAGCAAAGCCGAGCAATCCGCCATCGACACCCTGCACCATCGACGCCAGCAGGTATTCGTCATGACAGGTCAGTACCGCCGCGTGCGGATTTGCGTTGCGGATCGCTTCGATGTCGCGCGCATACTTGTTCATCTCGCGCGTGCCGACTTTGAACACCTTGACCGACGGCAGCCGCGCGAGATCAGCCAGCACTTCGCAGGAATAACTCGCCTTCGACCACGCCGGATATACATGCACCGCCAGATCGAGCCCGCTGGCCTCGCCGATCGCGGCGAAATAATCGACCACGTGCTGCGGGCGCATGCCGAAGCGCAGCCAGTGATGCGGCGGCATGATATCGAGTCCGGTCGCGCCAGCCTCCTTTTGCATCAGTGCCTGTTCGATCGCTTCGTGTATGCCTTCGGCAGTCACCGCAGAGATGACCGGCAGCTTGCCTTTGAGTTCGTCGGCAACGATGCGCGTTACTTCAACGCGCTCTTTCAAAGTCAGGCTGAACACGTCGCCGGTGTGCCCGTTGGTCATCAGCGCGGATATGCCTTTGAAAGTCGCGAGCCAGCTCGTCAGCCGGCGCAGGTCCTGTTCGTCTACGGAATAGTCGGCCTTAAGCGGCAGCGCAAGCGCCGGTATGATGCCTTTGTAATTCCATTGCTTGCCCATCGCATCCTCCACGAGTAATTTTTGTGTCGCGCCAGTATAACGATGCGGGTCGGTCATCGCAAACGCGTGCGGAGTTCGGTTATGATTCGAGGGTCTGCCGCTCCGGCTGATTCACAACACGACTGCCCACACCAATGAAATCCAATCCCGTATCACCCATGATGCTCACGCTGAGCACGCATATCGCATCCGCCGTGAAACATCCATTGCCCAAAGAAGTCGCCGACCGCGCGAAACTGCATCTCGTCGACACCTTCGCCGCGATGATCTCGGGCTCGCGCCTGCTGCCCGGCCAGAAAGCCATCGCTTACGCCAAAACACTCGGCGGCAAGCCCTCGGCGGGCATCGTCGGCACGCGCATGGTCACCACACCGCAGAACGCCGCGCTCGCCAACGGCATGTTCGGCCATGCCGACGAAACCGACGACACGCACCCGCCCTCTCTCACCCATCCCGGCACCAGCGTGGTTCCGGCGGCCATGGCCATCGGCGAGCAAAACCGGCTTGGCGGCAAAGCGCTGTTACGCGCCATCGTACTCGGCTACGACATCTGCTCGCGCATGCTGCTCACGTTGAAACCCATGCCTTACCTGCGCTCCGGCCATCATGCCGCCGCCACCGGCCAGGTGTTCGGCGCCGGCGCCACTGCAGCGGTGCTGCTCAAACTCAATGCGCGGCAAGTGCGCTACATGCTCTCGTACGCAGGCCAGCAGACCGCCGGCCTCTACACCATGTTCCGCGACCCGGAGCACATCGAAAAAGCCTACGCGATGGGCGGCATGCCCGCGCACAACGGCACGCAGGCGGCACTGATGGTGAAACACGGCTGGACCGGCGTCGAAGATATTTTTTCGGGCGAGCGCGATTTTTTCTTTACCTTCGCGCCGGAAGAAATCGACCGCAATGAAATGGTGCGCGGTCTCGGCAAACACTACGAGATCATGCGTGCCGGCATCAAGCGCTGGCCCGTCGGCGGCCCCATCCAGGGGCCAATGCACGTCTTGCGCGATCTCATCCTGCAGCACGGCATCAAAGCGGCCGACGTCGAAAAGATCATCGCGCGCATGCCCGACAAGGAACTCGAAATCGTCAACAACCGCGCCTCACCGGACATATCCGTGCAGCACCTGCTCGCGATCATGCTGATCGACGGCAACGTCACCTTCAAATCGTCGCACAGTTTCCGCCGCATGCAGGACCCGAAGGTGCTGGCGGTGCGCAAACGCATTGAAGCCATCGGCGACCCTGCGCTGACGGATGCGCAACGCCGCTGGCGCTGCGTGATGGAAGTGCATCTCAAGGACGGCCGCGTTTTACACCATCAGACGATGGCGTCCAAAGGCAGTTTCGAAAATCCGCTGACACCCGCCGAGGAAAACGAGAAAGCGCTCGACCTGCTCGACCCCATCCTCGGCAAAAAACGCAGCGCGGCGTTGCTCGACGCCTTATGGAACTTCGATAAAATCGCCGACGTGCGGGTACTGCGCAAACTCTACAGCACCACTTAGGCGGCAGCCGGGCGGCGCCGGTACATGAGCGAGGCTTCCAGTTCCTGCACTGCAACGCCGCCCTGATTGATGACCTTGCGTTCAAACGTGATCACCCCGCGATCGGGCTTGCTGGTTTCCTTCTTGCCGATCACCTTCGACACCATGTGGATGGTGTCGCCATGCTTCACCGGGACCAGCAGCCGCCACTTGTCGATTTGCAGCAGCGCAAGCATGGTGCCTTCGTTGATGCCGCTCGCATACTGCAGGCCGCCGGCAATCGCGTAGACCAGCGGGCCGTGCGCGATTGGCTCGCCGAATGGCGTCGTCTTGCAGTACTCCCAATTCGTGTGCACCTCGTTGAAGTCACCGGACAGGCACGCGAAGTTGACGATGTCCGCCGAGGTCACCGTGCGCGCGGGCGTGCGAAATTCGCGCCCAAGCTCGAAATCCTCGAAAAACAGGCCGCGTCGCACTGGTTCCATGCAGATCCCCTTTGAATTTTTTACCGCGGTTCGCGGCCCAGTATGGCCGTGCAATGCGATGACAGGATGCCGCCTTCATTATGCACGAGCGCAGTGTCGGCACGCGCGGCCTGCCGCTCGCCGCAATCACCTCTCAACTGCGCCACTGCCTCGATGATGCCGAGCATGCCTCCGGTCGCACCGGCGTGCGCGTGTGACAGCATTCCGCCGTGAGTATTAACCGGAAGCTGCCCAGTCAATGCAGCATGGCCCGCCGCGTAGAACTCCCCGCCCTCGCCTGTTTTGCAAAAACCGAGTTCTTCGAGTTCGAGAATAGGCACGATGGAAAAACAATCATAGAGCTGCGCGATATCGATGTCGTCCGGCCCGAGTCCTGCCATGCGATAAGCATCCTGCCCGGATTCGGTGACGCCGAACCGCACCAGGCTCTCGGCGCTCACTATGTACTCATGGGTATGCCGTTCGCCTATGCCCAGCAAGTACACCGGCGGCTTCGCCAGGTCGCGTGCGCGCGCGGCCGAAGTCACTATGCAAGCCCCCGCCGCATCCGAGATCAAACAGCAGTCGAGCAGATTCAGCGGCGATGCGATCGGCTTGGATGCGATCACGTCTTCGACCGTGATGGGCGCCTTCATATGCGAATTCGGATGTAGCGCCGCGTGCTGGCGCGTAACCACCGGCACTTGTGCGAGCTGCTCGCGAGTCAGGCCATATTCGTGCATGTAGCGGCGCGCGATCATCGCGTAGCTGCCGGGAATGGAATTGCCGTACGGATACTCGAAATACGGATGGCCGAACGAGGACGCGAGAGCTGACACCGCAGTGTCCCTCGACACGCCGCTCGCGCGGTTCTCGCCGGTGCACACGAGCACGCAGTTCGCGCGCCCCGTGACGATGGCCGCCGCCGCGTGCCCAAGCAGGATTGCGGGCGTTGCGCCGCCCGCTACCATCGACGCGCACAACCGCGGCTTCAGGCCCATGTACTCGCATAACACCGCGCCCAGCATTACGAACGGTTCGGTCAGCGTGTAAGCGGTCAGCAAGCCGTCGATATCTCCGACTGCAAGCCCGGCATCGTCGAGCGCCCGCTTGGCGGCCTGTGCCGTCAGCGCCAGGCCGGACATATGCGGCAGCTTGCCGATGTCCGATTCGCCGATACCGGCTATTGCAGTCCGATTGCGCAGCGGCAATTCGGAACCCGGCCCGGCGCTCATGCAACGGCTCTTTGAAACTGCGGCACTTTCCAGCCGTCGCTGCGATCTTCGAAACATACGGCGACCTGCTCGCCGACCGCCGTTTCCAGCGCGTGCGGGCCGACGATGTTCGCCATCACGCGCGGGCCCTCCGCCAGATCGATCAGCGCGACGACGTACGGAACGCGCGCAGCGAACTCCGGAGCCGGCGCGCGCGCCATGATGGTATAGCTGTAGACCGTGCCTTTGCCCGCGCTGTCGAGCCACGAGGTTTTGTCGGACCAGCAACGCGGACACAGATAACTCGGCGGAAAAAATACCTTCGCGCAGGCGTCGCACCGCTTGATAAGCAAGCGGCTCGCGCGCGCGGCCTCCCAGAACTCGCGGGAATCCGCATTGACTGCCGGCGGCGGCAAATTCACCGTTGCAGTTCTCGATTGTTACGGAGCGGGTTTTTCTTGCGCATAGTCATCACCGGCCCTACTGCACCTTGATGTTGCCCTGCTTGATCACCTTCGCGTACTTGACGATCTCGCTGTCGAGATGCGCGCGCAGCGCCTCGGGAGTGCTGCCGATCGCGTCCATGCCTTCGCGCTGGTAAAAAGTCTGCACGGCTGATTCAGTCTGCAACACCTTTTTCGTTTCAGCGCTCATTCTGTTCACGATCTCCGGCGGCGTGCCGCGGGGGAAGAAAATTGCGTACCACACATCCACCTCAAGACCGGGAATGAAAGTGTTGATCGGCGGCAGATCAGGGAATGCAGGAGACGCTTTGGGCGTGGTCACGGCCAGCCCCCGAATCCGGTTCGCCTGCAATTGCGCCATGGCGACCGGTGCCACAACAAACAGCAGCGCCACATCGCCGGTCATCAGGCCGAGCATCGCGGGACCGCCGCCCTTGTAGGGAACTATCGTCGTATCGACCCCGCCGAGCTGATTGAGCATCTCCGCCGCCAAGTGTCCTGTGCTGCCGATTTCGTTGACGCCGCTGGCGAGCCGGCCCGGATGTTTTTTCGCGAGCGCAATCAATTCTTTCACCGAGCGGACGGGAACGCTGGGATGCACGCACAGCACCAGCGGCCCGGCCGACACCAGGCTCACTGGCTCGAGATCTTTCCGCGGATCGAATTTGAGCGTATCGGCAAACAGCGTCGTGTTGACCGCCAGCGTCGAAGTGGTGAACAGCAGCGTATAGCCGTCAGGCGGCGACTCCGCGACCATCTGCGCGCCGATAAGACCGCCCGCACCGGGACGATTGTCGATGACGAAGGTCGCTCCCATGGTTTGGCGCAGGCTGTCGGTGATCAGGCGGGCCTGAATGGTGCCGCCCCCACCGGTGCCGAACGGGACGACCACCCGCACCGGTTTGGCCGGCCAGCCCTGCGCAGATACCGCAGCGGGGCCTGCCAGCGCGGCGCATAACGGGCCGGCAATACCAAGCAATCGAATCTTGTTCATCGCCCCCTCCACGGATGCCCCGGTGCGTCCACGACGCCCGGTGTTTTTCTCTAGCCTGCCTTGCGCGTACTTAAGGCATCGATGGCTTCGCGCGTGAGCCCGAGTTCGCCCAACACTTCGTGCTGATGCTCCCCCAACAGCGGCGGCGCGCGGCGTCCGCTGCCGGGCGTGTCGCTCAGCTTGATCGGAATTCCCGGCACCTTGATCGGGCCGAGCGTCGGATGCTCGAGGTCCATAATCATATTGCGGGCCGCGGTCTGCGGATCGAGCAGCACATCCTCCACCGTGTTGATGCGGCTGCACGGCACGCCGGCGTCGGTGAGCCGCTTTGCCCATTCCACCGTGCCGCACGTGGCAAAACGCTCCATCAAAATTGCATTCAATGCCTCGCGGTGTTTTACACGCAGGGCATTGGTCTTGTAATCCGGGGCCTCTGCCAGTTCGGGCAGCCCCATCGCCACCACCAGTTTTACATACAGCCCGTTGTTCAGTGCCGCCACCATCAAATCGCCGTCTGCGGTGGGATAGACCTGATAAGGCGCGAGGTGGGCGGACGCGGAGCCGAGTTTGCCGCCCGGCACTTTGCCGGTTGCGAAGTAACCGACCGCGCGAAACGCCAGCCACGCGATCTGCGATTCGAACAGCGAAGCCTCGACGCGCTGGCCGCGGCCGGTGTGCGCTCGGGCGACCAGCGCCAGCAGGATGGCCTGGTTCGCGTACATCGCCGCACCCATATCGCAAACCGATACGCTCGCCCTGGTCGGCGGAGCACCGGGCGCTCCGGTCATGTGCATGATGCCCACGAAGGCCTGCATGACCGAGTCGTAGGCCGCCTGCTCGCGGCGCGGCCCGCTGTCGCCAAAGCCGGAGATCGAACAGTAGATGATGCGCGGATTCACTTTGCGTATCGATTCATAGTCGATGCCGAGCCGTTCCGGCACGCCGCGCCGGTAATTCTCGACAAAGATGTCGGCGGTCTTGCAGAGATCGAACAGCACGTCGCGCGCCTCTGGGTTCTTCAGATCCAGCACTATCGAGCGCTTGTTGCGGTTCACCGCCAGGAATTCGGCGCCCTGGTCGCCCCAGAACGGCGGGCCCCAGGTGCGCGCCTGATCGCCCGTGGGCGATTCGACCTTGATCACATCGGCGCCGGCATCCCCCAGCATCATCGTGCAGAACGGGCCCGCCAGCACCGACGTAAGATCGATTACCTTGATGCCTTCGAGTGCAGTGGACATCATTTATCTTTCTTCGCATCGCGCTTGGCGACGTAGTTGTCGATGCGCGCCTGAAACTTGGGATGCAGCCGCGAGATCACGCGGATGTCGCGCGCGTACTCCAGCGCCTTGCTGTATTCCATGTCGGTCGCGGTGCGCACGACCTCCTTGGTGAACGCGAGTCCGTGATGCGCATTTTGCGCGATCTCCAGCGCGAGCTCGGTCGCGGCAGCGAGCGAAGTGCCGTTGTCTACCACGCGGTTCACCAATCCCAGGCGAAACGCTTCGGCCGCGTTGATCGGACGGCCGGTGAACAGCATCTCGTTCATCGCCTTGCGTCCCATCAGGCGCAGCAGCGCTGGAATCACCGTGGCGGAGGCGATGCCGACGCGCACTTCCGGATAGCCGATGGTGGCGCGCTCTTCCGCGATCGCCAGGTCCGACCAGCCGACGAGGTTGGCGCCCAGGCCCAGCGCAGGCCCGTTGATGGCGGAGATGGTCACTTTCGGATAGTTCCAGACCAGCCGGTTCAGCGTCAGGATATGCTCGTACTCGCCGCGGTCTTCCAGCGCCGTCGCCTTGCGCATTTCGCGCAGATCGGCGCCGCCGGAGAACGCGGTGCCCGCGCCAGTGAAAATGACGACGACTATCTCATCGTCCGCCGCGATATCTTCCAGGGCTGCCGTCATCTGCTTGACGAGCGCCGGGCTGAACGGATTGCGCTTTTCGGGTTCGTTCAGCGTAACGATGGCGATGGGGGATTTTTTCTCCACCAGTAAGCGGGTATCGGTCATTACTTCGTTCCTCGTGTTGTTGATTCTTTCGGGGCTACTGCGACAGGCATCAGTCCGGAACGATGCCGGCTTCACGCACGACCTTGCCCCACTTGACCGTCTCCGCCTTGAAGTAAGCGCCGAATTCCGCGGACGGCATGCCGCCGGGTTCCGCGCCGAGGCTGGCCAGAGTATCGGCGACTTCCGGCGTCTTCAGTGTCGCCGCAATCTCCTGTTGCAGGCGCAGGACGATAGCCGGCGACGTTTTTGCCGGCGCGAGCACACCGAACCAGGAACTCGATTCGAAGCCCGGGAAGCCGGACTCCGCGACGGTCGGAATATTCGGTGCGGCCGCGTTGCGCTTGAGACTGGTGAAGGCCAGCGCCCGCACCCGGCCGCTCTTCACATAAGGCAGGGAAGATACCGAGCTGCTGAACAGGACCTGCACCTGCCCGGCGACGAGATCGATGAATGCGGGCCCTGCTCCTTTGTAGGGAACGTGGACCATTTTGAGATGGGCGATGCTGTTGAACAATTCCGCGGTCAGGTGCAAAGAACTGCCGTTGCCGCCGGAGGCGAATGCAAGTCCGCCGGGTTTGGATTTTGCCAGCGCGACCAGTTCGGCTACCGAGTTTGCGGAGACCGCCGGGTTGATGCAGAGCACGAACGGCGTGGCTGCCATCATGGTGACCGGCGCGAAATCCTTGACCGGCTCATAGGGCAGCTTCTTGAACAGCGCGGGATTGACCGTATGCGTGGTTGAAACGGTCAGAATCGTATAGCCGTCGGGCGGCGCTTTCGCCACGATCTCGGTGCCGATGATAGTGCTCGCGCCCGGACGCAGATCGATGACCACCGTTTGTCCGAGATTTTTGGCGAGGCCTTTGCCAGTCAAACGCGCCAGCGTGTCGGACGGCCCGCCCGGGCTATAAGGAACCACGAAGCGGATCGGCTTATCGGGGTACGCTGCACAGGCGCCGGCCGCAAACAATACGCCCAGAGCAAACAATCCGGCACGGCAGCTGTAACGAAATCCGGGTCCGCGGTGACGCTCGCGCATCCCCTGCCGACGCGGCACCAATGAAATCACCCGCATTAACCTGCTCCCCCTTAACGCGCTTTTATTCGGCCTTGATGCCGGCTTCCTTGATCACGCCGGCCCACACCGCGGTCTCGGCTTTGATTTTCGCTGCGAGTTCCTGCGGCGTGCTGGTTTCGACATCCAGCCCCTGGCGCGACATCGCTTCCTGCACGTCGGGCAGTTCTACTGCTTTGATCGCGGCGCCGCGAATGCGGTTGACGATGGCTGGTGATGTTCCGGTCGGCACCAGCAACGCGTACCACGAACTCACATCGAAGCCGGGGAATCCCGATTCGGCAATGGTCGGCAATTCGGGGGCGACCTTGGAGCGCTTGGTGCCGGTGGTGGCGAACGCTTTCAGCCTGCCCGCCTTGATCTGCGGTATCGACGACGCCACGCTGGCGAACAGTACCTGCGCTTCGCCGGCCAGCACCGCCGCTGCCGCCGGCCCGCCGCCCTTGTACGCAAGGTGAACCATGTCGATACCGGAGCGCTTCTTGAACAGCTCAGCTGCCAGATGCAGCGGGCTGCCGACTCCCGCTGAAGCGTAGTTCAGCGAACCGGGTTTTTGCTTCGCGAGCGCAATGAAATCCTTCAGCGTCGCGGCCGCAACACTCGGATGCGTGACCAGGATGTATTGCGCGGTGGCGAGCAGCGTCACCGGCTGCAGGTCCCTGGCCACGCTGTACGGCAGCTTGTAGAGGCTGGGGTTGACCGTCAGCACGGTGTTGAAACCCATGAGCGCGGTATAGCCGTCAGGAGCCGCCTTGGCCACGGTTTCCGCGGCGATATTGCCGGCAGCACCGCCGCGATTATCCACCACCCATGCCTGGCCGAGCGCATCGTGCAACTTGGGCGTGATGATGCGCGAAAGTGAATCGGCCCCGCCCCCGGGCGCGAACGGCACCAGCAAGCGGACCGGCCGCACCGGATAAGCTGGAGCATCGGCAGCTGGCGCCGCAAGTGCGGCTGCACACGCCAGGAAGAGCCCGCACGGCACAAGCAATTTGCAAAATTTGGTTTTCATTTCAGCCCGCCACAGTCAGGCGCACGCACTCGCCGGCGTCCGCCAAGTCTTCAATATGCCACAACTTGTCCAGCAAACGGTCGGTCTGCGCGCTGCTCAGCACCTGCGCCGCAAGCGGGCGGAACTTGGCCTCGATCTCACTCTCCGTCATCGGATTCTTGTAATGGCCCCGGTGATAATCGACCAGCGCTTGGTGCGTCACGCCGGACTTGGTCGTGAGCGTGAAATAGCAGCGCATCGCTTCCGGCATGTGTTTTTCCGCCTCCTCGGAAAATGCGACCTTGATGCGCTGCGCAAGAGCCAGTATTTTCGGATCGCGCAGGCAATCGTCGTCGAAGTGACGCGACTCCACGCCGCCATATATCAGCGCCACTGCAACTGTATACGGCATGCTGTGATCCGCCGTCTCGCGCGTCGCCGGCGTCCATTTTTCGGGGTCGCCCGCCATCAGCCGCACCGCGGCGCTGACCGTTTCAATGCGAATTTCCGCGATTTCGTCGACATTGCCGATCTTCGCGCGTACTTCCAGTGCCGCCTCGACTACCGTCTGTGAATACTGTCCGAGCGGAAAATGCTTGATGCTGCATTCCATGATTTTGTATCCGTTCGCCTGCCCGCCGAAACCTGCGAGTTGAAACGGCGCGCGCGTGACAGCCTTGAAATAACCGCCGACACCTTCGAATATGGGCGTCGGCCCCGTCATGCCGCGCGAGGCGAGCATTGCTGCAAACACTGCGTTGCGGCTCGCGTTCGCATAAGCGCAACCTTTCCACATCGACACATGGCCGATGCGCGTCTGGTAAAGCGCGACGTTGGGCGCGATGCCGAGATTGAACGCCTGCGCAATGACTTTCTCCGGCAGGCCCAGTAACTTGGCCGCCGCCGCAGTGCTCGCCATGCCACCGACCGTCACGTGGTCGAAGCCGAGCGGCTTCAAATCCACCGCGTCGCAAATGCGGCAAAACACTTCATAGGCGAGCACGGTCGCGGTTATAACTTCCTTGCCGCTGCGCTGCAAAGCCTCCGCCAGCGTCAGTACCGCGGCGATACTGTCGCTCGGGTGACCCGATTCGCCGGTGCTGGTATAGCCGTCGTTGAAATCGAGGAAACGCAGCATGACGCCGTTGGCGAACGTCGCCATATCGAGGCTCGAACGCTGCCCGCTGCCGATGACTGTCGCCGGCTGGCTGCTCGTCACCATGCCGGCAAGTTCGCGCGCGATTTGGGCGGGGGCGCTCGTGTAACCGCCGAGCGCGCAACCCACGCTGTCGACTATCAACCGCTTGGCCTGCTGCACGACTTCCGGCGGCAGGTCCTCATAGCGAAGCGAGGCCGCATAGGAGCTCAATAGTTCAACTATCGTTGGCATATTCTTCATGTGGCACTACGCAATCATTATGAACGTCGACGCGTCATTTTGACGGGGACGCCGCAACCGCGCAACTACCTTGAGGTGTGTTGACTTGCCGTCCTTAACGGCAGAGACTTACGCCCCCATGCCAAAATCGCCTCACTCGCGCTTCACGCGATCACGCCGCCGCTGGTTAAAACAGGCGGGAGCGCTCGCGTCATCGACCGCACTTCCGTTCTGGATCCCTGGCACATCGGCGCAAACGCAAACGACGCTGAATACGTTGCCGCGCGTCGCGCTCGTAATCGGCAATACCAGGTACGTTGATGCACCTCTCAAGAATCCCGCCAACGACGCGAGGGCGATTGCAGGCGAACTGCAGCGATTCGGCTTTCAGACCGTCCTCAAGCTGGATGCCGGCCGCACTGAAATGATCGAGGCGATCCGCGCCTTTGCCGACACGCTCGCCCAGAAAAAAGGGGTGGGCACGTTCTACTATGCCGGGCATGGCGCACAAATCGCGTGGAAGAACTACCTGATTCCGGTCGACGCCGTCATCGACAGACTCGAAGACATGCAGGCAAAGACCGTTGAACTGAAAGCGCTGCTCGATGGCCTGGTCAGGGCGCAAAACCCGATGAACGTGATCATTCTGGACGCCTGCCGCGATAACCCGTTCGGCAACAAAGTGCATACCCAGCAAAAAGGGCTTTCGCAATTCGACGCGCCGCCCGGTTCGCTGCTTGCCTATGCAACGTCGCCCGGCAATGTCGCCGCCGATGGCGAGGGTGCAAACGGGCTGTATACCGAAAACCTGCTGCGCGAATTGAAGGCCCCGGAAACGAAAATCGAGGACGTGTTCAAGCGCGTGCGCCTCGCGGTGCGCCGCAGTTCGCAGGGGCAGCAACTACCGTGGGAGAGCACTTCTCTCGAGGAAGACTTCTATTTTCTGCCGCCCAAACAGGTGAGAAAGCTGTCGGAAGACGAACTGGAAAAGCAGTTTGAAGAAGAACTGGCGATCTGGGAAAAAATCAAGGACCTGAAGGAACCCGCGCCGATCGAAGACTATCTGCGCCGTTTTCCGAGCGGCAAGTTCTCGGAGCTTGCGCAGTTCAGGCTCACCCGCGTGCTCGCGCAGCGCGCAGCGCTGGTGCAGGCCGCCCTGGCCAGCAAGGTGTTGCAGCCCGCGACCGGCGCGAATGCGGATTTCAAGTACGTGCCCGCCGCGGCCCTCAAGAACTGAGGGTGGATTAAATGCAGATTATCAATGTTGAAGGCCTCGGACGCATCGAGTTTCCGGACGCCATGAGCCGGGAACAGATCGACGCCGCGATCAAGAACGAAATCCGGCCGGCGCTCGAACGACAAATAGCATCTGTACAACCGGCACAATTGCCCGGCGCCGCATCAGTCGAAGCCAATCCGTTCAGCAAAGGCACGGCGCTGGCCGATTTCGGCTACCGGGTTGGCGACACATATACGTATAAAACCATCGATCTGCTGACCAAACTCGAAACCGACCAGCAAACCCAGAGAGTCACCGCCCTCACGGATAGTGAAGTCATCTTTGGCAACGGCCGGCGAATCACCGATTATCTGGGCAATCTGATAAAAAATCCGCGCGGCCAGACGTTTACCGGCAGCCAGTATTTCGTGTCCGAGTACCGCATGGGCAAGACGTGGACGACGCGGTTTCGCGGCACCCGGCGCAGTGGCGATCCCGATGAGTGGGTGCTCGATTTCAAAGTCGTGGCCAGGGAGAATATTAACGTCCCCGCCGGGACTTTCGATGCGTTTAAGGTCGAGGGCGAAGGATTTAACAGGAATGGCAATCACTACAATATCACATACTGGATTGCACCCGACAAAGTAAGACAGCCGATCGCAATGAACACGATAAACCGCGGTCGGGGCGGCAAGTACATAGTAAATGACAGGATCGAACTGCTGGATTTCAAGCAGGGCTGACAGTCAGCGCCCCTCGCGGCGTCCGGCGTCCGGCCGGCTCTTCATTAAAGAAAATTACGCACGTCGGCCTCGTCGTGCAGGCGCCACACACGTGCAATCATGTCTTTCATTTCGTCCGGCTTGGCGCCATCCGTAAACGCAGACAAGCGCATCGCCTTGTCTTCAAGCTCGGCACGCGTCAACATATTGTCCGGATCTCCCTTGGGCGACGTAATGCGCTGATCGAGCTTCCTGCCGTCGCGCATCACCACGCTGACATGTCCCAGCCAGCGCTTCGGGTAGGCCTGATCGACTTCCGGATCAAGTTCCATTTTTACTTTGTCATGAAATGCGCGTAGCTGCGCATCGCGCAGCGCTTCGTTGGTGAAGTCGGCAAGGCTCGCACGCCCGAGATTTGCAGCGAGCGCCAGCACGAACCCCATCGAGAATTTCGACTGGTGGATGGTTTGCGGATCGGTCACCGGTCCCAGCACGTCGATCGCGCCCTGATGCACGTGGGCGGTGACGCTGGCGATGTCCTGCGCCTTCAGCTTATGCGCCTGCATCAAGGCAAGCAGCGCATCGGCCGACGGATGGGTATGGCGGCACGATGCGTGAAACTTGAAAGAAGTTTCGGCCGTGGCCCAGCGCTTGCCGAGTTGGTCGGTCAGACATTTCACATCCGAATCGGACGACATGCCCGCCGCCATGCCCTGCTTGCCTTCGAATATCTGGCGCGCACCGGTGAAGCCGTCACGCGCGAGGTAAGCCGCCATTAATCCATCGGCAGCGGCTTTCGCAGTGTGTAATTGCTTCGAATCCGCTGCGTCGCGCAGGAATTCCCACAGCCCCGCCGCCATCGTGCCCGCCGAACCGAGGCAATGCTGCATGCGCTCGGCATCGAGCTTAAGCAAATGCGCAACGCCGGCAGCGGCCGCGAGCTTGCCCGCCGTTCCCGTCGTGTGGAACACCTTGTAATGCGAGCGTCCGAGAAACTCACCGACGCGTATGCCGCATTCGTAACCGGCTACCGATGCCGCGATGAATTCCCGGCCCGTTGCGCCGGTCGCCTGCGCCGCCGCGAATACCGCGGGAAATACCACCGTGCCCGGATGGAGCACCGAGCTGTTGTGCAGGTCGTCCTGCTCGACGAAATGCGACGCCGCGCCGTTGATGAGCGCCGCGAACATGGGTGAAGTGCGTTTGCGCGACACCAGGATCTCGCTGTCGCCTTCGCGCGGCCCCATCACGGCAGCGAATTTCTCCATGATAAGCGTCGGCCGCGCATCCTTGCCGGCCAGCGCAGACGCCAGCCAGTCGAGAAACAACTCTTCCGTGCGCGCCACCACTGCCGGCGGCAAATCCTCGTAGCGTATTGACGAGAGAAACTCGCACAGTGTGCGCGTCGCAGACATCGTGTCGGGCTTTGATAAAGTATCCATGGTTCTCCTCCTGCAATTCGGTGCGGTTTACACCGCGGCGGCGGCACGTAATGCCGCGATCTCGCCTGCACTATAACCAATATCATCGAGTATGCGCTCGGTGTGCTCGCCTACCGCCGGTATCGGGTCAAGCCGCGCCTCGAATTCCGGCATGGTGACCGGCGGCAGCAGCACCGGTAAAGGACCGGCTGGCGAACCGACTTCGCGCCAGCGGTTGCGCGCCTTGAGCTGCGGATGCTCCCACACCTCCTGCGGCGTGTTGATGCGGGCATTGGCAATGTCCGCGGCATCGAGCTTCGCGACCACCTCTTCCGCGCTCATCGTGCCAAACACTTTTTCGATCAATGCCACCAGCTCGGCGCGCCGCTCGGTACGCTTGGTGTTGTTATTGTAGTGCGGATCTTTGGCGAGATGAGGCATACCCATCACGCCATCGCAGAACTTGACCCACTCGCGCTCGTTCTGGATGCCAAGCATCACATACGCACCGCCAGCACATTTGAAGCGCCCGTACGGGACGATGGTCGCGTGATCGGGCCCGCTGCGCCGCGGCGCCTTGCCGCTGAAGTGGGTGTAATTCAGCGGATGCGACATCCATTCGGCGAGTGATTCGAACATGGTCACGTCGACGCGCGTGCCTTTGCCGGTTTTTTCGCGTTGATAGAGCGCCGTCAGGATGCCGGAGTACGCGTACATCCCGGCACTGATGTCGACGATGGAAATACCGACTTTAGCCTGAGTCTCCGGCGTGCCCGTCACCGACAACACGCCTGCTTCGCTTTGAATCAGCAGATCGTACGCTTTCTTGTGCGCGTACGGGCCGCTGTCGCCGTAGCCCGAGACGTCGCACACGATCAGGCGCGGATGCTTTGCCAACAGCGTTGTCGCGTCTAGTCCCAGCCGGCCCGCCGCGCCCGGCGCGAGGTTCTGGATGAATACGTCGGCCTTGGCGATGAGGCGCGCCAGTATGTCTTTTGCCTGCGCGTGCTTCACGTCCAGCGTGAGGCTTTCCTTGGAACGGTTGAGCCACACGAAGTACGCCGACAGGCCTTTGACCGTCTGATCGTAGTCGCGCGCAAAGTCGCCGACGCCGGGACGCTCGATTTTGATCACGCGCGCGCCAAGGTCGGCCAGCTGCCGCGTCGCGAACGGCGCAGCGACCGCCTGCTCGAGCGCAACGACGGTGATTCCATCGAGAGGACGCACTCCGCTCATCGATGAAATGAAAGGCGAGAGGCGAGAGGCGAAAGGAGAACTAAAGCCCCCGGCTCAGTCTCGAGTGCGCTCGTTGTACAGGAAGATTTTCCATCTAATTGCTGTCGCGTCACGCCTCTCTCCTCTCCCCTCTCGCCTCTCCGCCGCGCTCAGAATGAGCGCGGCAGGCCCAAAACGTGCTCGCCGATATACGAAAGTATCAAATTCGTCGATATCGGCGCCACCTGGTAGAGCCGTGTTTCGCGGAATTTGCGCTCGACGTCGTACTCGGCGGCAAAGCCGAATCCGCCGTGGGTTTGCAGGCAGACGTTGGCTGCTTCCCACGAAGCATCCGCAGCAAGCAGTTTCGCCATGTTGGCTTCCGCGCCGCAGGCCTGACCGGCATCGAACAACGCGGCAGCCTTGAAACGCATCAGGTTCGCCGCCTCGACGTTGACGTACGCGCGTGCTAACGGAAACTGAACACCCTGATTTTTGCCGATCGGCCGGTCGAACACCACGCGCTCTTTCGCGTACGCGGTGCCCTTGTCGATGAACCAGTAACCGTCGCCTATGCATTCCGCCGCGATCAGGATGCGCTCGGCGTTCAGGCCGTCGAGTATGTACTTGAAGCCCTTGCCCTCCTCGCCGATCAGGTTGGCGGCGGGGATTTCCAGATTGTCGATAAAGAGTTCGTTGGTTTCGTGGTTGACCATATTGCGGATCGGCCGCACCGTCAGGCCATGACCGACCGCTTCGCGCAAATCGACCATGAATATCGACATGCCCTCGGACTTTTTCTTGACCTCTTCGAGCGGCGTCGTTCGTGCAAGCAGGATCATGAGTTCCGAATGCTGGACGCGCGATATCCAAACCTTCTGCCCGTTCACCACGTAGCGATCACCCTTTTTGACCGCAGTGGTCTTGAGCTTGGTCGTATCGGTGCCGGCGCCGGGCTCGGTGACACCCATCGACTGCAGCCGCAGCTCACCCGTTGCGATCTTGGGCAGATACATGCGCTTTTGCTCGTCCGAGCCGTGGCGCAGCAGGGTATTCATGTTGTACATCTGGCCGTGGCACGCGCCCGAGTTGCCGCCGGACCGGTTGATCTCTTCCATGATCACGGACGCTTCGGCGAGTGTGAGACCTGAGCCGCCGAACTGCTCCGGTATCAGCGCGGCCAGCCAGCCCGCCTTGGTCAGCGCCTCGACGAACGCGTCGGGATATCCGCGCGCCTCGTCCACCTTTTGCCAGTAGGCGCTGTCGTACTCTTTGCACAAAGCGCGCAATGCTTCGCGCAATTCGGCGTAGAGATCTGCGGAGTCTGTGGTCGAAGTCATCGGCGGTCAGTACAAGTAGGTATTGGATGCGGCTCAAGAACCCGTATATTGCCGCAACAGATACATTTTAAGCTGCGAATGCAGCTTTTGGCACCTTGTTACGGACACTTGAAGCAGTAGTGTAACCGGTTCGGTTACCGCATCACTGCGCCGTGATCCCCGCCCGCCTGATGACTTTGCCCCAGGTGTCGATTTCCAACTGAATGTACGCGCCGAATTCCGCCGGCGTTGCCGACGGCGCCGGCGATGCACCCACCGCCGCGAGTTGCTTGATCACGTCGTCGTTTCGCAGCAGGCCAAGAACTTCCTTGTGTAGAAATCCGACCACGTTTTTGGGCAGGCGAGCGGGGCCCAGCAGCCCGTACCAACTCACAACATCGTAATTGGGGTAACCCTGTTCGGCGACAGTTGGAACGTCCGGCACCAGCGGCGAACGCTCTTTGGTCGACACCGCAATCACGCGGACTTTGCCGCTCTGCACTTGCGGCAGCGCGGAAGGGGCGCTCGCGAAGAAACAGCAGACCCGGCCGCCGGCCACATCGATGGCGGCCAAAGCCCCGCCTTTATACGCGACATGAACGGCATCGAAGCCGCCGACTTCCTTGAGCAATTCCATGGCGAGGTGCCCGGTCAAGCCGGCGCCCGCCGAGGCATAACTCAGTCCGCCCTTGGTACTCTTGGCGAGCGCGACCAGCTCTTTCACATTCTTGATGGGCAAAGAGGGGTGCACGATCAACAGATATGGCAACCCGGTCAAGCGAGTGATCGGGGAAAAGTCCTTGATCGGGTCGTAACCCAGGTCTTTGAAGAGACTCGGGTTGGTCGCGTGGCTCGCGAACACCACGAACAAGGTGTAGCCGTCCGGTATAGCATCCGCCACCAGTCGCGCAGCGATATTTCCACTGGCGCCCGCTCGATTGTCGACGACCACCGGCTGGCCCACCGAGCTGCTGAGCTTTTGACCCACTATGCGCGCGACCGCGTCCGTACCCCCGCCGGGCGGCGCGGGTACGACGAAGCGGATGGGCTTCGTCGGATAAGCCGGCGCGGCAGCAGCGATGGCATAAGTGCTGGCCACCGTTGCAAGGCCAGCGCCGAGTACGGCAAATCCTAAGAGTTTCATGCTTGTCTCCTCGCTCAGTTAGTCTTGTCGCGCCCCGCCCCTGCTGGGCACGAGGCGGCGGGGTGCGCTTTTATTTACCTTTCTTGCGATCGATGAATGCCTGCATCAACCGCACGGGCTCGTCCGTGCTGCGCGATTCCGCGCACACCTGGATCCCGCGATGTATCGCATCACGAATTGACATACGCTCCCAGTCGCGCACCAACGATTTTTGCAGCCGCACCGCGCGCGCACCCGCCGCGCAGATCGACACGACCCATTTTTCGATCACCGCATCGAGCTCGGCAGCCGGCACCATCCGCTCGAGAAACCCGCAGCGAAAGGCTTCCGGCGCGTCCATCATCTCGCCCGTCAGCACGAGCTCGTTGGCCTTGCCCCAGCCCACGAGCAACGGCAGCAAACAAGCCTCCATGCCCGACGGCAGGCCGAACTTGACCTCCGGCATGCCGAACTTTGCGTGGTCGGCGGCGGCGCGCATGTCGCACGCTGCGGCGAGCTCCATGCCTGAGCCAAGGCAGTAGCCGTTGATTCGCGCCAGTACGGGCACGGGCAATTGCCGGATCGCATCGCACGCAAGATGCGTCTTGGTGCCGACGATGCGCTGGCCGGCGACATCCTGCTTTTGCATTTCCGAAATGTCGGAGCCCGCGATGAACGACTTCTCGCCGCCGCCCGTGAGCACTGCTACGCGCAGGTTCTCATTTGCGGCAAGCTGCGTGAACGCGGCCACGAGGTCGTCCTTGCCGCTCTTCCCGAGCCGGTTACGGTGTTCGACGTTATCAACGGTCACGTACGCAACCTGCCCTTGGGGGCGATCTTCGAGCCGGACTTTCACGATGCTGTTCTCTTTGACCATCACGTTCCTTTCGTAGCAATTATCAACCGATCGCGCCGCTGGCTTTCAGCGCCACGATCTCGGACTCTTTCAGGCCCAAAATTTCTTCGAGCACTTCGGCAGTATGCTGCCCGAGCAACGGCGGCGCACGGTCATACTGAATTGGGCTCTCCGAAAACCGGATCGGATTGGCGATGCCCGGGATTTTTCCGGAAAGTGGATGCGCGAGCTCGATCAGCATCTGCCGCGCTACCACCTGCGGATCCGCGAACACCTGCGCGATATTGTTGATCGGGCCGCACGCCACATCGGCTTTCTCGAACAGCGGCAGCCATTCGTCGACACGCCGCGTTGCAAGAGCTTGCGAAATCAGCGCCGACAGCGTATCTGCGTGCTTGACCCGCACTGCGTTGGTTTGAAATCGGGGATCTGTAACGAGGTTGCCTATTCCGGCAGTCTCGCAAAATCGCTTGAACTGCTGGTCGTTGCCCACTATCACCATCAAATACCCGTCCTGGCAGCGAAACGCATCGCTCGGATAAACAGTCGGCAGCCGGTTGCCGCGACGCGCCGGAACGTGCCCGGACACCAGATAATTCATGGCCACGGCGGACAGCGCCGACACCTGAACATCCATGAGCGCAAGATCGATATTCTGCCCCGCCCCGGTCTCGGCGCGACGCAACAACGCGGATTGCACTGCAATAGTGGCGTAGAGCCCGGTCATGAAGTCGGTCAGGGCAATGCCTACCCTGACGGGACCTGCGCCCGGCGCGCCTTCCTGCAATCCCGTAATACTCATCAGGCCGCCCATCGCCTGGATGATAGTGTCGTACCCCGGCCGCGATCGGTACGGCCCGGTCTGGCCGAAGCCCGTGATTGAACAATAAATCAGTCTGGGATTACATTTCGAAAGCTCGTCGTAGCCGAGCCCGTACCGTTCGAGCGTCCCGGCTTTATAGTTCTCAAGCACGACATCGCACGAAGCAGCGAACTGCTTGACGAGATCACGCCCTGCCGGCTTGCCGAGGTCGATGGTAATCGAGCGCTTGCCCCGGTTGTAAGCGCAGTAAAAAGCGGATTCCGCGGTAGGCTCGCCGCCGGCGTCGGCCAGATATGGCGGGCCCCAAGCGCGGCTGTCGTCGCCGCTTCCTGGACGTTCAACCTTGATAACATCAGCGCCCAGATCCGCGAGCAACTGGCCGCACAATGGCCCTGCCAGAACCCGCGAGAGATCCAGCACACGGATATTTTTCAAAATAGGTGTCGTCATGCGAACCTTATGTTATGGAGGACTGCGCAGAAGTTGCAGGTTACACGCCCTGATAGAGCTTCGGCACCGGTTCCATGCTGTGGAACCCGGAGGACACGACGCAGATTACGCGGCACAGCCACGCGAGCACGACAGCGGCTACAATACTTTTCTTGCAGGCAATGTACTTGCAAAGCAGCGAGGAGACATGCGAACAATCAGACGTTCATTTTCAGTTCTTGATTGCTTTTCGATGGCACAGCCCAAGCTGTCGCTACAGGAGATTGCGAACGCGCTGAAACTAGCCAAATCCACCACGTTCAGGCTGGTCAGGACGCTGGAAGACCTTGGTTACCTGGTGCGACTCGAAGACCAGAGGTATTGCCTGTCGCTGGCATTCGTGCGCCTGGGCGGGCTTGCGCAAAGTTCGCTGGATGTATGCCAAATAGCGCGTCCGGTCATGGGCAATCTCGCCAGGACCGCGGGCGAAAGCGTCACTCTGTTTACCGCCGAAGCGCAGGATTTTATTTGCCTCGACGTGTTCACCACACCAGCCCCTTTGATGAGCCTCAATCGTCCCGGCGAGCGCGCTCCGCTGGGCTTGGGCGCGGCATCGTTGATCCTGATGGCGCACCTGCCGGACAAAGAACTGGACCGTATGCTGCCCGCAGTAGCGCGGCGTGTGCGCCATTCAAAACGTGATCTGTTGTCCATACTCCACAATGTGCGAAAACAGCAATTCGCAGTCTCCCACGGCGGCAGCGTGCCGGGGTTGAGCGCTCTGTCGGTGCCCCTGTTTGGCGCCGATGACACGGCGCGCTACAGCCTCAATATCGTAATGCCCACCATACGCGCCCGCGGCCGTATCGCGCCATTGCTCAAACTACTGCGAACTGCCGGAAGCAGGGTATCTGCCGGGCTGGGCGCAAGCACTTCGGACAGCACCCCAGATCGCTTATGAACCGTCGGCAATTGCGTGCGCTGTCCGAGATAGTCAAGCAGGGATTGCTCACTACCCCCTCACCCCTTTCTCCTCACGGAATACACATATGAAGACCGCGTCAGGCACGCTAGTCACTTACAAAATGTATATCGACGGTCAGTGGGTAAGTTCCGCGTCCGGCCAGCATTTTGAAAGCCACAATCCGTTCACCGGCAAGCCGTGGGCGCTGATACCGCGCGGCAACGCTGAGGACATCGATCGCGCGGTGCAGGCGGCGCGCAAGGCCTTCACGTCCGGCGAATGGCCGAAGATGACGGCGAGCCGGCGCGGCGCGCTGCTGCGCAAACTCGGCGACCTGATTCTGGACAAATCGAAGGCCCTCGCCGAAATCGAAGTGCGCGACAACGGCAAGCTGTTCGCCGAAATGAGCGCGCAGACGGCCTACATGGCGCAGTGGTATTACTACTATGGCGGGCTCGCCGACAAGATCGAAGGTCAGGTCATTCCGATCGACAAGCCCGACACCTTCAACTACACGCGCTTCGAGCCGCTCGGCGTGGTGGGCGCCATCATTCCGTGGAATTCGCCGCTGCTGCTGACCGCGTGGAAACTCGCTCCCGCGCTCGCGGCCGGCAACGTCATGGTGCTGAAGCCGTCTGAATACACGTCAGCGTCATTGCTCGAATTCATGAAGCTCATCGAAGAAGCAGGCTTTCCGCAGGGTGTCGTCAACGTCGTCACCGGTTTCGGACCTGAAGTCGGCACGCCGCTGGTCGAACATCCGCTGGTCGCCAAGATTGCATTCACCGGTTCGGATGCCACTGGCCAGAAGATTTACGAAGCTGCTGCCAAAGGACTGAAGAAGGTCAGTATGGAACTCGGCGGCAAGTCGCCGAACATCGTGTTCGACGACGCCGAAATCGACAATGCGGTCAAAGGCGCGATCTCGGGCATCTTCGCCGCGACCGGCCAGACCTGCATCGCGGGTTCGCGCCTCTTGGTGCAGCAATCGATCCACGATCAATTCGTCGAGAAACTCGTCGCGTTCGCCAAGACCGCAAAAATGGGCAATCCGATGAGCCTCGACACTCAGGTGGGCCCCGTCACCAACCAGCCGCAATACAAAAAGATATTGAGCTACATCGACATCGCAAAAGCAGAAGGCGTGAAGACTGCACTGGGCGGCGCGAAAGCAACACGCCCGGAATGCGGTGACGGCTGGTTCGTCGAACCGACCATATTTACCGGCGTCAAGAATTCGATGCGCATCGCGCAGGAAGAAGTATTCGGCCCTGTGCTGTCGGTGATCCCGTTCAAGGACGAAGAAGAAGCCATCGCCATCGGCAATGACGTCGTCTTCGGCCTCGCCGCCGGCGTGTGGACGCAGAACATGCGCCGCGCCTTCCTGATGGCGGAAAAACTTCAGGCCGGCACCGTCTGGGTCAATACCTACCGCGCAGTCAGCTACCTCTCCCCTTTCGGCGGCTACAAACGCAGCGGCCTTGGCCGTGAAAGCGGCCAGGAGATGATCAAGGAATACCTGCAGACCAAGAGCGTCTGGATCTCGACCGCGAAGGAAGTGCCGAATCCGTTCATCATGCGGTGATTATTTGGCGAATGCCATGTCAAAGGGGCTGTCTGTTACAAATAGGCGGATAATTTCGGCTTGCGCATATGTCCCGCATAATTTTTACCAACTAATTCTAATTAGACGGCAGGAAAATGACTGCAGCTCCATCTGAACTCGACGGTGCCAAAGTGATTGCAACCGCTGTAGTTGACGGAACTATTCGCCCTACCGGAGCCACAGTTCATAGTGGGCCCGAGGGGATCATTCCGTCAGCGAGCGCACTGGCGATAGTTGAAAGCGAAACGAGTTTCTACTTGTTCTACTGCGATCGCGAGTGGCAGGTGCTTACGGACACATGGCATTTATCAGTGAGTGAGGCCAAAGCTCAGGCGGAATTCGAGTACGCTGGCATTTCGAAGGTATGGAAAAATGCCGTCTAACCGCACGATCGACAGCGACGGGGGAAAGCGCTA
>CAMBSS010000009.1 GCA_945870465.1 Bordetella parapertussis | reverse complement strand
CATTGATCACCGGTTCGACCGGTGGCATCGGCGAAGCGTTCGCACGGGCGTTCGCTGCGGAAGGCTGCAACATCGTGCTCAACGGGTTCGGCGAAGCGGCCGATATCGAGAAGCTGCGCAAAGACATTGCGAAAAGCGGCACTGAAGTTGTTTACGATGCTGCTGACGTCGGCAAACCGGCCGATGTCGAGAAGATGATCAACGCGGCGCTTAAACGTTTCGGCGCGGTCGATATCCTGATCAACAACGCCGTGACGCGTCACTACGCGCCGGTCGAAGCGTTCCCTGTCGATAAATGGGATTTAGCGCTGGCGGTGAACCTGTCGGCGGCATTTCACACCATACGTCTCGCGCTGCCTGAAATGAAAAAACGCAACTGGGGCCGCATCATCAATATGGCTTCCATCCACGCGACCAAATTGGTCAAGGACCGTATCGACTACATGACGACCAAGGCGGCGATCGTCGGCATGACGCGCGCCGTTGCGCTCGAATGTTCTACGACCGGCGTGACTTGCAATGCGATCGCGCCGGGCTGGGTGCTGACACCGCACGCCGAGCGCCAGATCGCGCGCCAGATGGCGGAGCACAAACAGACGCGCGAGGAAGCGCTTAAAACCCTGGTTGATGTGCGCCAGCCGAGCCGCCGTCCCATCATGCCGGCGGAAGTGGCAGCGCTTGGCGTGTTCTTATGCGGCGACGGCGCAGCGAACATCACGGGCGCGTCCGTGCCTATCGACGGTGCGTGGGCGACTAGCTAGAAGCTGTCTCAAAAACAGTTCGGAGCCGCAGATAAACGCAGATGAACGCAGATCAGTTCAAAGTGCTTAACGTTTGTTAGAGGGTGGTCTTGGAGTTTTATCTGCGTGTATCTGCGGCTGATTGTCGCTTTTGTATTTTTGAGATGGGTTCTAGTTACAAACTCGCCCGCTGGTCTTCGGGCAGGCCGTAGCGTTCTTCGAGTTCCATGATATCCGGCAGTCCGGCAATTTCCGTGAACTGCTTGAACGTCGCGACCTTGTCGCGCATATGCGCGACCGAGCCGGTGCGCTTCAGTTCAGCGAGCATGTTCTGCATCGCGGGAATCGCGGCGAGGATGACCCAGTTCGGATAGATCGCGATGCGAAAGCCGAGTTTGCCGAGTTCGTCGGCCGGCAAATCGGGTGTCTTGCCGCTGGATGCCATGTTGTAGAGCAGCGGCACGCCTTTGAAGTGTTTAGACACGCGGTCGACCTCGGCGCGGCCGACCGGCGCTTCGATAAACAGCACGTCGGCGCCGGCTTCGCGATAACGCTCGCCGCGCTCCAACGCTGCATCGATGCCTTCGATCGCAATCGCGTCGGTGCGCGTGATGATCACGAAGTCCTGATCGCGTCGCGCATCGCACGCCGCTTTAATTTTCGCCACCATCTCCGCGGTCGGAATCACGCGTTTACCGGCGAGATGGCCGCAACGCTTGGGCCAGCCCTGGTCTTCGATGTGCACGCCGGCGACACCGGCTTTTTCGTAGTCGCGGATGGTGCGGCGCGTGTTAATCGGATTGCCGTAGCCGGTGTCGGCATCGGCTACCACGGGAAGTTCGCACGCATCGACGATGCGGCTTGCGTTGTCGATCATCTCGGTTGCGGTCAGCAGGCCGACGTCAGGCATGCCGAGGCGTGTGATGCTGGTGCCGAAGCCCGTCATATAAGCGGCTTCGAATCCCGCCAGTTTGACGAGCCGCGCGGCGAGGCCGTCTGCCACACCGGGTGCGACGAGACAGCCGGGGCCTGACATTAACTTGCGTAGTCTGGTCGTTACTTTTTCCATTGACTTCTCCTTTTTTCCTGCGGTTTTCTATTCGGGCGATGCCGCGCGCGCGAGTTGAGTCACATCATCGAGTTCGGCGACGCGCCAGGTCAGCGCAATCAGCGCCGCGGTCCGCGCTTCCGGCAGTATGCCTTGCGCCAGTCCACGCAATTTGTTTTCGAGATCGCCATCGCTCATCGGATTCTCCGCGCTGCCGATGACCTTTTCCACGAGCTTGGTATGCGTCTTGCCGTTTTTCAGCGTGACGGTGACTATGGCGGCGATTTCCTTGAGTTGCGCATCCGCCGTAGCAATGATGCTGGCACGCAGGGCGCGAATTTCAGGAGCGTTGACCCGCTCGTCGGTGTACTGGTGCTCACCGGCGGTGCCGTCGACCAGCGCCACCGCTGCGGAGTGGTAGATGCTCCACTTGGATTTGAGCCCGTTCGGCGGCGACTGGATACCGGTGAGTTCGAGCGCGCGCGGACTGACGCGCAGCGCCACGCGCTCGATGTCTGCCGCACGCAACTGATGCTCGTTGCGCAACTGTATGCAGGCGTCTATCACCGGGTGGGCGACGACCCCGCAGGCGTAAGGCTTGTAACTGTTTTGCAGAATTTCGTACGTGGTGCCGAGGCCGGCAGCAATCGCCTTGAGGTCGTGTTCAGGAGCCAGCACGTTGGCGAAGCCATGCGGCCCTTCGAGGCTCGATTCGGCAGCGGTGAAACCTTGCTGCGCCAGTAGCGCGGCAAGCAGGCCGTTTTGCGCAGCGCGGCCGTGAATAAAAGCTTTGGTCATGGTGCCGGCCATTTCGCGCGTGCCCGCCGCCTGCGCGCAGGCAATGCCGAGGGCGTGCGTGGTCTGGTCTTCATCGAGTCCGAGCACGCGCGCGGAAGCGGCGGCGGCACCGAAGACTCCGGCAGTGCCGGTGATGTACCAATGCGAGTTATGCGCGAACCAGATGGCGTTGGCGATGCGGCATTCGATTTCGACGCCGACGATGAACGCCAGTAAGAAGTCGCGGCCATTCATCGGCTGGCGCTCGGCCAGCGCCAGCAGCGAAGACGCAACCGGGACGCTCGGGTGTAGCAGCGTGCGCAAATGCGTGTCGTCAAAATCGAGCACGTGCGCCGAGAGTCCGTTGATCAGTGCAGCATGCAGGGCATCGGTGCGTTCGTGCCGGCCGAGGATGGAGCATTGATTGCCGGCTGCAAACGGCAGCAGCGCCGCAATGGTTTTATCGACTGCGGGATGCGTCGAGCCGCCGACGGCGCAGCCTATCCAGTTGACGAGCGAACGTTTTGCTTCGTGCAGCGCCGCGGCCGGAATTCCGGCATCGGTTGCAGTAATCGCGTAGCGGGCAAGCTCTCGGGCAAGCGTCATTCCATTACCGTTTCAATCCGCGAGTATGCCCGCTGCTTTGATGACTTTGCCCCACTTGTCGACTTCGGACTTGATGTAGGCGGCGAATTCCTGCGGCGTGGTGGTCGAGCGCTCGTAACCGAGCACCGCGATGCGCTCGATGATATCGGGCGACTGCATGATCCTGATGAATTCGCCGTGCAGCCGCGTGATGATGGCTGGCGCAGTTTTGGCGGGAGCGAGCGCGCCATACCAGGTGTTGGCGTCGTAGTTGGCGATGCCGCTTTCAGCGATCGTCGGCAGTTCCGGCGCGGCGGCAGTGCGCTTCAACGTCGTCACTGCCAGGCCGCGCAGCCGGCCGGCCTTGATTTGCGGCAGCACCGACGGCGCGGTCGCGAATCCCACCACGGTTTCACCACCGACCAGGCTGGTCACCGCCGGTCCGCCGCCTTTATACGGCACGTGCGTGAGGTTGACGCCGGCGAGGTTTTTGAAAAGCTCCGCCGCGAGGTGGGCCGAGCTGCCGCTGCCCGACGACGCATAGTTAAGCTGGCCGGGCCTGGCCTTTGCCAGCGCGATCAGCTCCTGCACCGATTTGGCGGCGACGGACGGGTGCACGACGAGTATGTTGGGCGTAGAAGCGAGCAGCGTGATGGGCGCGAAATCCGTGACGATGTCGTATCCCGGCTTCTTGTAAAGAGTCATGTTGATCGCGTGCGCGATGTTGCCCATGACCAGCGTGTAGCCGTCGGGAACCGAGTGCGCTCCAATCTCGGCGCCGATGTTGGCGCCCGCGCCCGGCCGGTTATCGAGCACGATGGTCTGGGCGAGGTTCTCGCCGAGTTTCTGGCCGACGATGCGCGCCAGCGTATCGGTGCCGCCGCCGGGTGGAAACGGCAGGATGAAACGGATCGGCTTGCTTGGATAGTTTTGCGCGCAGACCGTGCCGCAGCAAAGCAATACTGCAGCGAAAGCAGGAGCGAGGCGTCGCATGGCGCGCCCCTTAACCGGCAGCGCGTGCGTGCGGGCGGGCAGTGAAATCGAATATCGCGTCAGGCCGTTTGTCGAGCGCCCACAGCGCCGTCAACAATTCGCGCGAGGCCGGATCGCCGATCACCGGCATCGCGAGTTCGAGGAATTTTTCGTTCACTTCGTCATCCGTGAGTGGCATCTCGGGATCGCCTTTGCGTGTCGGCTGGAAGTGTTTGAACACGCGGCCGTCGTTCAATTCAATCTCGACGTGCGCGGCGCGCTGGCCGGGATAGCCTTTCGACAGCACGGGGTCTGCGCTGACTTCGACTTTGGCGAGCACGGCACGCACGTCCGGATCAAGCAGCCGCTCGGGCGCGAACGCGACCAGCCGCACGCTGCCATGTACGAGCGCATGCGCCGTCACGTACTGCAGGCTGAACTTGGCCTGGTATTCGCCTTCAGGGTTGGCGTTGTCCGTGATGTCTGTGCCGGCCTTGTAGGTAGCGATTTTCACGCGCTTAATGTCGCGCCACGTGAAGCCATGCGTCTTCTGCAGGTGCAGCGCGCCGTCGATGGGCGCGAACGTGTGTCCGCAGCAGCCGTGGTTCTTAAAGGTCACGCGCGTGATGTGGTAATCGACGCCGAGATCTTTGGTTGCCTTGCTCCAGTCGGGGTTCACGCTCATGGCGGCGCCGAAACCGACTTCGCCTTCGAGCATGTCGAGCGCGCCGGTCAGGCCTTTGGCGGCGCCCATTGCCGCCATCGCGCCGACGTCGGCGGCGTGGCCGCCGTGCAGGGGCTTGGTCATGCATTGCGAGCGGAACGCCTGCTGCAGTCCCGAGGCAAATGAGCCGACGGTACCGAGCGCATGCGCGATCTGGTCGCGGTTGCAACCCAGCACGGTGGCCACCGCCGCAGCGGCACCGAACGAACCGACTGTGCCGGTCGTATGCCAGAATTTGTAATGCGAAGGCATGATCGCTTCGCCGATGCGCGTCGAGGTTTCATAACCGACGATCACGGCACGCAAAAATTTTTCACCAGACGCACCGGTCGACTGCGCGGCGGCGAGCGCGGCCGAGATTACCGGGCTGCCCGGATGGTAGCCGGCGTCGCGATAAATATCGTCGAATTCCACCGAGTGCGAAGCGGCGCCGTTGATCATCGCCGCCGCGCGCAATGTTGCGCGGCGGCCGGATGCGAGCCGCGCATTGCCGTGATCGAGATCTTCTGCCATCGCCTGTTCCAGCACCGTGGCGGGCGCAACCAGGCTGCCCGGCAGCAGAGCCGCATACCAATCGATGACCGCGCGCTTGGCGTGATGCCAGACATTGGCCGGCAGTTTGGATGTTTGTTCCTTGACGGCGTAATCGGCGAGTTGTTGGGACAGCATGATCTTCCTCCTTGCAACGGTACTGATTAAGAACGGGCCTCAAAAACCGAAAGGCGTGTAACCGCTGATCAACGCCGATACATTTTCGCCGACCCGGCCCTCTTGAGATCCTGGCTCTATCTGCGTTCGTCCGCGGTTGCTTGAAATTTTAGAGATTGCTTCTAAGACCCTAATTGTCGTGGAAGACGATGAGACCGTCCACCGCAACGACACCTTGTCCTTCTGGTTTTACGATAAGCGGATTGATTTCGGCTTCATTGACGGTGCGGCCATCGAGGGCGGCGAGTTGCGACATGGCGACGACAGCGGCGGCGAGTGCCGCGCAATCACCTTGCGGTAACCCGCGGTAGCCACGAATCACCGCCAGCCCGCGCACTTCTTCAATCATCGCTTGGGCGGTGGCGAGGCTGACGGGTGCGATGCGGATGGCGATGTCTTTATAGATTTCTGCCAGCACGCCGCCGGCGCCCAGCACGACCACTGGCCCGACTTGCGGATCGCGGCGGAAACCGAGGATCACTTCGGCAAGGCCTTTTTCCATGCGCTGGACGAGGATGCCGTTGATTTTCGCGGCCGGGTGTTTGGCTTTGACGCGCGTCAGGATCTGGGTGGCCGCAGCTTTCAGCGCCGCGGCGTCGGCGATGTTGAGCACCACGCCGCCGGCATCGGTCTTGTGCAGGATGTCGGGCGAGAGGATTTTTGCGACAACCGGAAACTCAATGCCCGCGGCCTGCTCAGGTTTTTCAATGACCGCGGTTGCTGCATGCGGGATGCCAAGCGCCGCGAAGACTTTGCACGCATCGTACTCGTTGATCTGGCTGCCGGGCATGGCCTTCAGCAGCGCGCCGGCCGCGGCGAGTCTTTTCGCATCGGCCGCAGGCATTTCGACCGGTGCGGTCCAGTCGCGCCACGCGCGTATCGCATCGGCGCACGATTCAGGCGTGCGAAAACCTGCGACACCAGCGTTGGTGAGCAAGCCCAAAGAGGTTTCGGCGTGCGGCGCGAGAAAGGCCGCGAGCGGTTTGCCACGCCGGTCCGCTTCCGCAATCGGTTCGATGGCTATTTGCGGATGCAGCGCAGCGGAGCTGCCGACTACGGCAAGCACCAGTTCGGCGTGATCGGAAGCGAGCAGTTCGTTGAGCACTGCGCTGTAGATTTCTTTTTTGGCGCCGGCGAGCGTCAGGTCGGTGAGCCGCGTGCGCGGGATGATGATTTTTTTTGCGGCGAGGTTATCGACGACCTTGTCGCTGGGTGCTACGACATCGACGCCAAAAGTGCCTAAACGGTCGACGACCGCGGCAGCGCCGCCGCCAGTGGTGGTCATTACCGCGACACGGTGGCGCGAGGCAGGCTTTTGCCCGGCGATCAGTGCCGGCAGTTCAAACAGGGTCTCCAGCATGTCGACGCGCAGCATGCCGTGCGCGCGGAAATAGCTGTCTGCGACTTCATCGGCGCCGGCCAGCGCGCCCGTGTGCGATGCCGCAAGGTCCTGGCCGATATCGGAGCGGCCGAGTTTGTACACGATGACAGGTTTGTTCGCCGCATAAGCGCGCCGCGCCGCGTATGCGAGCCGGTCGGCATCGCGCAGCGTTTCGAGGAACAGCAGGATGGCGCCGGTATGCGGATCGTCGACCAGCATGTCGGTCAGTTCGCCCACGCCGATGTCGGCTTCGTTGCCGACCGAAATTAATTTGGAGAACCCGGCGCCGCGACCGAGCCCGCGTGACAGCAGGCCGCCGGTCATGCTGCCCGACTGCGAAACGATCGCGAACGGCCCTGGCTTGATGTGGTCCATTTCCAGCACCGCGTTGACCGACAACGCAAACGACGGCTGTATGCTGAGTATGCCTATGCAGTTCGGCCCGAGCACGCGCACATTGCCCGCGCGCGCGATGGCCATCACTTCTTCCTGCATGCGGCGGCCTTCGTCGCCGGTTTCAGCAAAACCGTCGCTATAAATTGTCGCGGTCAGCACTTTCTTTTCGACGCATTGCTTGATGGCAGCGGCGACCGCGTCGCGCGGCACCATGATGAATGCGTGCTCGATGGCCTCCGGCACCGACATCAAGTCGGGATAGGCTTTCTCGCCGAAGATCTCGTCGCGGCCGGGATTGACCGGCACGATGCGGCCTTTATAGCCGTGCTTGCGCAAAAAGCGCTGCGGACGGGACGTGTTTTTCTTAGCGTCACCGGACGCGCCGATCAGTGCGACCGTCTTCGGTTCGAATAAGGCTTGAGCTAAACGTGAAACGGACATGTTAAAACCCTCAAAAGTCTTTAACCGCGAAGGACGCCAAGGAAACCAAACACTTTTGTCTTTACTTGTGTGAACGAAACAGACCCGAATCAACGCTGGAATTGTTCTTTTTTACCTTTGCGTCCTTCGCGTCCTTTGCGGTTCAGCTTTTATTTTTCCTTGGGCGGCCGCTGCGAGAACGAGCGCTCGAACACGCTTTCGGCGATGCGGTTCTTCAGGATCTCTATGGAGCCGCCGGCAATCATCCAGCCGCGGCATTTGCGGAAACAGTATTCGACCAGCGTTTCCTGCGTATAGCCCATGCCGCCCATGACCTGCATTGCTTCATTGCAGATATCGAAACCGGCCTGGTTGCAGAAGGCTTTCGCGATGGCCGTGTCTTCCGCCGAGGGAATGCCATCGATGGCGTTGGCGACCGCGCGGTAAATCAGCAGTTGCCCCGCATCGAGCTTGATTTTCATGTCGGCGAATTTCCATTGCAGGCCCTGGAAATCGCACAGCGGGCGGCCGAACTGCTTGCGTTGCATGGCCCATTGGCGCGCCTGCTCGTAGGCGTAACGGCCGAACGCAAGCGAACGCGCAGTGTTGCCGATGCGCTCGACGTTGAAGCCCGCGATCTGTTTCTTGAAGCCGCCTTCTTTCAGCATGACGTTCTCGGGCCCGACATAGACGTTGTCGAGATAGGTCTGCACCCAGTCTTCGCCATTGAGGAATTTCGACGGCGCGCCCTGCTTGAAGCCTTCTGCGTCGCGCGGGATCAGCACCGAGCCGATGCCGCCCACGCCAGGACCGAAGCGTACATAGGTCAGCATCACTTCTGCGTACGAAGCGTGGGTTTGAAACACTTTCGTGCCGTTGACACGAAAGCCTGCACCGTCGGGCTTGGCCGAAGTCGTGAGGTCCGTGACCGCGCTGCCGGCTTCGGGCTCGGTCATGCCGACCGTGATCACCGATTCGCCAGCGAGAATTTTCTTGAGGTAACGGTCTTTCTGGTCGCGCGTGCCGTACTCGGCAAGCACGCGCACCGGCCCGAAGTTCCCGGCCTGGATGACGTCGGCGCTGCGCGGGCACACCTGCGCGACGGTTTCGATGGCGAGTATGGCGTCCATCAGCGTGCCGCCCTGACCGCCGTCTTCTTCTTTCATCGCGATGCCCATCAGCCCCTGTTGGGCGATCAGCTTCGATACGTCCCACGGGTGCGCTTCCTGATGGGCTCGCGCGAGGGCGCCTGCGGCAAGATGCTTCTCGGCAAACCCGCGCACCGAGTCGCAAAACATTTTTTGTTCGTCGCTTAAGGTGAAATCCATGGTGGTCCTCTTCCCGGTTAGTCGGCGCGCATGCCGGTCGCTTTGACGACCTGCGCAAACCGCGCAATCTGCGCTTTGATGTAAACAGTAAATTCCTGCGGCGTGTTGGATACGAGTTCCGCGCCCTGGCTCGATGCGTGTCCTTTGGCAACGGGATCGTGGGTCATTTTGACGATTTCGGCATTCAGGCGCGCGATGATCGCTGGCGGCGTACCCGCTGGCGCGAGTATGCCGTTCCACGCGCCGATATCGAATCCGGGCAGACCCGATTCCGCGACGGTCGGCACGTCGGGCAAGCTGGACGAGCGCTTGGGGCTGCCGATCGCGAGCACGCGCAGGCGGCCGGCGGTGACGTGCGGCAGCGCTGAGGGCATCGTCACAAAGCTCATCTGCACTTCGCCCGCGATCAGTGCCGTGAGTTGTCCCGCGGTTCCTTTGTACGGGACCTGCACGATGTTGACGCCGGCCATCAGCTTCAAGAGTTCCGCGCCGAAATGCGCGGACGCGCCGGTGGTGCCCGAAGCGTAATTGAGCTTGCCCGGCTGCGCCTTCGCCAGATCGATCAGGTCCTTGACCGTCTTGACCGGCAGCGACGGATTGACCAGCAGCAGGCTGTGCGTGAGCGCAACGAGACTCACCGGCGCGAAATCCTTGAGCGGATCGTACGGCAATTTGGCGTGCAGGCTGGGCAGTACCGAATGACTGGTGTTGGACATCAGGATCGTATAGCCGTCGGGCGGCGCCTTCGCCGTCGTCTCGGTGGCTATGATGCCGCCGCCGCCGGGCTTGTTGTCGAGCACGACGGTCTGGCCCATGTTCTCAGTCATCGATTTACCGAGCGTGCGCGACAGAATATCGGTGCTGCCGCCGGGCGCGGAAATCACGATCATGCGGATCGGTTTGTTTGGGTAGGCCGGCGCTTGCGCGCCTGCTGCCAAGGCAAAAGTGCAACCGCCGATGAACGCCGATGAACGCCGAAAAACCCCGACGGCAATGCTTTTTTTGTTTTTGATCTTATCTGCGTTCATCGGCGGGCCCATTGTTTTTCAAAGGTTCTAGGCCTGCAGCAAAGGTCGCAGAGTACGGGCATCCGTGAGTTTCTCGATGTTCCACACGCTGTCGCACAATTTGCGCGCGCGCGTTTTGCCCAGCACCGGCGCCAGCAGGTCGTAGCTCTTGTCGTCGACTTCCGCGCGCGACATCGGGCTGTCGCTGGTGCCGCGCACGGCCTTGGTGTGCAGGCGCAGTTCACGGCCGTTGCGCAGTTTCAACTCGACTATGCCCTGGCGGCTCGGCATCACGCGCGTGAGTTCGTCGTCGCCATAGAGTTCGATGCGGCTGCGCAGGTCAAGCACTTTTTTGTTCTGCATGCGTTTTTCGTCGTGCGACGACTTGAACGTGACGAAGCTGTCGATCAGCATGACCGCGCACATATGCTGCATGCAGATGTCCGGCATGTGGCGGTTGTTGACGGTATTGGCGCCCTGGTGCGAAACGCGCACCACCAGTTTTACGACGTCGTCGGCCTTGATCTTGTGCTCGCGGATGAGGTCGAGCAGTGCGTCGAGCGGCGCCTGGATAGGCGATCCCACCGACCAGCGTTTGATATTGGTATTCATGATTTCGTATGTCTTGCCGAGTTCGCGCACCAGCACTTCCGGTTGCGGCGCGCGGCCGTATGCGACAAAGAAATTGCGCTCGCCGGCGAAGACGTCTTCAACCGCCGAGAAACCATGCGCGACCATCGAGGCCGCTGCAGTGCCGTTGCGCGCGGGCATGCCGCCAAAATCGAACGCCTTTTCGATGTGCTCCTCGTCGCGCATCCAGCACGACACGCCGGATGCCTGCTGCGACGTATAGGACAGCAGATGACGCACCTGGCGCGAATCGAAATTGCACAGCGAGCCGGCCGCCGCCGCGGCGCCGAACATCGGGCCGAAGCTGTGCGTCGAGTGGCCGTCTTCGCGGAACTCGTAAGCGTTGAGCGACATATTGATGCGGCAGCCGACGTCGTAACCCAGCGCAACCGCGCGCAGTATTGCCGTGCCGTTGCGCCGTTCACGTTCGGCCATTGCCAGCGCCGCGGGCACGATTGCGCAGCCGGGATGGCACAGCGAAGGCGCGTGCGAATCGTCGGTCTCGTCGGCGTGCCCAAGCATGCCGTTGGCGAGCGCTGCGTTAATTGCAGTGGTGACGTAGCGGCTGCCGATGACCGTCGCTTCTTTCGCGCCGCCGAGGGTCTTGATGTAGGAAATTGCTTTTTTACCGGGCAGCAGGCGCGAACCCGAAACCATCGCCGCGATAGTGTCGAGCACGTGGTGTTTGGTTTTCTCCGTGACGTCTTTCGGCAGCGGCTTCTTCGGCGCAGCGGCAATGTAAGAACTCAATTGCTGCATGACCGGTGAAATTTGCGGAGCAGTTTTGGTTTTCATGGGTTTGCTCGAGGTCGGAATCAGGCGGCGGCAGCGGCGGTGCGCGGAATCGCGCCGGCGTCCGGCAGCGTAGCGACCGACCAGCACAGCCGGATCAGTTCTTGGGTCTGGGAAGCGCTGATTATACCGTCAGTCAGACCGCGGAACTTGGCCTCGAGGTCGGCATCGCTCATCGGCCGCGCGAGCGTGCCGAGCGCATTTTCGACATGCTGCGTCCGTGTGCGGCCATCCTTCATGCGGATGGTGACGCGCGCTTGGATCCGGCTCAGGCTGGGATCGGGCGCAACGGTAACGCATTTGCGCAGCGCGACCGCACGCGTGTCGCGCACGGCGCTGTCGCTGAACTGCGCTTCGCCGGCTGCGCCGAAAACAAGCGCTGCGGCGGCGGCATGAAACACGCTGAACTTGCCTTCGAGTCCGGTCTGCGGATCGGTGATGGCGGTCAGCTCCATGACGATAGGGCATACAGTGAGTTCGACGCCCGTAATCGCCCCGGGTTGCAGCCCGTGCTGGTTGCGCAACTGGATGCAGCCGTCGATCACCGCGTGCACCACCAGCCCGCACGCGAACGGCTTGTACATATTGGACATCAGTTCATAGCGCTTGCCGAATTCCGCGGTGATGATAGCCGGGTCGAATTTCGTCGACAGTACATGTCCCCAGCCACGCGGCGCTTCGATCCCGCGTTCGGAGCTGGTGAAATTTTTTGATGCCAGAAACGCCGCCGCGAGACCATCGTGCGCTGCGTGCCCCGGATGCAGGCTTTTGCACATCGAACCGAACATGGCGCGCAGTCCCGACGATTGCGTTGCCGCGATGCCCAGCGCCCAGGTCATTTGCTGTTCGTTGAGGCCCAGTAATTTGCCGGCCGCGGCGGCGGCACCGAATACGCCCGCGCTGCCGGTGATGTGCCAGCCACGTTCGTAATGCTCGGGAAACACCGACAACCCGACGCGGCATTCAGCTTCGACCCCGAGCACGAATGCATGTACCAAATCCTTGCCGCTCATCCGGCGCCACTCGGCGAGTGCGAGGATGGCCGGCAACACTGGTGCGCTCGGGTGGATGGCGCGTGCGTGCGTGTCGTCGAAATCCAGCACGTGCGAGCTGATGCCGTTGATCAGCGCCGCGTGCAGGATGTCGAGCCGCTCGCTGCGGCCGAGGATGCCCGCTTGCGAGTTGCCCGAAAATGGCGTGATTGCCGCCAGCGCATATGCCACCGTCTCGTGGTGCGAACTGCCGATCGCGCAGCCGGCCCAATTGAGCAGCGCGCGTGCTGCCTCGTGTTTTACCGCTTCAGGAATATCGGCGTATTGCGAATCGACTAGATAGCGCGCCAGCGTGCGCGTGACTTCCGTCATGGCGGCTTACTCCGCCTGCACGTTCGCTGCTTTGATCGTGCGCGTCCATTTTTCGATGTCCGACTTGATCCGGGCCTGGAACTCCTCCGCGCTACTGCCGATAGGATCGGCGCCCTGCGCGATCAGCGCATCGTTCACGGTCTTGGTCTGCACGATTTTCCGCAGTTCGCCGTTAAGCCGGACGACGATGTCTTTCGGTGTGCCGGTCGGCGCCAGCATGCCGAACCAGGTGCTGGCTTCGAAACCCGGCATGCCGGCCTCGGCGATGGTCGGCAGTTGCGGCGCCGCTGCGCTGCGCTTGGCGCTGCTGATGGCGAGCGCGCGCAAGCGGCCGGAATTGACGTAAGGAAGCACCGACAGGGTATTGGCGAACATCATCGAGACCTGGCCAGCAATCAGGTCGGTAACCGCCGGCGGCGTGCCCTTGTACGGTATGTGCACGATGTCGATCTTGGCCTGCATCTTGAACAATTCGGACGCGAGATGCGGGCTGCCGCCGTTGCCGGTTGATGCATAGAGCAACTGGCCGGGCTTGGCCTTCGCCATCGCGATCAGGTCCTTGACGTTTTTTACCGGCAGCGAAGGATGCACCACCAGCACGAAAGGCGCGGAGGCGATGATGGAAATCGGTTCGAGGTCTTTTTGCAGGTTGTAGCCAAGCTTGGTATACAGCGCCTGGCTGCTGGCGACCGACGCCGGTGTAAACAGCAGGGTATAGCCGTCGGGGACCGCGCGCGCTGCAAGTTCGGAGCCCAGATTACCCGATGCGCCGGCGCGGTTATCGACCACAAACTGCTGGCCGTAGGCCTCAGTAAGTCGCGGCGTAATGGTGCGGCAAACGATGTCAGCGCCGGAGCCGGGCGGGAAAGACACGATGACGCGCACGGGTTTGACCGGATAATTCTGCGCCACGGCGACGCATGCGCAAAGCGCACCGGCGGCGAGCGCGGCAATTCTGACGATGCTGAACATGGCTGCGATCTCCTCGGCGCATATTATCCGTCAACTTGTCGCTGGTTGCTGATGCCCGCGCCGGGATACGTTAAAATAACGGCCTTCATTCGGGAGAAATCGCAGTGAATAAAATCACCGTAGGCATAGTGATGGGCAGCCAGAGCGACTGGGACGTCATGGAGCAGGTCGCACGGCAACTGAAAGATTTCGGCGTTACATACGAGGCGCGCGCTCTGTCCGCGCATCGCACACCCGACCTGCTGATCGAGTGGATGGCGGGCCTCGAGAAACAGGGCGCACAGTGCTTTATCGCCGGCGCCGGCGGCGCCGCACACCTCGCTGGAGTGGTGGCGTCGAAAACCACGTTGCCGGTGCTGGGCGTGCCGATGCCGTCCAAATATTTGCAGGGCCTCGATTCGCTGCTGTCCATAGTGCAAATGCCCAAAGGCATCCCCGTCGCGACGTTCGCCATCGGCGAAGCGGGCGCGGCCAATGCAGGCCTGTTTGCGGTCGCGATGCTGGCATTGAACGACGCTGCGCTGGCGAAAAAGCTGGCGGCGTTCCGCGCCAAGCAGGCAGCGGCGGTGCAGGCGGTCAAACTGCCCGAATTGTCCTGAACTTCATTTCTTCATTACCTTAAAGCACGCCATGAGCAACGCATCGCTGTTTGAATCCAACCTGAAAAGCCTTGAATTTCTGCATCGCGGGAAAGTGCGCGATATCTACGCCGTCGGCGACGATAAATTGCTGGTCATACAAAGCGACCGCTTGTCGGCATTCGACGTCATCCTGCCGGACCCGATTGCGGGCAAGGGCGAAGTGCTGACCGCGATGTCGAACTACTGGTTCAAGAAACTCGGCCACGTGATACCGAACCACCTGACCGGCATCGCGCCGGAGATGGTGGTGGCGGCGAATGAGCGCGAACAGGTCGCCGGCCGCGCGATGGTCGTGCGTAAATTCAAGCCACTGATGATAGAAGCGGTGGTGCGCGGTTACATCATCGGTTCGGGCTGGAAGGATTACCAGAAGACCGGCATGGTGTGCGGCATCAAGCTGCCCGCCGGATTGAAAGAAGCGGAAAAACTGCCCGAAGTTATTTTCACGCCAGCAACCAAGGCGCCCGCGGGGCAGCATGATGAAAATATTTCCTTCGCCGAAGCGGAGAAAATCGTCGGCGCCGAGATGGCGGCGAAAGTACGCGCGATTTCAATCCAGCTTTACAGCGAAGCAGCGGTTTACGCGAAAACCAAGGGCATCATCATCGCCGACACCAAGTTCGAATTCGGCATTGACGAGTCTGGCAAGCTCTTTCTGATCGATGAAATCCTCACGCCCGATTCGTCGCGCTTCTGGCCGGCCGCCGAGTACCGCACTGGCATCAGCCCGCCGTCGTTCGACAAACAGATTGTGCGCAACTGGCTGGAAACCCAGCCGTGGAACAAAAAGAATCCCGCGCCGCATCTGCCGGCCGACGTGCTCGCCAACACTTCCGCCAAGTACAAAGAAGTGCTGCGTTTGCTGACCAGCTGATTAATCGCCAAGCCGCCAAGGCCGCCAAGTAAAAACAAAATGCGGTCGTTATCGGTTGAACTGCACGCAGATCGACCAAACAACTGCGGGCACAGCCTTGGTGGTCAAAAAGGCCCACTTGGCGGTTCAACGCTTAAATGAATAATTCTGAAATCGATAAGGCCGTCGCCGTCCTGGCGCGCGGTGGGTTGGTCGCTTTTCCCACCGAGACGGTATACGGGCTCGGCGCCGATGCATCCAATCCCGCGGCAATCCGCAAACTCTATGCTGCCAAAGGCCGACCCGCCGACCATCCGGTGATCGTGCATCTGGCCGACGTCGCGCAGCTGCCGCAATGGGCGCGCGAAGTCACGCCCGTCGCGCAAAAGCTCGCGCGGCAATTCTGGCCGGGCCCGCTGACCCTGCTGTTCAAACGTGCACCCGGTGTCAGTGACGCGGTGACCGGCGGACAGGACACGGTCGCCTTGCGTATTCCTTCTCACCCGATCGCGCATTTGCTGCTGGAGAAATTCGGTGGCGGAGTCGCTGCGCCTTCGGCCAATCGCTTCGGACGCGTGAGCGCTACTCTGGCTGAGCATGTCAGGCAGGAATTCGGCGACGCGGTCGACTTCGTGGTCGATGGTGGGCAGAGCGATGTCGGCATCGAGTCGACCGTTGTCGATGCAACGGGAACGGCGCCGGTTTTGTTGCGTCCCGGACATATCACCGCGCGCGAGATCGAACAGGCGGCGGGTGTGGGCTTGGCCATGCCGACTGCGCAATCGCCGCGCGCCCCGGGCACGCTCGCCGCGCACTACGCGCCGGCAACGCCTCTACTGGTGATGGAAAGCGATCTGTTGCTGGAGCTTGCGGCGACGCTCACGCGCCAGGGCAAACGTGTGGCAGTGCTCGCGCGCAGCGCGCTGCAGCCATTGCATGCCGGACTTGCGTGGATTGCCGCGCCCATCGATGCGCAGGCCTACGCGCACGATCTCTACGCTAATTTGCGCGCGCTCGACGCGGCGAATTGCGATGCGTTACTGGTTGAGCAATTGCCGCAACAGCCCGCATGGGCCGCGGTCAATGACCGCGTTGGTCGCGCTGCGGCAGGGACTCGGCCACCGGCAGCGTCTTGACGTTGCTGACGACGACGCGGTTGCGCCCGCCGTTCTTGGCTTCGTAGAGCGCCGCGTCGGCGACCTGCAGCAAATGCTCGCGGCGGCGGCCGTGCTCAGGGAAACATGCCACACCCAGCGACAACGTGACGGCACCCAGCGATTTGCCGTCGTGCACGAGGCGCAGTTCGCGCGCCGCTTCGCGCAGCATCTCGGCGCGCTGGCGGCCGATTTCGACGCTGGCTTCGGGCAGCACGATGGTGAATTCCTCGCCGCCGTAACGGCACGCAATATCGCTGCCGCGCACATGACGCTGCAGGACGCCGCCCAGGTCGCGCAGCACGGCGTCGCCGGCTTCGTGACCGAAGGTGTCGTTGAAGCTCTTGAAATTGTCGACGTCTATCATGATCAGCGACAGCGGCAGGTTCTTTCTTTCGAGCCGCGCCAGTTCACGGTCGAGCACTTCTTCGAGGAAGCGCCGGTTGAAAAGTCCGGTCAGCGGGTCGCGCACCGATTGCTGGCGCAGCGTTTCGCGCAGTTTTAAATTAGACAGCGCAAGCGCGATCTGTTCGGCGACCGCGGTGGCGAGCTGCTGCTTGGATTCGCTGAAGGGCGCGGCGACGCCTTCGGCGGACGGCTTCGCCTGCAGGTACAGCATGCCGAGCGTTTCGCCCTGCGCCATCATCGGCGCACACAGGTAGGGCTCGGTCATTTTGCCGTGGCGCGCAACGTGCGCGCAGACGATCGAGTGGTCATGCTCGGCGACCGTATGCAAACGGCCGCGCCGCAGCGCCCAGCATTCGGACGGCTGAAACATGTCTTCGGTGGTGTCGGCCCCGCCCCACGAGGCGGCGAGTTCAAGATAGTTGCGCGACGCGTGGAACATGAAAATAGTGCCGGCTTCATGCGGAAACAACTGCGGTCCGAAGCGCGCGATGGCCGTGCACGCTTCTTCTGAGCTGGCGCAGGTCTGCAGAAAGCCGCTCATCTGGCTCATGTGCGTGACTTCCTGATTGCGTTCTCGCACTTCGGCGAGGCTCGCCGCGAGCTTGTCGTTGAAGTCGCGTTCGGCGGCGGTGTTTTTCCGCCGCACGAACGTGCCGCGCATGACCAGGAAGCAGATGCCGCCGAGCAGGCACACATTGAGGAAGGTCGCCACGGCAAAGGTGACGGTCGTGATATAGGCGTTGAATTCCGCTTCCGTTCTGCGCGTTGCCAGCATGACTTCTTCGCGCGACTGGACCTCGCTCACGATATGGCGGATGCGGTCCATCAGGGCCTTGCCGCGGCCTTCCTGCACGATGGCTGACGCTGCGGTCGTCCCGCGCTCGCGGCGCGCGGTGATGACTTCTTCGAGCTGGTCGAACCGTTTGCCGATCAGCGGCTCGAGCGCGGACAGGCGCGCGCTTCTCTCGGTGTCGTCCGTCGTCAGGCGCACCAGTTCTTTCATTTTGGCGGTGGCCGCCGGGCGCGCATTCAAATAGGGGTCAAGGTAGCGTTCGTCGCCGGTAATGATAAAACCGCGCTGGCCGGTTTCCGCGTCGAGCAGGCTGGAACGCAACTCGCCGAGCAGGCGCAGACTCTGTTCGGTGTTGGCGACAAGGTGATTGGCCGCGACCAGGTTGCCGAGCGTGGTGTATGAGACGGCGGCGTTCAGCGCGAGCAGCGCGAAGGCGGCGACGAACCCGCTGGCGATTCTGGTGGTTGAAGCTTCCATGGCGCTAAGGGGCCATGCACAAACGCGCGCGTCGAGGGAAGCGCCGTAGAATTTGCCGTCCCCTGGTGCGGCAAATGTGTCGAGAATATTACACTATGCGCGACGTTCGTCGACAGGCTTTTTACGCTGCTGCGCAATACCTTACATGCAGCTTGCGCCACCCGTGTAAGGCTGTTGTGAAAACGCTTGCACACATAGAGGACCGAAATGGTGACGAGGGGCCGGAAGGTCGCGCTGGCCTTAGAGTATTTCAAGCCAACCCGCAAACGCACCCAGTGCAGTGCTGAAAACCATCAGCAGCATACTGCTCAATGCGACGTATTCCGCCGCATCGCGCTCCCTGACGCCCAGTACGTGCTGCAGCCCCGCGTATTGCAGATAGAGGCTGTGAAAAAACGGCAGTATCAGCACGTAAGCCAGATTCGGCGCGATGAGCACGAGGCCGCTAAGCAGCACCGGAGCTGCGCTGTATGCCGCTACTTGCAGCGCGCGCGGCCAATTGCGCCGGCCGGCGAACAGCGGCGCGAGTAAGGTAATCGAAGCAGCGCACAGGCCGATCGACAGTACCACACCAAAATACGTAATCAGGCCGCGCCAAACTATCTGGATCAAGTCCAGATCGGTATGGCTGCCGCCGGCGTCGTTGCCGAACAGCAACAGGCCGAGGCTCCAACTGGCGGCCGGGATGAGCGCAAGAGGCAACACGAACAGCGCGATGATCGGAAGAACGCGCGGCCCTTCATCCCGGATATTTGGCCACTCCTTGCCCGGGGCCACGGTAAGCCGCACCGCGCGCAGCAACGCCCGCAACATCAGCCGCCCGCGGCCGCCGCCAGATAAAGCCGGATTTTCACGACGATCAATATCGCTTCAAGCACCAGCAGGAAAAATAGCGCGAGAAAACCTATGTGCTGATCCACGATGAAACGCGGCGCGATCCAGCGCGTGGCTTTCATGACCGGCGCCGTTACCGTCTTCAGCATCGAATAGACAATATTGCCGTCGCGCTTGGAGCCAGCCAGTATGTAGAGCGCGCCCTGGCCCAGCAGCGCCATCAGCGCGACTTCGTTCAGGCCCTTGAGGATGATGACCAGTTGATACATCGCTAGGGCCCGGGCGCGGCGCCTGCCGCCGCAACCTGCTGCTCACTCGTCGTTGGCGTCGCGGCGGGCTGTTCCGTAGCCCGGGTCAAATGCAGGGCCATCTTGGGATCGAAACGGTCGAGATGCGCGGTGACTTCCGCAAGTTTGTCGCGGCGGTTCAGCGTGTGATAGGCCATTCCCAGTTCGTACCAGGCGTGCCCGTTCATGGGCTGCAGGGAGGCCGCCCGTTCGAGGGCTTCGGCGGCTTCTTCGTGACGGCCAAGCGAGCCCAGTGCGAGCCCCAGCCCGTACCAGGCGCGGTCAATTTTCTGGTCGTGCCGCAAGGCCTCGTGGAAAGCCGTGATCGCCTGTTCATAATCTTTTTTCAGATGATAAACGTAGCCGAGATCGAACAGCAGGACGGCGTTGTCCGGGTCGTTGTTCAAGGCGTTGCGGAACTGCTCGATCGCAAGTTCGTGGCGGCCGCGGGTCGCGTACAAAAATCCGAGCGCACGGGCGGCGCGCGCATGCGCGGAGTCCATGCGCAGCACTTCTCGCAAATCGGCTATCGCTTGGTCGTAGCGCTTGAACAGCGCAAATAAGCGCGAGCGTTGATACAGCCACCAGGTATTTGATTTCATGCCCTCGCATTCTAGCAAAAGGTCACCCGCCAAAAAAACAAAGCCCGCGCTAGCGGGCTTTGTCCCTTACACCAACACCTCCTCAGGTAGCTTGCGTATTGATGTCGCCGCGCAGGTGCGGATAACGCACGTGGTCGACGAGCTCCTGCACCTGTTTCGACGGTTCGGGCGTCAGCAGGCTCACCACGATGATGGTGAGTATGCCGACCGGTACGCCGAACACGCCGGCGGAGATCGGCGCCATGTTGAACCACTGGTTCGCCGCGACACCGCCGAAGAACGGGTAGGTTTGCAACATGTAATACATGCATAGCCCGAGGCCTGCGACCATGCCGGCGATCGCCCCCCATTTGTTGGCACGCCGCCAGAATACTCCCAGCACGAGCGCCGGGAAGAATGCCGAGGCTGCAAGCGAGAATGCCGCGCCGACCAGGAACAGAATGTCTCCAGGTTTGAGCGAAGTGACATAAGCGGCGACCAGCGCCACCACAACCAGCAGTGCCTTCGATACAGAAACCCGGCGCGAGGTCGATGCATTCGGATCGATCATCTTGTAGTAAAGATCGTGCGACAGCGCGTTGGCGATCGTCAGCAACAGGCCGTCGGCAGTCGACAGCGCCGCTGCCAGGCCACCGGCCGCGACCAGACCTGACACCACGTAAGGCAGACCTGCGATTTCCGGCGTGGCCAGCACGATGATGTCGCCGCCGAGCACGATTTCCGCCAGTTGCACGATGCCGTCCTTGTTGATATCTGTAATCGATAGCAATGAAGGATCGACTTTCGCCCAACTGGCCGCCCATCGCGGCAGGTCCGCGAAAGTACTGCCGACCAGGAAGTGGTAAACGTCGTATTTCGCCAGCACCGCAAGCGACGGCGCGGTGAAATAGAGCAGGAAGATGAAGAACAGCGACCAGAACACCGACTGGCGCGCCTGCCTGACGCTGGGCGTCGTGTAGTAGCGCATCAGGATGTGCGGTAGCGCGGCGGTGCCGAACATCATGCAGAATACGATGCCGAGGAAGTTATTTCGTGCGATGTTTTGCGCGGCTTCATCCTTGCCCGGGAACGGCTGTGCATGGGGCTTCGGCGGAGCGGCCCGCGCGGCCAACCCCTTGTCTTTGTTCCACTGGCCTTTCGCGGCGTCGACGTCCTTGGGATAGGATTCGACCGCTTTCTGCGCTGCCGCAACCTGATCGGCGGGAGCGTTGTCCGCTTTTAGTTTGCTGGCCGCCTGCTCGAGATCGGCTTTGCCTTTTGCATAAGCTGCGGCCGGGTCCTTGAGATTAGCATTGGCAGCGTCCGCGCGCGCTTTGAAAATATTGCGCACTTCGATCTCTTTCGGATCGTTGGTAAGGACCTTCTCGCGCTCGGTCACTTTTTGCAGCACCTGTCCGTAGGCGAGTTGCGGAATCGGGTTACCGGTATATTTGACCGACAGCCAGATGACCGGCGTGAGATACGCGATGATCAGAATGATGTACTGCGCGACCTGCGTCCACGTAACCGCGCGCATGCCGCCGAGGAAAGAGCACACCAGGATGCCGCCGAGGCCGACGAACACGCCGACGCCGAACTCGAGCCCGGTAAACCGGCTGGTGATAAGGCCGACGCCGTAGATCTGCGCCACCACGTAGGTGAACGAGCACAGAATCGCGGCAAAAATCCCGACGCTGCGCACGATGTTGCCGCCGTAACGCTCGCCGAGAAAATCGGGAATAGTGAACTGGCCGAATTTGCGCAGGTAGGGCGCGAGGAACAGCGCCACCAGCACATAGCCGCCGGTCCAGCCCATGACGAACGCAAGGCCGTCGAAGCCGGACAGGTACAGGGTGCCGGCCATGCCGATGAACGACGCTGCGCTCATCCAGTCGGCGCCGGTCGCCATGCCGTTGAAGAATGCGGGCACGCGCCGTCCGGCCACGTAATATTCCGCGGGATCGACGGTGCGGCTCATGATGCCGATCCCTGCGTACAGGGCGATAGTCGCAAACAGGAAGCAGTAACCAATCCACTGCCGCGTCATGCCCATCTGCTCGGCTATCGCGAGCACGATCAGGAAGACGATGAAACCGCCCGTGTAAAAGCTGTAGTATTTCTTGAGCTGACTTTTGAATGCCTTATGGCCCATCGCTGCTTGGCTCATTCGTCTTCTCCTTCTTCCACGCCGTATTCAATATCGAGTTTGTTCATGTAGTGCTGGTAGATCCAGATAATCACGACATAAACGATCAGCGAGCCCTGCGCCGACATGTAGAAGCCGAGCGGGAAGCCGAGGAAGGAAAACGCGTTCAACTCACGCGCATACCAGCCTTCGACAAAGGTGACGACGAACCAGACGAACAACAGAATTGCGGTGACCACCAGGTTCTTGTGCCAGTACTCCTGGTGCTTGGCGGTTAACTCCATGAAGCTCCTCCTTGAAGTTGACGGCGGTAGCGATTACTGCCGCCAGAACTGCAACGTATCTACTTAGTTATTTTTTTACGCAAATACAGTATGCGGGAAAACCCTAATGAAATCCTTACGAAATTCTTACTTTTCCGAAGGTAAAGGCCGAGCGGTTTTATGCCGTTTGGATATGCAATTTAAAGAGAAAACATAATAAAAACAAGACGCTGTGACATTTCATTGTCTTGCGCGGGCCGGGTGGTGGCTTCCAGAGTGCGCGATGGGGTGCATCAACGTGGCTCCGCACGCGAAAAGATTGATGCAACTACGGAGCGGCTACAAGTTGACGCGCACCTTGTGGTTCCCGGTTTCCTTCAGGAACAGGATGCCGACCAACAGTGTCAGCGCCTAGCGCAGCCGGTTGTCGAGGAACTGCTGTACCCGCGTAACGAGTTCGCGCTCGCTGCCCGCGAAGTAATGGTCGGCGCCCGCGACTTCGATTTGCGCCGAGCCTTTGAGCGTTTTCAACACGGTCTCGCGCTCAGAGGCCTTCTGTCGCACCTGCGGAAAATCGCGCTCGCCGTAAATGTCGAGTATCGGCATGCGCAGTTTTCCCGCATTCGTGAAGTCCCCGCTGCTGATGCCGATGGCAACCCAGGCGTCGATGCCGTTATCCGGCGTACCAGTCAGAAAGAAGTTGCTCATGCGCGCGCCCATGCTGTGCGCGGCCAGTGCGATTTTGCGATGGCCTTTGGCCTTGAGAAATGCGACGGCGGCCTGCAGCCGCTCGGCCGCGTCGGGAAACAACGCCGGATACTCTCCGCCCAGCGCGCCGGCGGCGAGCACCGGCATCTGCACTGACAGCGTCGCGTACTGGTGGTCGGCGAGGCCGCTGCGCAAAGCGCCGATCAGCGCCCAGTCCGGATGCACGCCGAGCCCGTGCACGACGATCACGGCGGCGCGTGCCGGTTTCACGTCGGTGTAGATGGTGAGAAATTTGTGCCCGGATTTTTGCGCCAGATAAACGGCGTCGCCCACCACCAGAGTAGGTGTGATTTCTTCGGCCCAGCGCTTTTCACGGGCGTAATCGGGTTGCGCCTGCACAAGTGACGCGGCGACGAACATCGCCAGCAGGACTATCAATCGCATCAACGTCCTTCGAATTCCGGCTTGGCCTTGGCGAGGAAGGCCGCGACTCCTGCGCGGTAGTCTGCCGTGTCGAAGCACGCGTATCCCTCATCCCACTCAGACGGCGGAACCTGCGGCATGACAGTCAGCCGCTCGATGAATTGTTTGTGCCAGCGCGCGACCAGCGGCGCTCCGGCGGCGATGCGTGCAGCAAGGGCGTAAGCTTCTCTCTCAACGTCGGCATCCGCGACGACGCGGTTGACGAGCCGTTTTTGCAGCGCTTCCGCCGCGTCGAACACGCGGCCTTCGAGCAGGATTTCCAGCGCCACCGCGCGTCCGACCAGCGCCAGCACGCCCTGCAATTCGCCGTAGCCCATGGTGAGCCCGAGGTTCTTGATCGGCACCCCGAAGCGGCTGGATTCGCCGCAGATGCGCATATCGCACATCGCCGCGATTTCAAGGCCGCCGCCGACGCACGCGCCCTTGATCAGGGCGATGACCGGATGGCGGCAGCGCGCGACCGCCTGCATCGTCTGGTGGATGAGTTCGCCGTACTCTTTTGCCTGCCGCGCATCGGCGCGCGTAGTCGCAAACTCGGAAATGTCGGCGCCGGCCGCAAACGCCTTGTCGCCTGCACCGCGCAGCACGACGCAGCGCAGCGCATCGTCGGCGGACAACTCGCGCATCGCCGCGCCCAAGGCCTCCCACATCGGCTTGTTCAGCGCGTTGAGTTTCGCCGGGTTATTCAGCGCGACTGTCGCAATCGCGCCTTCGCGCGTGATCAGCACCGGTAGCATTACCGTCATCTAATCGATCTTGATGTTGGCGGCTTTGACGATGCGCGCGTATTTTTCGGTTTCGGTGCGGATGAACGCGGCGAACTCTTCCGGCGTATTGCCGACGATGTCCGCGCCCACGCCCGAAATTTTCTCTTTCGCATCGGGCTGGCGGATCGCTTTCACCATCTCGGTATGCAGCCTGTTGATGATGTCTTTGCTCACCGCCGCGGGTGCGACTATGCCCCACCAGGTGCTCATGTCGAAACCCGGCACGCCGGATTCCTCGACGGTCGGCATGTCGGGCAGCAGCGAAAAACGCTTTGCCGAAGTGACGGCCAGCGCGCGCAATTTGCCCTGGCGCACGTGATTGATGACCGGCGGCACCGCATCGAAATCGAGATGGACGTGGCCGCCGATGAGATCGACGATCGATTGCCCGCTGCCCTTGTACGGCACGTGCAGCATGTCGACTTTGGCCTGCAGCTTGAACAACTCGCCGGCGAGATGTTGCACGGTGCCGGCGCCGGGAGACGCGTACTGCAGTTGGCCCGGCCGCGCCTTCGCCAGTGCGATGAGTTCCTTGACCGTTCTGACCGGCACCGAAGGATGCACCACCAGCAGGTTGGGGCCGATGGCGGAAAGCGATACCGGGGCAAAATCTTTTTGTGCGTCGTATGGCAGCTTGCTGACCAGCGACGGCAGGATGGAGACCGCCGCGATGTGCGCCATCATGATGGTGTAACCGTCGGGGGCGGCCCGCGACAAGAGTTCCGCCGCAAGCTGGCCGCTGGCGCCGCCGCGGTTGTCGACGATGATCTGCTGGCCGAGCGCTTCACTGAGTTTTTGCGCGACGATGCGGCCGATGATGTCGGTGCCGCCGCCGGGCGGAAAGCCGATCATCATGCGGATCGGTTTGGTGGGGTAACTCTGGGCGAGCGCGGTGCCGCCCGTGGCGCACAGCAAGCACAGCGCGATCAAGAGTTGTGAGCGGGGTTTCATGGGTTCTCCTCCGGACGGCCGGTTGCACGGGACCTAGTCAAGCTGCACGTTGGCGGCTTTGACCAGCTTGGTGTATTTCGCGATTTCGGTTTTGATGAAATTGTCGAACGATTCCGGCGAACCGCCGCCGATTTCCGTGCCGACGTCGACCAAGCGTTTGCGTACGCCGGGGTCCTGGAGGGCCTTGTTGATGTCGGCGCTCATCTTATTGATGATATCGCGCGGCACGCCGGCCGGCGCAACTATCCCGTACCAGTTGGTCATCTCGAAGCCTTTGAGCCCGGTTTCGTCGAGCGTCGGAATGTCGGGCAGCTGCGACGCGCGTTTGGGCGTGGTGACAGCGAGCGCACGCAGCCGGTTCGATTTGATGTGATCGATGACGGGCGGCATGGTGTCGAAATTCATCTGCACCTGTCCTGCAACCAGATCGACGATGGCCTGGCCGCTGCCTTTGTACGGCACGTGGATGATTTTGACGCCCGTCAAAGTCATGAACAGTTCGAGCGCCAGGTGCTGGGTGCTGCCCGTGCCTGAAGATGCACAGGTCAACTCGCCCGGCCGCGTTTTGGCGAGTGCGACCAGGTCTTTTACCGACTTCACCGGCAGCGACGGATGCACGGTCAGCACGTTGGGCACATAGCCGATGTAGGTGACGGACGCGAAATCTTTCACCGCGTCATATGGCAGTTTTTTGAATAGCGTGGGCGCGATCGCATTGGAATTGACGTGTCCCATGAGCAGCGTGTAGCCGTCGGGCGCGGCTTTCGAGACGAAATCGGCGGCGATGGTGCCGGTCGCGCCGGCGCGGTTCTCGACCACGACCTGCTGGCCCCACCATTCCGACAGTTTCTGGCCGATCACGCGGCCGACGATATCGGTGCCGCCGCCCGGCGCGAAGCCGACCAACAGGCGGATCGGCTTGGTCGGGAATTGCTGCGCCGAAGCGCCGCCGGTCATCAGCGTCGAAATGACAGCGAGCAGGCAGGCAGAAGCGATTTTCATGTGTTCCTCCTTGGTAAAACGCAAAAAGCGGCGGACTTCAATCGGCGCGCACCGCGGCTGTCTTGATGACTTTCGACCATTTGTCGAGCTCTTGCTGGATGAAGCTGGTAAATTCCTGCGGTGTGTTGGCGACGATTTCGCTGCCTTGGCCGCCGATCTGGCTTTTCGCTTCGGGCGATTGCAGCGCTTTGACGATTTCGGCATGCAACCGCCGCATCACCGGCTGCGGCGTGCCGGCGATGGTCACGATGCCCTGCCACGAGCTGGCCTCGAATCCGGCATAGCCGGATTCAGCGATGGTAGGCAGCTCAGGCATCGCGGCCGAGCGCTTGGCGGTTGTTACCGCGAGCGCGCGCAGCCGCCCGCTTTTAATTTGCGGCATCGCCGGCAGAATATTGTTGAACATCACAAGCACCTGTCCGGCGACGAGTTCGATGGTAGCCGGCCCCGAACCCTTGTACGGCACGTGCACCATGTCGATTCCGGCTTTCGATTTGAAAAGTTCGGTGGCGAGATGCAGGCCGCTGCCGGTGCCGCTGGACGCGTAGGTGAGCGCGCCGGGCCGCGCCTTGGCGAGAGTGACAAGTTCTTTTACCGACTGCGCCTGCACCGACGGGTGGACGACGAGCACATAAGGTGAAGTCGAAATCAAAGTGACCGGCGCGAAATCTTTCAGCACGTCGTATTTCGGTTTGTTCGGCATCGACGGCAGCACGGCAAGCGTGCTGATAGAACCGAGCAGCAGCGTATAACCGTCGGCCGGCGCTTTCACCGAGATCTCGAAGCCGATGGCGCCCGCCGCGCCCGGGCGATTGTCGACCACCACGGGCTGGCCGAACGCGTCGGAAATTTTTTGCGCGATCAGGCGCGCCTGGATGTCGTTCTGCCCGCCGGCGCCCTGCGGCACGATCAGGCGGATAGGTTTGGACGGAAAGCCGGTGGCGGTTTGCGCGTGGACAAGAGCGCAATTTGCGCAACAAACGGCGGCCGCGAACAACGATAACTTCATGCTTCTCCTCGCTGGCCGGTCGCGGCGAATACTAAACAGCGACGCCGGCTTCGTGTGCTTTTTTGAGTTCGTATTCGCGGCCGGCCAGCATATCTTCGAGCGTGCCGAACGCGTTCGTATAATGACCCTTGAAGCCTTTGGCTTCGATGCGTTTGAACATATTGCCGAAGTCGAGATTGCCTTCGCCCGGGTTCAGATGTTCTTCCTTGCCAAGCCGCTTGCAGTCGGCAAGGCGCACTTCGCCGACGCGCGAAAAATCGATGGCGTCGATGAATCCGTCGACGCCATCCGGCACGAGGTGCGCGTGGTTCGCGGTGAACGACATGCGGAAATTGGGCGACTTGATGCGGTCGAAGTAATACTGCCATTCGGCGACAGTGTGCGCGAGGTAATGCACTTCGGCGTCGGCCGGTTCGTTGTTCAGATTTTCGAGGTACAGGACCGCGCCTTTTTTCTCCGCGTAGTCGACCATGCGCTGCAGGCGCGCGCAGCCGGCTTCCATGCGCATTTCAACGTCGGAAGTGAAATGATAGCCGGCGTGCACCACGATCCACTTTGCGCCGAGCTTGGGATAGATATCGATGTAGCTTTTGAGATAGGCATCGACCGCTTCGCCTACGTACGGCGAATATTCCGCGACGTTGACCGCCGACAGGGTATGCAGGCCAAGGGTGACGCCGTGTTTAGCCGCGAGCTTGCGCACGGCATCGGCGCGTTTGTCGTCGAACGCGGTAACTGCGTTGTCCGCGGTATCGAGCTGGATATCGACATAGCGCACATGGTTTTTCGCCGCCCACTCGATGCCTTCCTCGAGCCTGATGCGGCGGCCCAGATCGACGCCGATGCGTTCGCGCAGTCCCAATTTTTGCTCCTCGCCAATTTGTTCTAACCGGAAAATCGCCGCGCGCAGGCGCCGCGGATTCCGTTATTTAGTCCTGAAACTCTACCACACGATGGCGTGCCGTCAGGCAGCGCGCACTTTACAGTTGCGGAATTCCTGCCGCGCGCACCACCTTGCCCCATTTCCCGGTTTCCGTACGCAGGTACGCGCCGAGTTCGGCCGCGGTACTCGACCACGCATCCACGCCCTGCGCGTCGAATTTCTGTTTCATATCGTCGGTCGCCAGCACCTGGCGCGTGGCCTGGTTCATTTTGTCGATCACGGGGCGCGGGGTGCGGGCCGGCATGAAGAGCGCGTACCAGGTGCTGTAGTCATAATCGGGCACGCCGGCTTCAATAAGCGTTGGCACGTCGGGCGTTGCCGGCGAACGCTTGGCGCTGGTCACGCCCAGTGCGCGCAGGCGGCCGCTACGTACATGCGGCAGCGCCGAGGCGAAAGTCGAGATCATCACCTGCACCTGGCCGCCGATGAGATCGGTGATTGCGGGGCCGGTGCCTTTGTAAGGTATATGCACCATGTCGATCTTGAGGCGGTCTTTCAGCATCTCACCGGCCAGGTGGGTGCCGGAACCGGCGCCGGCAGACGCGTATGACAATTTGCCCGGATTCATGCGCGTGTAGTCGGTGAACTCCTTGAGCGATTTGCCGGGCACCGACGGATGAACCACAACGATATTGGGCTGCACTGCCACTAGGGACACCGCCGCGAGATCCCGCACGGCAATATAGGGCAGGGATTTGTACAGCCAGGCGTTGAAAGCGAGGCTGATATTGCCCAGCAACATGGTGTAACCGTCAGCCGGCGCCTTGCATACGATGTCGGAGCCGAGCGTGCTGCCGGCACCGCCGCGATTGTCGACGACGACCGGCTGCCCGAGCGTTTCGTTCAGCCGCTGCGCCAGCACGCGCGCGACTATATCGGTACCGCCACCGGGCGCGAATGGCACGACAAAGCGGATCGGCTTGTTGGGGTAATTCTGCGCGGCCGCCGGTGCGCATACCGCAACGGCGAGCGCGGCAAGAATGCCGGTCCAGGCTTTGCGATGCATAGTGTCGCCTCCAGACGTACGCTTTATTTCATGCCGGTCGGCGCCGGCGCAATGTCGCCGCGCCGCCGGGTGCTGCTGCTCAGGCGACGCTGAGTTTGGCTGCCGGTTGCTTGGCGCCCGGCGCCTTGGTCAACACCAGATAATCCATTGCCGTCGCAATGCCGCCTTTTTTGTGCGGCACGTTGGCGAGTTCCAGCCCCATTTCGACGCCGGCCAGCGTGCCCGCGAGCATCAGGTCGTTAAAGTCACCGAGATGCCCGATGCGGAACACCTTGCCCGCGACCTTGCCGAGCCCGCTGCCCAGCGACATGTTGAAATTGTCGAGCACGATTTTGCGGAACTCAACTTCATTGCGGCCCTCGGGCAGCAGGACGGCGGTGAGCGCGCTCGAGTACTCCGCCGGGTTCAGGCAGAGAATTTCGAGTCCCCAGGCGCGTACTGCGCGGCGTGTTGCTTCGGCGTGGCGGTCGTGGCGCTGGAACACATTGTCGAGACCGTCTTCCAATAACATGCTGAGCGCTTCGCGCAGACCGTAGAGCAGGTTGGTCGCCGGCGTGTAGGGGAAAAACCCCGTCTTGTTGGGTCCCAGCATGTCTTCCCAGCTCCAGAACGATTTCGGCAGCTTGGAAGTTTTAGCTGCGGCGAGCGCCTTGTCGCTGACCGCGTTGAACGACAGTCCGGGCGGCAGCATCAGGCCTTTTTGCGAACCAGCGACAGTGACGTCGACGCCCCATTCGTCGTGGCGATAGTCGATCGACCCGAGCGACGAAATGGTGTCGACGAGAAAGAGCGCCGGATGCTTTGCGCGGTCGATTGCCTTGCGCACTTCGCCGATGCGCGAAGTGACGCCGGTCGAGGTTTCGTTATGCACGACGCACACGGCTTTGATCGCATGCTGCTTGTCCGCTGCGAGTCGTGCTTCGATGGCGGCAGGATCGGCGCCATGGCGCCAGTCGCCGTCGATGAATTCGGGTTTGAGGCCGAGCTTGGTCGCCATGGTGTGCCACAGCGTGGCGAAGTGACCGGTTTCGCACATCAGCACCGTATCGCCGGCCGACAATGTATTCACGAGAGCCGCCTCCCATGCGCCGGTGCCCGACGACGGGAATATGACAACCGGCGATTTGGTTTTGAAGACCTGCTTCATGCCGGCGAGCACTTCCTGGCCGAGTTTCTGAAACGTGGGGCCGCGATGGTCGATGGTCGCGTTGTCGATGGCGCGCAGCACGCGGTCCGGCACATTGGTCGGGCCGGGAATTTGCAGGAAATGGCGTCCGTTGATTGCGGTCATGGCGGTCTCGCTGGAAAAGTCCAGGACAATTGGACAGGCAGGCAGATTAGTTAAGTTGCGCAGGGGCGTCAACCCGCGAATAATTGCCGTTTCCATGAAGACATCCACCATCAAGCTGCATCCGCGCGCTGAAGCGAGTCCGCTCGCTGTTCGGCTCAAGCGCGAAATCGAGGGCGAGGTGCTGTTCGACGCTTACTCGCGCGGGCGCTATTCGACCGATGCGTCGATTTACCAGATCGAGCCGATCGGCGTCGTCATCCCGAAAACCGAAGCCGACGCCGAGATCGCTTTGCAGATTGCGCGCGAAGCAAGCGTCGCGGTGCTGCCGCGCGGCGGCGGCACTTCGCAATGCGGCCAGACCGTGGGCGCCGCACTCATCATCGACGGCAGCCGGCATCTCAATCAGATCCTCGCTTTTGACCGCGCCGCGGCGACGGTATGCGTGCAGCCCGGTGTCGTGCTCGACCAGTTGAACGCGTGGTTGAAGCCGCACGGCCTGTGGTATCCGGTGGATGTATCGACCAGCGCGCAGGCGACTATCGGCGGCATGGCCGGCAACAACAGCTGCGGCTCGCGCTCGATACGCTACGGCAACATGGTGCATAACGTGCGCGCAATCGACGCCGTGCTTCCCGACGGTGCGGAATTCAATTTCGGCGATGTGCCGGGCGAGCTGGCGAACCTCAATGCGCCGCAGGGGTACTTGGACCTGGTCAAAAAAATCCGCGCCATCGCCGCGCGCGAAGCCGAGGAAATCGAGCATCGTTTCCCCAAGGTATTGCGGCGCGTCGGCGGTTACAACCTCGATACGGTCAACGGCGCCGGCCACAACATGGCGCATCTGCTGGTCGGCTCCGAAGGCACGCTCGCCTATTCGAAACGCCTGCATCTGAATCTGTCGCCGCTGCCCAGGCACAAGGCGCTCGGCATCTGCCACTTCCCGACGTTTTACCGCGCGATGGAAGCGCCCCAGCATATCGTCAAGTTAAAGCCGGTGGCGGTCGAACTCGTCGATCGCACGATGATAGGTCTTGCACGCGCGAATCCGGCTTTCCGTCCTATCGTCGATCGCTGCGTGCAAGGCGATCCCGACGCGATTCTGCTGGTCGAATTCGCGGGCGAAGACAAGGACGAGCAGATAGCAAAGCTGAAACAACTGGTCGAACTGATGGGCGAGTTGGGTTTGCCTGGCGGCGTGGTGGAAATTACCGAGCCAGCATTGCAGCGCGATTTCTGGGAAGTGCGCAAAGCCGGCCTCAACATCATGATGTCGATGAAAGGTGACGGCAAACCGGTGTCGTTCATCGAAGACTGCGCGGTGCCGCTCGAACATCTCGCCGAGTACACGGACCGGCTCACGCAGGTGTTCGAAAAGCACGGCACTCGCGGCACCTGGTACGCGCATGCGTCGGTCGGTTGCCTGCACGTGCGGCCTATCCTCAACATGCGCGAAGACGGCGCGCACAAAATGCGCGCGATTGCCGAAGAAGCGGCGCAGATGGTGCGCGAATACAAAGGCGCGTATTCCGGCGAGCACGGCGACGGCCTGGTGCGCTCGGAGTGGATTGCGCCGATGTTCGGCCCGCGCATTACGCAAGCGTTCGAGGAAATCAAGGACATCTTTGATCCCAAGGGCATGATGAACCCGGGCAAGATCGTGCGCCCGTCGAAAATGGACGACCGCTCGCTGTTTCGTTTCAAGCCGGGCTATGCGGCGCAGAAACTCGCCACGGTACTCGACTGGTCAGAGTGGGGCGGCTTCGACAAGGCCGTCGAGATGTGCAACAACAACGGTCATTGCCGCAAATTCGATGCGGGCACCATGTGTCCGTCGTTCCGCGCCACCGGTGACGAGCAGCACCTCACGCGCGGCCGCGCCAACACGCTGCGACTTGCGTTGTCGGGACAGCTCCCCGTTAACGCCGGGGAAGACGCGTTCGTCTCGCAGGAGATGTACGACACGATGGACCTCTGCGTGTCGTGCAAGGGCTGCAAGCGCGAATGCCCGACCGGCGTCGACATGGCCAAGATGAAAATCGAGTTTCTGCACCATTACCGCAAGCGCCATGGTTTGCGGTTCAGGGACCGCCTGATCGCCTATCTGCCGCGCTACGCGCCGTGGGCGGCGCGCTTCGCGTGGCTCGCCAATTTGCGCGACGCGGTGCCGGGGCTGGCGCTGCTGTCGGAAAAACTGCTGGGATTGAGCGCCCGGCGTTCGCTGCCGCAATGGCGCGGCGACACCTTCGCGGCACGCCCGGGCTCGGCAGTCGGCGGCGGCAATATCAATGGCGAAGTCGTGCTGCTGATCGACACGTTCAATAATTATTTCGAACCTGACAATGCGCGCGCAGCGCTCGCCGTGTTGCGCGCGGCGGGTTACGTCGTGCACATGCCGCGCGCCATCGACAACGCGCGTCCGCTGTGTTGCGGGCGCACCTTCCTGGCGGCCGGTCTCGTCGATGAAGCGAAGGTCGAAGCACAGCGCATGATAGCGGCGTTAAAGCCGTTCATTGAACGCGGCGTGCCGGTGGTCGGGCTCGAGCCGGCGTGCCTCTTGGGCCTGCGCGATGAATTCGTCTCCATGCTGCCGGGCGCTGACAGCGCCGCCCTTGCACTGAACGCGATGCTGTTCGAGGAGTTTCTCGCGCGCGAACAGGACGCTGGACGGCTCAAACTCGACCTCAAGGCGTTGCCGCAGAAAAAAGCGCTGCTACATGGCCATTGTCACCAAAAAGCGTTCGACGTGATGCCGTCGGTGCAAAAGGCGCTGAAGCTTGTGCCGGGGCTGGAAGTGGAGGTCATCGAATCGAGTTGCTGCGGCATGGCGGGCAGTTTTGGCTATGAAGCCGGGCACTATGATGTATCGATGAAAATGGCCGAGGCGAGCCTGTTGCCTAAAGTCCGCGCGGCTGCCGCCGACACGCTGATCGTCGCCGACGGGACGAGCTGCCGCCACCAAATCCATGACGGCGCGCAACGCGACGCACTGCACGTTGCGCGCGTGCTGGAACGGGCACTCGCGTGAGGCGAGAGAAGTGAGGCGAGAGGCGAAAAAGCGTCGTAGGGCGTATTTTCTCCTCTCGCCTCTCCCTCTCGCTTTTCTTGACCCAAGCGCTTGACAGCCCCGCAGGTAGGCAATAGCCTGCGCAAACTTTGCCCTGAAGAAGGCCGCGCCCATGAGCGCAGTGCTGCAATCCCCCGGAGGAGCCGACGCGAGTCCTGCCGCCAACCCATGGCTGCTGGAAGTCGAGGATCTGCACGTCCACTTCGTGACCACGCGCGGCGTGGTGCGCGCGGTCGAAGGTATCTCCTATAAGGTCAAAGCCGGCGAAGTCGTCGCCCTCGTTGGCGAATCCGGCTGCGGCAAATCCGTTTCGTCACTCGCCATCATGCGGCTGCTGGCCAAGCCGGCAGGCCGCATCGTCGGCGGCCGCGTCTTGTTCCAGGGGCGCGATCTTCTCAAGCTTACTGAAGACGAAATGCGCGAGATTCGCGGCCGCGATATCGCGATGATCTTCCAGGAGCCGATGACGTCGCTGAACCCGGTGCTGACCATCGGGTTCCAGATCATGGAACCGCTGATGATCCATCTCAACATGGACGAGACGGCGGCGCGCGCCCGCGCGCTCGATCTGCTGAAGATGGTCGGCATTCCCGATCCGGATCGCCGGCTCGACCAGTATCCGCACCAGTTTTCGGGCGGCATGCGCCAGCGCGTGATGATAGCGATCGGGCTCTCGTGCAATCCGAAACTGCTGATCGCCGACGAACCGACCACCGCGCTCGACGTGACCATACAGGCGCAGATCCTGAAACTGATGAAGGACCTGTCGCGCGAACTGGGGATTGCACTCGTCATCATCACGCACAATCTCGGCGTGGTGGCGCGTTACGCCGACCGCGTCAACGTCATGTATTCCGCGCGCATCGCCGAGCAGGGCGCGGCGCGCGAAATTTTCCGCAAACCTTTGCATCCGTATACGGCGGGGCTGTTGCGCTCGGTGCCGCGGCTCGATCAGCCGCGCGGGCGCAAGCTTGAAACCATCGACGGCATGCCGCCGAATTTGCTGGATCCGCCAGTCGGTTGCCGTTTCGCACAACGCTGCCCCGCGCAGCTTTTGGCCTGTACTACCGCCGCGCCACCGTTGCTCGAGGTCGAGTCCGCGCACTGGACGGCGTGCGTGCGCGGCGCGGAAATGGCAAAAGTCGGCGCGGTTGGCCTCGGCCTGCAAAGTGCGAACCCGCAGCCGCCGGCGCCCAAACTTATTGCTGACGGCGAACCGCTGTTAAGGGTGCGCGATTTGCGTACGTACTTTGCCGTAGGCGCGGGCATGCAGCTTTTGAAGAACACGAAATCTGAAGTGCGCGCGGTCGATGGCTTGTCGTTCGAAATCCGGCGCGGCGAAACAGTGGGCCTGGTCGGCGAATCCGGCTGTGGCAAAACCACGGTCGGCCGCACGCTGCTGCGGCTCGAAAACCCGACGTCGGGGCAGATAATCTTCGACGGCGCGGACGTGACGCGCGCGGACGGCGAACAGCTGAAGCTCTACCGCCGCCAGGTGCAGGTGATATTCCAGGACCCGTACAGCTCGCTCAATCCGCGCATGACCATAGGCCAGATCATCGCGGAGCCCATGCTGGTTTACCGCCTGCAGCCCGACCGCAAGGCCGCCGACCGCAAGGTGGCGGAACTCCTCACGCAAGTCGGACTCTACGATTATATGGCCGAGCGCTATCCGCACGAGCTGTCAGGCGGTCAGCGCCAGCGCGTGGGCATCGCGCGCGCGCTGGCCATGCAGCCGTCCGTCATCGTGTGCGACGAGCCGGTGTCGGCGCTCGACGTTTCGATCCAGGCGCAGATCATGAATCTGCTGGAAGACCTGCAGCGTGAGTTCAAACTCACGTATTTGTTCATCGCGCACGATCTGGCGGTGGTGCGCCACATTTCCGATCGCGTGATCGTGATGTATCTCGGCAAGGTGATGGAAATCGCCGACCGCGACGCGCTTTACAGCGACCCCCTGCATCCCTACACTAAGGCGCTGCTCGATGCGGTGCCGATTCCCGACCCGGCGCTCGAAGCAAAGCGCGAGTATCACGTGCTTTCCGGCGAAGTGCCGAGCCCGCTGAATCCGCCGCGCGGCTGCGTTTTTCATACACGCTGTCCGCTCGCGAGCGAGGAATGCAAGGCCGCGGTGCCGGAGCTGCGCGAAACAAAACCCGGCCATTTTGCCGCGTGCATCAAATTGTAGTATTCAAATACGCTGGAGGAGAAACTAGATGAAGACGATACGTTTGCTGATGGGCTGTGCCGCGGCCTTGTTCGCGCTCACGTGCGCGGCGGCGGAAACACCGGTGTCCGGCGGGCTGCTCAAGTTCGCGGTCGGCGCCGAGCCGCCCAACTACGATTGTCACGCGCAGTCTTCGTTTGCGTTCATCCATCCGGTAAGGCCGCATTACTCCACGCTGCTCAAATTCGATACCGTGCAGTATCCGAAAATAGTCGGCGACGTCGCGGAGTCGTGGACGGTCGCCAAAGACGGCCTCACTTACACGTTCAAATTGAAAAAAGGCGTGAAGTTCCACGATGACTCGATACTTTCCTCGGAAGACATCAAGGCGACCTACGACCGCATCCGCAAGCCGCCAAAAGGCGTGCTGTCGCTGCGCGAAGAAGGCTACGCCGACATCACTACGATCGACACGCCCGATCCGCTGACCGTGGTGTTCAGGCTGAAGAAACCCAACGCCTCCATGTTGTCCAATTTCGCCAGCCCATGGGATTGCATCTACAGCGCGGCGAAACTCAAAATCGATCCGAACTGGCCCGCGCGCAACATCATGGGTACCGGGCCGTTCACGTTCGTCGAGCACGTTGCCGGTTCGCACTGGAGCGGGCGCCGCTTCGATGGTTATTTCGAGAAAGGTAAACCTTATCTGAATGGTTTCCTGGCTTTGTTCATCGCCGGCGCGCCCATGGTCAATGCGCTTTCGGCAGGTGAAATCATGGCCGAGTTTCGCGGCCATTCGCCCGCCGACCGCGATCGTATCGTCAAAACGCTGGGCAACAAGGCGGTGGTGCAGGAGTCGCCGTGGGTATGCAGTCTCGTGGTGACGTTCAATACCCGCAAAAAACCGTTCGACGACCAGCGTGTCAGAAAAGCGCTGTCGCTCGGCATCGACCGCTGGGGCGGTGCGCAGGCGCTGCAGAAAATCGCGCTGGTGCGCCACGTCGGCGGCCTGCTGCGCCCGGGTTACGATCTGGCCACGCCGGAGGCCGAATTGCTGAAACTGCCGGGCTTCGCGAAAGACATCAACGCGTCGCGCGCCGAGGCAAAGAAGCTGCTGGCTGATGCCGGCCAGTCCAACCTTACCTTCACGCTGACCAACCGCAACGTGGCGATGCCGTACACGCCGGTGGGCGTATTCCTGATCGATCAGTGGCGCCAGCTCGGCGTCAACGTCAAGCACGAACAGCTCGAAACCAAGCTCTATCTCGCCGCGCAGCAAAAAGACAATGCGACATTCGATGCCGCGCTGGACTTCAACTGCGACTACATGGACGAGCCTAACCTGCAATTGCAGAAGTTTTTGTCGCATGACAAATCGGCGATCAACTATGCCGGGCAGACCGACCGCGTGCTCGACGACCTCTACGACAAGCAGTCGGGCGAGCTCGACAAGAAGAAGCGCATCGCGCTGCTGCGCGAGTTCGAGAAGCGCGCGCTGGAGCAGTCGTACACGATCCCGACCATCTGGTGGCACCGCATCATCGTGCTCAACCAGAAACTCAAGGGCTGGCACATCACGCCGTCGCATTACGTCGGGCAGGATCTCGCCGACGTGTGGCTGCAGTAGCAGCCGCAAGACGAGAGGCGAGAGGCGAGAGGCGCGAAAAGCCTTTCGTCCTCACGCCTCACTCAAAACATGCTTCGTTACCTGATCAATCGCGCGCTGCTGATGATCCCGACGCTCTTGGGTGTCGCGATCCTCGTCTTCTTCATGCTGCGCCTGATGCCGGGCGATCCGGTGCAGATGATGATGGATGGTGCGAACGTATCCAAGCAGGTCATCGAAGAAGAGCGCGCGCGGCTCGGCCTCGACCAGCCGATTTATATCCAGTTCGTAAAATGGCTGGGCAGCGCGCTGACCGGTGATTTCGGCTATTCGATGTGGACCGGCAAGCCGGTCCTGCACGAAATCGCCATCCGCCTGGAGTTGTCGCTCGAAGTCGCGATCCTCGCCACCATACTCGCGGTGGCATTGGCATTGCCGCTGGGCACGCTGTCCGCCGTATTCAAGGACTCCTGGATAGATCACACCATACGCGTGTTCTCGATTGCGGGGCTCGCGGTGCCGTCGTTCTGGCTCGGCATGATTATCATCCTCGGCCTCTTGACGATGTTCTCGTGGATACCGCCGCTCACATTCACGCCGTTCATGCAGGACCCGAAAGCCAACCTGCTGCAGCTTATCTGGCCGGCGCTCGCGGTGGGCTACCGTTATTCGGCAGTGTCGACGCGCATGATGCGTTCAAGTATTCTCGAAGTGCTGCAGGAAGATTACATCCGCACGGCGCGCGCCAAAGGTGTATATGAGCGGCTGGTGATTTCGCGCCATGCGCTGCGCAACGCGCTGCTGCCGGTGATTACCGTGATCGGCCTCGAGTTCGCATTCCTGATCGGCGGCCTGGTGGTGACCGAGCAGGTGTTCAACCTCAACGGTATCGGCAAATTGTTCGTGCAGGCGATTTCGCGCGGCGACTACACATTGTTGCAGGCGCTGGTGCTGCTGGTGTCGGTCGTGTTCGTATTGGTGAATTTCATCATCGACATGTTGTACGCGGTATTCGATCCGCGCATCCGCTACCGCTGACATGTCCGCTGTCACCGCTGTTCTTACTTACAAGCTGCCCGCGCGCCGCCATCCGGTCGTGCAGTTCATTCTGCACCAGCCGCTGGGTGCGGCCGGGCTCGTCTGCATCGTCATCATGGCGCTCGCGGCTATTTTTGCGCCTTGGGTCACGCCGTACGATCCACTGGCGGTCGATTACGAAAGCATGCTCGCGGCGCCATCGTGGCAGCACTGGATGGGCACGGACTCGTTTGGCCGCGACGTGATGACACGCGTCATCTACGGTGCGCGTACGGCGCTCGCCGTCGGTTTCCTGGCGTCTTTTGTCGGCTCCACCGCGGGTGCCGTAATCGGTGTGGTGTCGGCGTACTTCGGCGGCAAGATAGACATGATTATCCAGGGCGCGATGGACATCCTGCTGTCGTTTCCCATCATCGTGCTGGCGCTCACCGTGGTCGCCATGCTGGGCCAGAACCTGGTGTTCGGCGTTGACGTCAATCTCATCATCGCCATCAGCATTCCGATGGTGCCGCGCGTCGGCCGCGTGGTGCGCGCATCCGCGCTGGCGATCCGCGAACTGCCTTATATCGATGCGGCGCGCGCAGCGGGTTTTACCAATACGCGCATCATTTTCCGTCACATGGTGCCGAACGTGGTCGCTCCTTATCTCATCATGCTGACCGCATATGTCGCGCAGGCGATCCTGTCGGAGGCGTCGCTGTCGTTCCTCGGGCTGGGTGTGACCGAACCGACTGCGTCATGGGGCCTCATGCTGTCGGGCGCGGCGGCGGATTTTTACCAGCAGGCGCCGTGGATGATCATCTTCCCGGGCCTCGCGATCAGCCTCGCGGTATTCGCATTTAACCTGTTCGGCGACAGCCTGCGCGACTGGCTGGATCCAAAAATAAAGATTTGATCTGATGACAACCATCGAAGAATTACGCAGCAACACCAAGCTCCTGATGTTCGACCAGTACGGCACAGTCGTCGACATGCAGGGTGGATTGATCGAAGTGGCGACGCCTTTTCTCAAAAGCAAAGGCTGGAGCGGCCGGCCGGACGCGTTCGTCACGTGGTGGCGACGCACGCATTTCGAGAACTCGATGATAGACGCGCTGCTTGAGCGCGAGCACATTACCTATCGCCGCATCGGCGAAATCTCCGTCGATTACACGCTGGAACGCGCGGGCATCGCGCACACCGACGAAGAAGTCAGTTATCTCGTCGCGCAAATTGAAAAGCTGAAATGTTTTCCCGACGTGCCCGCCGGCATGGCGGTTCTGCACAAGCATTACAAGCTGGCAGTGCTGTCCAACGGTGACCCCGACATGCTGGAAGCCGCGCGGCCGTACCACGGTATCGCGTTCGATCACATCATTTCGGTGGCGACCGCCAAGGCGTTCAAGCCGCACCGGGCCACCTACACGAAGGCGGCGGAAATCGTGGGTTTAGCGCCGGAGCAGATATTGTTTGTTGCGAACCACGCGTTCGACTGCATAGGCGCCAAAGCCGCCGGCATGCGCACCGCTTTCATCGACCGTCGCAAGCGGCCGTTCGGCAAGTGGCCGTATCAGCCGGATTTGATCGTCGCGGATTTCAGGGAATTTGCGGAAATGCTCAGTTAAGGGCGCCGCAAAGGCGCAAAGGCGCGAAGAAAAGACAATATAAAGCGGCAACGTTTTTCTTTGCGTTACCTTTGCGCCATCGCGACTTTGCGGCGCAGTTATTGTTTATACGGTGCGCGTGTATTTGCGCACCTTCGCTTCATCCACGTCAACACCCAGCCCAGCGCCCGCTGGAACTTCGGCGTGACCGTCAACGACCTTGATGGTCGCGCGCACGATGTCGTCGGCGAGGTACTGGTTTGAAATGCTGACGCCCCAATCGACGGCGGGGACGGCCGCGGCGAGATGCATCAGCGCCGCCGCTGCGATACCGGATTCGGCGACCTTGCAGGCGAGATTCACTTTCATCTCAAGCTGCTGGCACAGCACACCGGCCGCCATCACGCCGCGCAGACCGCCGAGTTTGATGGTCTTGAGGCTGCAGCCGCGCGCGGCCTTGCGTCGATGGTGCTGCTCGAGGTCTTCGATACCGTGCAGCCCTTCATCGAAGGCGATGGGAATATTGGTTGCGGCCGCGATTTTTGCCATGCCGTCGATATCGCCGCCGGCAATGGGCTGTTCGAAAAAATCGAGTCCTGCACCATCGACCGCTTTTACATATGCAAGCGCCTGCTCGACGCTATAACCCTGGTTTGCATCGGCCGAAATCAGCAGTCCTGTGCCGAGGGCCTCGCACACTCGGCGCGTGCGCATCGCATCATCTAGCGCCGCACCGATCCCGACTTTGACTTTGAACGCGACGAATCCCGCTGCGTGTTTGGCGCGCGCCTCAGCGATATCGCCGTCTATGCTGCCGGTGCCGAGCAGCCAGAGCACCGGCACCCGCGAGCGCTTTTTGCCGCCGAGCAATTCGAATACCGGTTTGCCGGCCGCTTTGCCCAACGCATCGTGCAATGCCATTTCGACCGCCGATTTCGCCGACTGATTGTAGTACATCAGCTGGCCCATGCGCCGGCTGACCGCGGCGATGTCGGCGCCGTCCATATTCGCCAGCGATGGCGCCATGTGGCGGATCGCCGCCATCATGCTCTCGACCGTTTCCCCGGTCATCGAATGCGCCGAGGCGGCTTCGCCCCAGCCGGCGTGACCGCTTTCGAGTTCGACCCTGACCAGAACGTTGTCGGCGGCCGTGATCAGCACCCCGGCCATTTTCATCGGCCGCGTCATTGGCAGGCTGACGGCAATCGGCTCGATGCGCTTGATTGCCATGCCCGCGGCCGCGGTAACGATATTGCGGGAAGGCGTCGTCAGGCTGTCCACGTCAGAATCCTGGCCTATATTACTTGGTGTCTTCGATGCGCCCGATAGCCTTGACCGCGCCCGCCAGGCGCTTGTAGTCGGCATCGAAAAACTTTTTGAAGTCCGGCGCATCGCGATAGTCGATCACGACCTGCGATTTCGCCATGGCGTCCTGAAACAGCGGGTCGGCGACCGACTTGCGAACGACGTCGCGCAACTTCGTCATGATGGGTTCCGGCACGCCGTGGGTAGTGAAAAGGCCCACCCACAAATACGCTTCAACGTCATAGCCGGCTTCTTTCATGGTCGGCACGTCGGGCAGCGCGGCCGAGCGTTTCACGTCGCTGAGCCCCAACGGGCGCAGCTTGCCAGACTTGATGTGCGGGAACACCGCGGCAAGCCCGCCGTCATGCATGTCCACGTGGCCGCCCAGAAGCTGGATCACTGCCGGCCCGCCGCCAGTGGTCGGCACGTGGCGCATCTTGATGCCGGCCGCATCCATGAACATCGCCGCCGGCACGTGGGTGATGCCGTACGGTCCGGATGACGAGAAAGACATCGCGCCCTGTTTCGCCTTGGCGGCGGCAACCAGTTCCTTGATCGATTTGATGGGGTTTTCGGTTTGCACGCAGAAGGCCAGTGGATCGGCGCTCAAGAGCGCAACAGGCACGATCTGCTCCAGCGTGTACGGCGACTGGATGCCGAACAGTTTGTCTTTCTCGGTCGCGAGATAGAGGTTGGGCGTCGTCACCAGCAGGTTGTAACCGTCGGGCGCCTGGTTGGCGACGAACGCGGTGCCGGCCGCGGCAGTGGCGCCCGGCTTGTTGAGCACCGGCGCCGGCTGCTTGTAGAGCTTTTCGATCACCGCACCCAGCGGCTGCGCGTGTATCTGGTTCATGCCGCCCGGCGGGTTCGGCACGATGAGGTTGATTCCGCGCACAGGAAAATCCTGCGCGTAGCTTGCGATCGTAATGAAACTCAGGCTGATGGTGAGCAATGCGGCGGGCAATAAACGTTGCATGATTTCTCCTCGAGGGGTAACGGGGCAGCGCGTGCAATTAACGCCACGCTTTGGCCGCACCAGCGCACCGTAACCCTCAAGGCCTCGCGATGTCAACCGCCACGCCGGGCTGCGGTTGGCAATCCCGGCGTTCTCCGCTACCTTACGGCCTCACGCTTTTGCAGCGAAGTCTAATTCTCGAGGACGCAATATGTTCAACCCATTCCAGCCTTTGCAATTGATCAAGACCGAAGTCTTCATGTCGATGCCGGCCAAGTTTCGCAAGAAGTCGCGTTCGTCGTGGTCGGACCCCAACCGCCAGAATGCCGAAGTCGAATGTTTTCTCGAAGGCCCGTCGTTCGATCGCGACGGCAACCTGTGGTTCGTCGACATTCCGTTCGGGCGCATCTTCCGCATCACGCCGAAAAAAGAGTGGGAGCTGGTCACGCAGTACGACGGCTGGCCGAACGGCCTCAAGATCCATAAGGACGGCCGCATCTTCATCTGCGATTACAAGGAAGGCCTGCTGGTGCTCGATCCGAAAACCGGCAAGCTCGAAACGGTGCTGCGCACGGCGTTCAGCGAAGGCTTCAAGGGATTGAACGACCTGCACTTCGCTGCCAATGGCGACCTCTACTTCACCGACCAGGGGCAGACCGGTATCGCCGATCCGACCGGCCGCGTCTACCGTCTCGACACCAAGGGCAGACTCGACCGGCTGTGCGACAACGTGCCGAGTCCGAACGGCATCACGCTGTCGACCACCGACAAGCATGTCTACGTCGGTGTTACCCGCGCGCAGCAGATCTGGCGGCTGCCGCTAATGGCCGACGGCACGATTTCCAAGACCGGCGTCGCGGTGCAGTTGTCCGGCGGCGTCGGCGGGCCCGACGGCGTCGAGATGGATTCCGAAAACGGCATCCTCGTCTGCCAGCTCGGGGTCGGTATCTGGCGCTTCGACAGCAACATGCTGCCGACCCATCTGGTTTACTCGGAAGATCACAAGCACCATCACCTCGCGAATATCGCGTTCGGCGGCCCCGACCTGAAGACGCTTTACATCACGGAGTCATTGTCCGGCGATATCCTGATGGCAAAGCTGCCGGTTGCCGGCAAGAAAATGTTCGCGCACCAGTAGCGGATGCGTACCGCCGCCTTCCGCGCCGGCGTGCGCGAAGCTCTCGGCGTGCCGGGCGCGGTACTCGGCGCAACTTATCTGGGTTTTGGTGCGCTCGCCTTCGCCAGCGGCATCCCGGTGTGGATAGTCATCGCTTCGACGATCACCATATGGGCGCTGCCGGGACAGCTCGTGATGATCGACATGTGGCAGCTCGGTGCGCCTATGATCGCCATCCTGCTCGCCGTGATGCTGACCAATGCGCGCTTTCTGCCGATGACGGTGACGCTGATGCCGGTCATCCGGCATCGCGGCAACCGGCCATGGGTTTATTACGCTGCGGCGCAATGCGTCGCCATGAGTTCGTGGATCATTTGCATGCGCCGCGGTCCGGAGATGCCACCGGAGGAGCGGATTGCATTTTTGTATGGTTTGGCGGTTGGTTTCATTTCGATCGGCGTGTGCGCTGGCGCAATCGGTTTCTACATTGCGGAGTCGATTCCGGCGGTATTGCAGATCGGCATGGTGTTCCTGGCGCCTGTTTATTTCGTCGTGTTTTTGATCGTCGAAATACGCACCCGGATGGTGGCGGTCGCGCTGGCCTGCGGCGGGCTCGCCGGGCCGCTGCTTTACCTGGTGACGCCGCAATGGAGTGTGCTTATCGCCGGGTTTGCCGGCGGCACCCTCGCTTTCGCGATCCACAAAATGCTGGAGCGCAAACATGCCTGAAGTCTGGCTCTTGCTGACAGTGTGCGCACTGGGCACTTATTTCTGGCGCGGCCTCGGCGTGCTGCTGTCGGAGCGCGTCTCGGTCAACAGCGATTTGTTCATATGGGTGACCTGCGTGACGTACTCGATGATCGCCGGGCTCGTGATGCGCATCATCGTGCTGCCGAGCGGATTGCTCGCCACCAGCCTGACCTGGCACCGGCTGCTCGCATGCGCACTCGGTCTCGTCGCTTATTACATACTGCGCCGCAATTTGTTCGTGGCAGTCTGCGTCGGCGCGGCCGCGCTGACAGTGCTCAATTACCTGCGCTAGCCTGAGCGCGACGCGAACCCGTAAAATACGCATTTCGGACACGCCTTTGCCAACCATAGACGTCACGCGCGACGGCGATATCGCCACCGTCGCGCTCAATAATCCCGGCAAGCTCAACGCGCTGACCATCGCGATGTGGCGCGACCTTGCGCGCGTGCTCGGCGAGTTGTCGGCCGACGACGCGTTGCGCTGCATCGTGCTGCGCGGCGCAGGCAATGAAGCATTTGCCGCAGGCGCCGACATCGACGAATTCGTGGCCGAACGCGCCACACTCGCGCAGGCCAAGACCTATCACCATGAATACGTATATGGCGTGTTGAGAGCGGTCGGCGAATGCCGGCATCCGACGGTGGCCATGATCCAGGGGCCGTGCGTCGGCGGCGGCCTCGAAATCTCGTGCAACTGCGATCTGCGGATTGCCGCAACGTCGGGACGCTTCGGCGTGCCCATCAACCGGCTGGGGTTTGCGATTGCTTACGACGAGCTCGCCGGCTTGCTTCCGCTCGCCGGGCGCGCGGTCGCGGCAGAAATCCTGCTCGAGGGCCGCGTATGGAGCGCGGAAGAGGCGTTCGCCAAAGGGCTCCTTACGCGCGTCGTGCCCGATGCCGAGGTCGAGCGCGAGGCTTACGCGACCGCACGCCGCATCGCGGACGGCGCACCGCTGGTCGCGCGTTGGCACAAGCAATTCATCCGCCGCCTGACTATTAGCGCACCGCCGCTGACCGGCGCGGAAATCGACGCGAATTTCGATTACCTCAAGACCGACGACTATCGCAATGGCATCGATGCTTTTATCAACAAGAAAAAGCCGAAATTCACAGGTCGTTAAGGGCTATTGCCGCAAAGGCGCGAAGGCGCAAAGAAGCCGCGAAGGTTTGCAATTGCTTATGAAGAGCCGCGCATCATTGAATCGACGAAAACGCGCAACTATTCCGATTATTTTGGTTCCATTGCGCCTTCGCGCCTTTGCGGCCGAATTTCTTAAAAGGTGAATCGCATGTCAGGACCGTTATCCCATATCAAAGTGCTCGACCTCTCGCGCGTGCTCGCCGCACCGTGGGCGGCGCAGAACCTCGCCGACCTCGGCGCCGAAGTCATCAAAGTCGAGCGCCCGCTCAAAGGCGACGACTCGCGCGCCTATGCGCCGCCGTTTCTCAAGGATGAGGCGGGAAATGTCACAAAAGAATCGGCCTATTTTTGCGCGGCGAACCGCGGCAAGAAATCGATCACCATCAATATTTCCAAACCTGAAGGCCAGCAGCTCGTGCGCGAGCTCGCAAAAGATTGCGATGTGCTGATCGAAAATTACAAGGTCGGCGATCTCGCGCGCTACGGCCTCGGCTACGAAGACATCAAGGCGTTCAACCCCGGCATCATCTATTGCTCGGTGACGGGCTTTGGCCAGACCGGCCCCGACAAGGACCGTCCCGGCTATGACTTCATGGCGCAGGGCATGGGCGGGCTGATGAGCATCACCGGCGAGCGCGACGACCTGCCGGGCGGCGGGCCGCAGCGCGTCGGCGTGCCCATTATCGATCTGACGACCGGCATGTACGCGACCATCGCCATCTGTGCGGCAATCGCTAACCGCGCGGTGACCGGCAAAGGCCAGTGGATAGACGTGGCGCTGCTCGATTCATGCGTCGCTTTCCTCGCCAATCAGGCGATGAACTACTTCGCGACCGGCGAATCGCCGCGCCCGCTCGGCAACGCGCATCCCAACATTGTGCCCTATCAGACATTCACGACCAGCGACGGCGCGCTGATCCTCGCCTGCGGCAACGACAATCTCTTCAACAAATTCTGCGACGTCGCCGGTTGTACCCACCTCGCCAAAGACCCTCGCTTCTCTACTAACGGCGAGCGCGTCAAGAACCGCGACGAAATCACGCGCCTCCTGAATGAAATTTTCCTGAAACGGCCGACGAAGGAATGGGTCAAATTGCTGGACGACGCCGGCGTCGCCAACGGGCCGATCAATACCATCGAAAAAGTCTTCGAGGAGGCTCAGGTTCTCGCGCGCGGCATGAAAATCGAACTCCCGCACGCCGCAGCCGGCAAGGTGCCGCTGGTCGCGAGCCCGATGAAATTTTCAGGCACGCCGATCAAGCACGAAATCCCGCCGCCGGTGCTGGGGCAGCACACGGACGAAATACTCAAAGGCGTTCTGAAGAAGAAAGAGGCGGAGATTGCGAAGCTGAAGGCCGGCGGCATCGTTTAACGCCTGCTTTTACAGCCACCGCCGTACCGCGGATTTGTATTTGGCGTAGTCCGCGCCGAACATGGCCGTCAAAACCCGCTCTTCCGGCTCGATCTGAAACCGGTTGATATAGAGAACAAAGGCTACCGGCCCGAGCAGCGCCCAGACGCTGGACAGAAATATCGCCCATGCGACCAGGGCGAACAACATCCCGACGTACATGGGATTGCGCGAACGTCCGTAGATGCCCGAAAAAATCAGCGCGGACGTTGTCTCCGGTTTCATTGGGTTGATGGTCGTTTTTGCGCGCCGGAACGCGACGACGCCGGCGATGCTGATGCACACACCTGTCAAAGCGAACAATGCCGTGGCGAGCACGCGGATGAGGCCGGGGATTTCAAATGGCGGCGTCACCGACGAAATTCCCCACATCATCACTGCGACGAGGGCGGTGATGGCAGGTGGCGGAATCCTGAGTTCCAATGCCCCCATGGCGCTAAATTATTCCCTCGATAAATTTCCACTCCGCCGGATCAATTGGCGTGATCGACAGTCGGTTGCCGCGTTGCAGCAGCTGCATCTTGGCGAGCTTGGGGTAACCCCGTAGTTCCGACAGTGGCACCAGCCGCGTTTTTTTGACCAGTTTTACATCGACGTGGACCCAGCGCGGATTGTCGCGCGTGGCTTTCGGGTCGAAGTAATCGCTCTTGCGGTCGAATTGGGTTTCGTCGGGGTAGGCGAGCTTGCTGACTTCGGCGATGCCGGCGATGCCCGGCACTTCGCAGGTCGAGTGATAGAACAGGACGAGGTCGCCGAGCTGCATCTGGTCGCGCATGAAGTTGCGCGCCTGGTAATTGCGCACACCTATCCAGGAAGTCGATTTTTTCGGCTCGCTCGCGAGATCGTCAATACTGAATTCACTGGGTTCGGATTTCATCAGCCAATAACGCATATTATTTCCTCGGTGTTCCTGTATTATATGTAAGCAATTGAATTTTATACATATAAGCTATCGTTATCGGCTTGATTGTTCCTTGGACAGCCTATAGAATCCCACCCATAGTCCCACCCAATATCCCACCCAAGGAGCGAACATGGGAAAACTTGCCGCTGTGACCTGCGAGACTGCAAAGCCCGATACGAAGCGCGACCGGCTACTAGGT
>CAMBSS010000008.1 GCA_945870465.1 Bordetella parapertussis | reverse complement strand
GGCCAATTCGCGCTGGGCGCGCTTCTTGGCGCGGTGTGGAGTCCGTGCTCTGGCCCGACTCTGGGTGCGGCGATCACGCTGGCGGCGGGCAGCGGAACTTTCGCCAAAGCCGGTTCGGTCATGGCGTTCTTCGGCATTGGCGCGTCGCTTCCGCTCATGGCAATTGCCTATGGGTCAAGACAAACGCTCAAAACACGAAAGCAGGTATTTCAAAACGTGGGCCGGATCGCCAAACCGTTGTTCGGCGCCGTGCTTGTGGCGGTGTCTGTGCTTGTTCTTTCAGGGTTCGACAAGACAATTGAGGCGGCATTCGTGCGATCGATGCCGGATTGGCTGGTAACGCTCACGACCCGCTATTGATTGATGAACTGCCATCTATTAAGTCAAACGTTTCTCGCATAGCCCAAAGGAACTCGATGAAATACGTATTCGCCGCCATCGTCGCTACCGCGCTTTCATTTTCTGCAGCAGCCGCAGATAACGGCATCATTTCCAAACCCAGTGCGTACTCCGTGCCCGCAACACTCGACCGGCTTGAGACGGTCCTCAAGTCGAAAAGCATCACTGTATTTGCCCGGATCGATCACAGCGGCGAGGCCGAGAAGGTGGGACTCAAGATGCGGCCGACCCAGCTCGTGATTTTCGGCAATCCCCGCGCAGGTACGGCACTCATGAACTCATCGCCGTCTGTCGCGATTGACCTGCCGCTGAAAGCCCTCGCCTGGGAAGATGGAAGTGGAAAAGTTTGGCTAAGTTACAACAGCCCGGATTATATGAAGCAACGTCATGAAATCAAGGAAGAGTTCGTGAAGAGCATCGCGGTGATTGAAGTGCTTGTCGATGAGGCGCTTAAGTAGACCACTCTTGCTTAACCACCCTCACCCGGCGCGCGCGAGCGCATGGTCGAAGACTAAAGAATAAATAGGGTCACGAACGGCACATGCAATATGCTTTCGATTAGACGTTAAGCTCCACGTCCTCCGCACACTCGAGTTCTCGATCATCAAGCGCTGACGTCGTCGCCGTGCTTGTTAGCACGGATTTCATATTGTAAAATCCCCGGCGACCCGCTCCCGCGACCACCGGCTCCCCACTTGGAAGAAAAAGAAACCCGCTCATCGATCCAGGTCATAGACCGCATGATGAGCCTGCTCGAAGCGCTGGCGGCGCACCCCGCACCGGTGAATCTCAAGCTGCTCGCGGAGCAGACCCGGCTGCATCCCTCGACCGCGCACCGCATACTCAACGTCATGGTGCGCAACCGCATGGTCGACCGCGTCGAACCCGGCACTTATTGCCTCGGCATGCGCCTGCATGAACTCGGCACGCTGGTGCGCGAGCGTGCCGGCAACGAAACTGCGGCCAAAAGCTGACGCCCGAACATGCTCGACCGCCCTCTCGTTTTTCTCGATCTCGAAACCACCGGCGCCACCGCGAGCTTCGACCGCATCACCGAAATCGGCCTGATAGAAGTCGAGCGCGGCGAGTATGTGCGCGAATGGAGCACGCTGGTCAACCCGGAAATGCGCATCCCGCCTTTCATCGAGTCGCTGACCGGCATCAGCAACGACATGGTCGCGCTGGCGCCCACTTTCGCCGAGGTCGCGCAGGAATTGAAAGCGCGCATCCACGGCAAGCTGCTGATCGCGCACAATGCGCGCTTCGACTACGGTTTTCTCAAGGCCGAGTTCGGCCGCCTCGAAATGAAGTACTCGTCCGACCTCGTGTGCACCGTAAAACTCTCGCGCAAGCTTTATCCCGGTCATGCGCGGCACAATCTCGACAGTCTGATGGAGCGCCACGACATTGCGTGCGACGCACGCCACCGCGCGCTGGGAGATGCGCGCGTGCTGTGGGACTTGATGCAGAAATGGCGCGCCGAGTTGGGCACCGATGCGCTCAATACCGCTGCCGCCGCGCAGCTGAAATCGCCGACGCTGCCGCCGGGGCTCTCGCCGCTGGTGCTCGACGAACTGCCCGAGACGCCCGGCGTGTATTTGTTCTACGGCGAGAACGACCTGCCTATCTATATCGGCAAGAGCGTCAACCTGCGCTCGCGCGTGCTGTCGCATTTTTCAAGCGACGTCAGGATTTCCAAGGACATGCGCATCGTGCAGCAGGTAAAACGCATCGACTGGAAAGAGACCGCCGGCGAACTCGGCGCGCTGCTCGAAGAAGCGCGGCTGGTCAAAGAACTGCTGCCGACCATGAACCGCCAGTTGCGGCGCAACAGCGATTTGTGCGCCTTCACCTGGGAGCCCGGCAAAAGCAAGGCGCCGGAACTCGTCAGCGCGGCCGACGTCGACTTCAGCGACACCACTGACGTCTACGGCGTATTCCGCACCAAGCGCACGGCCCTCGATACGCTGCGCAAGCTGGCGCAGGCGTTCGAGCTTTGCCACATCGAGCTCGGGCTGGAAAAAGGCGCCGGCCCGTGCTTCGCGCACCAGATCAAGCGCTGCCACGGCGTCTGCGCCGGCAAAGAATCGCGCGTGCAGCACGATTTACGGCTGATGGAAGCGCTATGCGAGCTGAAACTGCAAACGTGGCCGTTCAAGGGACGTATAGGCGTGCGCGAGGCCGGCGCCGAACATACCGAGCTGCACGTACTCGACCACTGGTGCTATCTCGGCACCGTGCGCTCGGAACAGGACCTCGACACGCTGTCGACACGGCCAGCGTTCGACCTCGACACCTATAAAATTCTGAAACGCTTTCTGAAAGACCGGCACCGCGGCGTCGAGATCGTGCCGTTTGCCGCATAGGGAACAGTGGAAACACCCACAGGAGGAAACATGAAAATCATAACAAGACTCGTTTTATCCGCCGTGGTGTGCGCCGGAATATGCCCTGCGCATGCCCAGACCTACCCGGCGAAACCGGTACGATTCATCGTCCCCTTTCCGCCCGGCGGGCCGACCGACATCATGGGCCGCATGGCGGCCCAGCGTCTCACCGAAGCGTGGGGCGTGCAGGTAGTCGCCGACAATCGCGGCGGCGCCGGCGGCAACATCGGCTCGGAATTGTGCGCGAAGTCGCCGCCCGACGGCTACACGATCTGCATGTTGACGGTTGCGCAAAGCATGTCGCCCGGCATCTACCCGCGGCTGCCGTTCGACCCGCTGAAAGATTTTGCGCCGGTGACGCTGATGGCAACTTTGCCCAGCCTGCTGATGGCACACCCGTCGCTCCCCGTGAAAAACGTCAAGGAACTGGTGGCGCTGGCGAAAGCGAAACCGGGAATGCTCACCTACGCGTCGACCGGCAACGGCACCAGCCCGCACATGCTGATGGAAATGTTCAAATGGATGGCGGGCGTCAATCTCGTGCATGTGCCGTACAAGGGCGCAGCGCCGGCGATGATCGACCAGATTTCCGGGCAGATCGACGTCGCGTTCAGCACCGCGATCGCGGCGTTGCCGTTCGTGCAGCAGGGCAAGGTGCGTGCATTGGCGATCTCGACGCAGGAACGCTTCCCGCCCATGCCGGACCTGCCGACCGTCGAACAGGGCGGCGTCAAGGGTTTCGACGGCAGTTCGTGGCAGGGTGTTGTGATGCCGGCCAACACGCCGCGCGAATTCGTCCTCAAGGCCAACGCCGAACTCGCGAAAATGCTCAAGTCGCCCGAGATGAAGGAAAAAATCCTGCAGCAGGGCGGCATCGCCAGCGGCAACTCGCCGGAAGAATTCGCGGCCTTCATCAAAAGCGAAACCGAAAAATGGAGCAAGGTAGCGAAAGCCGCGAAAGTGAGGATCGAATAAACGAACCGCGCACCGTCGGGGCAATACACATCGTGCCGTACACGGCAGGCATCGGGCTGCACTTTCTGCCGCTGCGCGCGGCCGGTTCCGCTTTGATGCTGGCGCTTTTCGGCGGCGCCTGCAGCGTGATCGGACTCGCGGCGGTCTCGGGCCTGGTGCGTTCCGGTGAAACGGCAACGGCCAGCATGCTCGCGCTCGCGTTCGCCGGCGTATTCGCGCTGCCGTTGCTTGCACTCGGCCAGTTGTTCATCGTCATCGCAAGTTGGACTGCCGCCAATTCGTTGCACGTCGAGGTGAGCAGCGCGGGCCTGCGCACCGTCAGAAAATGTTTCGGCTACACGATAGCGCAGCGGGCGATTGCGCGCGACGAGATCGCGGCGATCGACAGCCGGCTTGCCGCAAAATACATCGGTGCGTTCGGGTCGGTGCGCTATTTTCAGCTGGTCGCCCGCGCGCGTAATTCGGCGCAGCCTGTCTTGATCGCCGACAGCCTGAAGGGTTCCGGCATGGTTGAAGAAATCAGGCAACTCATCGTCGAGCATCTGGGCCCGCCCGCCGTTGGCACCAGCGGTCAGCAGGCGCACCTTGCCACGGAAGATCCCGCATGAAAAAAAGCCAACCTGCCTGCAGCGAACGCGACGCGCGGCGCGACCTGGTATGCGCCCTGCGCTCGGCCGCGCGGCTCGATTTGTCTGAAGGCGTGTGCAATCATTTCAGCCTCGCGCTGCCCGGCAAGGCCGGACAGTTCCTGATCAACCCGCAGGGGCTGCACTGGTCTGAAGTGACACCGGCCGATCTCATCGTAGTAGACGGCGAAGGACGACACGTCTCCGGCAAACACCGTGTCGAGCCGACGGCCTTTTTTATCCACGGCCGCATCCACCGCGCGAACCCGCGCGCGCAGTGCGTATTGCACACGCATATGCCGTACGCGACGGCGCTCACCATCGTCGAAGGCGGCGAACTCGCGTGGGCCAGCCAGAATGCCTTGCGCTTTCACGGCCGGGTCGCATACGACAACGAATATAACGGCCTTGCCCTCGACGAAGCGGAAGGCGACCGCATGGCGGGAAAATTGCGCGATGCCGACGTGCTGTTTCTCGCCAACCACGGCGTCATCGTCTGCGGCCCCAGCGTCGCCTACGCATTCGACGACCTCTATTACCTGGAACGCGCGTGCATGCTGCAGGTGCTCGCCCACGGCACCGGCAAGCCGCTCAGACTGGTGCCCGCAAAAATCGCCGCGGCTACGCGCACGCAAATGGATGCCGAGCGCGGACAGGCCGATTACTACCTGGCGGCGTTGAAGCGGATACTGGATCGGGAAGAACCGGGCTGGAGCCGGCTGAAGTAATTACTGCACAATCACTGAACGACTCAGAAGCGGCCTCCAAAACAGTTTGGAACCGCCGATGAATTCTTTTTAATACCCCCTTGAGGGGTACACGGATGAACGCAGATAAGTCTCAAAAAACTTGGCGTTGGTTGGAGCCACGTCTGAAGTTAAATCGGCGTCTATCGGCGGTTGCTTGTCGGTGTTCTGTTTTTACGAAGGGTTCTGATCACTCGGCCGCAGCACTGCGCCGCCATCAATGCACCGTCATCGGGAAGCTGATCAGCCCGCCGAAATCGGACAGGAACTCGTCGACGTGTTCGGGCGACGGATCTTCGCCGAGCGCGCCCAGCATGGACTCGCGGAATTTGTCTGCGACATTGCCCTGGAAGTACGTACCGCGGCTCGACTGCTTGTCGACCACTTCGTACCCGTGCTCGACCGGATACTCGACCACGTAGTAATTGTCGCTGTTGTAAACGATGTTCATAAGAGCATTAACGGCTGATATCCATTTCGGTTGAGTCGGCCTTGTGACCGATATCACGTGCCTGAGCTGCACGTCTGCCCGTAGCTGTTAGATGAGGCTGAGTGCGGCAAGTTTCAAGCCACTTGGCCGGACGCCCGGCGTGAAAGCGAAATTCCGAGCAAAATCAGGGTTAAACCAGCCAATGCCGTGGTTCCCGGCTGCTCGCCCAGGAGCAGCACGCCCGCCAATAGGGCGACAACTGGCGACAGATAATTGACGTTCGCCATGAAAGTGGGCCCCGCGGCGGCGATCAGTTGAAAATAAAGTATGGTCGCCAGCGCAGTCGGCCCTATGCCCAACCATATGATGGCCGCAATCGAACCCGCGGTCGGTGCGCCGGCGTACGGATAGTCGACCACCAACGCGACCGGCAGCATCAACACCGCCGCGGCGATCAGCACGGCGGTCGAAGCCACCAGAAAATCCCCCGCTATCGTGCGCCGCGCAAGCACGCTGTTGCCGGCGTAACACAACGCACCAGCGAGTACCGCGGCCTGCGCCAGCGCCTTGCCTGCCGCGCCGCCGAGCCCCGCAAGCGCCGCGGGCCCCATCAATACGACGATGCCCGCGAAGCCGATGGCGAAGCCCATGGCCTTGTGGACCGTCATGCGGTCGCCGGCGATGAAAAAATGCGCGAGCACCAGTGTCGCCAGAGGCATGATGGAAATCAGGATGCCGGCAAGCGCGCTGTCGATAAATTGCTGGCCCCATGCAATCAGGAAAAACGGCAGGCAGTTGCCGAGTATCGCCAGCGCGATGTAAGGCAGCCAGCGCCGGTCCGGCGGCGGCAGCACGAGACCGCGGGCGCGCATGATCGTGTACAAAATTACCGCGCCAAGCACCAGCCGGGCCGCCACCAATGTAACCGGCGGCACCGTCGCGATGCCGATCTTGATGAACATGAATGACGAACCCCACATCGCAACCAGCGCGAGGAGCAGGCCCCAGTTGCGAACGGCACCCGTGTTCAAGATGCGGCGGCCGCTCGGTATAATGCAGACATGGGCGCTACGGTGTCCGATTCCTCCATGGCCGGCAACGGATACCGCAAATAAACTCCGCGCACTGTTCGGCGCAACGCTCGTCGGCCTCGTGTTGTCGCCATTCGGCGTTGGCGCGCAAAGCGTGCCTGACCCGGATGCCGCGCAAATGCCGCCGCCCGGGCCGGGTGAAGTCGGGCCCTTTGACGAGCTAGGGTTTGGCCGGGATGCCGATGAAACCGTTCTCGAGGCGGTTCACGATCTCCGCGACCGGCCGGTCATAGGTCGGCGGCGTCTTGCCTGCTTGTTGCGCCTCTTTCCATTTCGCATAACCAAAATCGGATTTCAAAAATTGATCAGTGGTGCCGATCTGCTTGATGACACTTTTATCAAGCGCATCCTTGGTAAAAGGCAGCGGGCTCATCGAAGGCGGGAGCAGCTTGCCGGATGCATGCTGGATGCGCAGGTTTGTGAGCCCGATGAACACGACCTGGCCGAGTTTGCTCGTGTTGTCGATGCGCAAAATCATCAACTCCGATTTCGGCTCCTGCGGCCGCGTCTTGTAGCTCCACAGCTGCCCGACCTGGTAGGTCTCCGCCAGCACGCCGCCCGCGGCGCCCAGCAGCAGGCAACAGGCCAGCAGACGCAGTCGATTTGTCAGCATTCCGTCATCCGATCGTAGGTTCACGAAGCAAGCGGCCGGTGGTACGCCTCCTGCCAGAGTCTGTGCAAACGCCCCGTCAGTGTCAAGACACACCCGACGCGCGGAAATAATCACGGAACCAGCGGTCAGGCCGCGCGCGCTACTGTCCCGAGGCCGCTATAATGGCGGCTCTTCCGATAACGATAAAATCTCGTCATGCTGCTTTTCGCTTGTACCATTTTCACAAGCGCGTTCCTGCTGTTCCTCGTCCAACCCATCGTTGCCAAGCAAATTCTGCCGTGGTTCGGCGGTTCGGCCGCGGTATGGACGACGTGCCTGGTGTTCTTCCAGGTTGCGCTGCTCGCAGGCTACGCCTACTCCGATTTCACGACGCGCAAGTTGAAGCCGCGCACGCAGGCCATCCTGCACATCGCGTTGCTGGCGTTAAGCCTCGCCGTGCTGCCCATCGTCCCGGACGTGAGCTGGAAGCCCGCCGGCACCGAAGACCCGGGGCTGCGCATACTGGGCCTCCTGCTCGTCACCATCGGACTGCCCTACTTCCTGCTCGCCACCACCGGGCCGCTGGTGCAGGCGTGGTTCGCGCGCGCGTTTCCGCGCGGCACCGTCTACCGCCTGTTCGCGCTGTCGAACCTGGCCTCCATGCTGGCGCTGATTTCGTACCCGTTCGCTTTCGAGCCATGGGTAACTACCGCACTGCAGGCGGGCGCCTGGTCTATCGGCTACGCGCTGTTTGCCGTGCTGTGCGCAGGCAGCGCGCTGTACGGTTTGCGCAATGCGAACGTGCCGGCGGCGGCGGCGCAACCTGCCGCGCAGGATACGGCTCCCGCGCCCACGCGCTTCGACCTCGTGCTGTGGCTGTCGCTGTCCGCGATGGGTTCGTGGATGCTGCTGGCGATCACCAACCATATCACGCAGAACATCGCGTCGATTCCTTTTCTGTGGCTGGCTCCGCTTACGCTGTACCTGCTCACGTTCATCCTGTGTTTCGAAAGCGACGGCTGGTACCAGCGCTCGTGGATGCTCGGCCCGACCGCGGTGCTGCTCGGCATGTGCGCGTGGGGGCTGCAAACCAGCGATATCGCGCTCGACATCAAGACCGCCGTCCCGCTGTACCTGGGCGGACTCTTCATGTTCTGCATGTTCTTTCACGGCGAGCTCGCGAAAATACGCCCGGCGCCGCGCCACCTGACGCAGTTCTACCTGATGATTTCGCTCGGCGGGGCGCTGGGCGGCATGTTCGTCGGCCTCGTTGCACCGCGCATCTTTCCGACCTATTTCGAACTGGGGCTGGGCTTCGTGGTGACCGGCATCCTCGCCACCGTCACGCTGCGCAAACAGCCGTTCTTCGTGTGGATCATCCCGATCGCGCTGGCCGGCGTGTGCGGCTACTTCTGGAACAAGCAGGTCGATAACCTGCGCGAAGATACGCTCGTCATGGTACGCAATTTCTACGGCACCCTGCGCGTGAAAGACATCGGCACCGCGGAGAGCGACGACGGCACGCGGCGCCTGATCCACGGCGTGATCCTGCACGGCGAGCAGTACCTGAAACCTTCGCGCAGCGGCGAGGCCACCACCTATTACGGGCCGGATTCCGGCGCCGTGCTAGCAATCAAGAACACCCAGCAGAAAAACCAGCGCGTTGGCGTCATCGGGCTGGGCACCGGCACGCTCGCGGTCTGGGGCAAGCCGGACGACAACTATCATTTCTACGACATCAATCCGCAGGTCATCGACATCGCGCAGTCGCAGTTCACTTACCTGAAAAACAGCAAGGCGAAAATCGACATCAGCCTCGGCGATGCGCGCCTGAGCCTCGAACGTGAAACGCCGCACGAGTTCGACGTGCTGGTAGTCGATGCGTTTTCAAGCGACTCGATTCCGGTGCACCTCATCACCAAGGAAGCGATGGCGGTGTATCTGAAGCATGTCAAACCCGGCGGCGCCATCGCGTTCCACGTCACCAACCGTTTTCTCAAGCTGGCGCCGGTCGTCAAGCAGCTGGCCGACGAACTCGGCCTGTATACCGCGCTGATCGTCGACGAGGCCAATGAGACGCAGTATTCCAAGACTGACTGGGTGATCGTCACGCGTGACAAGTCGCTGCTCGAGAAGGCGGCCATCGCGCAGAAGGCGTCGGAAATCGACGTTATCCCCGGCTTGCGGCTATGGACCGACGACTTCAACAATCTGATCCAGATCCTGAAGTAAGCGCCGCGCGGCGCAGGACAACAACCCGCTGCTGCGCGATCCGTTCTTCCGCCGCTTTTTCAACATTCCAGAACGCCCCAACCGCGAGGTGGCGGCCGGCTCCGGCGTCATCATCGAAGCGCAGCAGGGCATAGTGCTGACCAACTACCACGTCATCAAGGAAGCGCTGCAGGTGCGCGTCACGCTGAAAGACCGGCGCCAGTTCCCGGCCACGCTGGTCGGCGCCGATCCCGCAACCGATATCGCGGTGCTGAAAATCGACGCGCCAAACCTCACCGCCCTGAAGCTCGGCGATTTCGTGGTCGCCATCGGCAACCCTTGTGGCATCGGCCAGACGGTGACTTCAGGCATCGTCAGTGCACTCGGCGCACCGGGCTCAACGTCGAGGGCTACGAAGACTTCATCCAGACCGACGCCTCAATCAATCCCGGCAACTCGGGCGGCGCGCTGATCAACCTGCGCGGCGATCTGATCAGCATCAACACCGCCATCATCGATCCGTCGGGCGGCAGCACAGCATGCGCGGACGGATCGCCGCGCCGGCGCTGAACACCATCATCGAAGGCCAGGCCGTCGCGCAACTTGCCGGCCTCAAGATCGCCAACCTCGAACGCGGCAGCCCGCAGTTTCGGACGCATCGAAGGCGTGCTGGTGGTGGCGGTGGAAAACGGGAGTGCTGCGGCGAGCTGCGGCCTGCGCGGCGGCGACGTCATCGCCGCCATCAACCGCCAGCGCGTGCGCAACATCAATGAATTCGTCGCCGCGCTGCGCGGCACCGAGCGCGGCTTTACAATGACGGTGGTGCGCGACGATTGCGTCCTGACATTCACGCTGCGCTAGCAGCGCGGCAACCATTACCCGAGGGGAGAAGCAGCACATGGAAATCAAAGTCAACGGCCTCAAAATCAATTATGAAATCGCCGGCAACGGCCCGTGGGTGACGCTGTCGCACTCGCTCGCATGCGATCTGCACATGTGGGACGAGCAGATGGACGCGCTCACCAAAAAATACCAGGTGCTGCGCTATGACACGCGCGGCCACGGCAAAAGCGAAGCGCCCGCCGGCGCGTATACGCTCGACCAGCTGGCCGACGACGCGCACGGCCTGCTCGCGGCACTCGGCATCAAGGCAACACATTGGGCCGGCCTGTCGATGGGCGGCATGATAGGGCAGACCTTTGCGCTCAAGTACCCGGGCATTTTCAAGAGCATGGTGCTCGCCGACACCACCAGCAATTATCCGGCGGCCGCGGCGGCGGCATGGGCCGACCGCATTCAGACCGCGCAATCCAAAGGCATGGCCGCGGTGGTCGACGGCACGCTCGCACGCTGGTTCACCGAGCCATTTCGCAAAACCAATCCGCCGGGCATCGCGCGCGTTGATGCCGCGATCCGCGCGACACCGGTCGCCGGCTTTGTCGGTTGCTGCCATGCGATACAAAAGATCAACGTCACCGCGCGCCTGAAGGAAATCACCTGCCCCACGCTGGTCATCGTCGGCGAACAGGACCCCGGCACGCCGGTGGCAATGGCGCGCGAAATACAGGATGCGATGCCGGGCTCCGAACTGGTCATCATTCCGTCGGCCGCGCATCTGTCGAACATCGAGCAGCCGCAGGCCTTTACCGACGTGATGATGGGGTTTTTCGACCGCGCGTCCAAATAAAAAACCGCCCCTGTGGGGCGGTTTTTTTGCGGCAGCCGCGACTCAAGGCAGCCGAATGCGCACTGGCTGAATCAGCTTTTCTTGCCGGCCGGCTTGGCGACTGTTTTCTTGGCGGCGCGGTGCTTGCGCGTCTTGCCGTATGAACCCTTGAATGTCTTGCCTTTGAGTGTCCGTTTGTCGCCTCTGCCCATGATGTGCGCTTCCTAAAGGGTGAAATGTCGGGAAATCCAGCGCGCCACAATAGACACATTGCGCGCTGAGGTCAATGTTTGTCCCCCGGTTTGCGTGGCGCCGAGCGGTTGTTGACGACTGCCCCGGCGAACAGCACCACCGCATTCGAGATGAAAACAGCGGCAAACCCGAGCGCCGAGCCGATGCCGCCGAACAGCAGCGGGATGGTGACGTGCGCCATGTTGTTCACGGTGACGCGGATGCCGGCTGCCTCGCTGGTGCGCCCGGCCGGTGCCAGGTTGTAGATGAGGTTCATCGACAGCGGCTGGCCGATGCCGAGCCCCAATCCGAGCAGGAAGGAAATCGCCGCCAGCGCCCACGCATTGGTGAAAAAAGGAAACAACAGGTAGGCGATGCTCGCCACGAACAGCGCCCACGTCAAAATGCGGATTTCGTCGTTCTGCCTTGCCATCATGGGCAGGGCGAGGCGAATCACCAGGGTCGCCGCGGAAAACGTCGCCAGTATCATGCCGATCGCCGAGGCCGACAGCCCGACGCCGTGGCCGTAGACCGGCAGGTAAAAAGTATAAAGGTCCCACGCGCCGGACAAAAACCCGCTGGCGATGAACATGCGCCGCAGCGGCGCGATGCGCAGGAGATCCATGAAGCTCTGCCCGCTTTGCTTGCCCGGGTTGCGCGGCGGGCGCGGAAGCCAGCGCGCGCACCACCATTGCGCCAGCAGCGACAACACGAGCGCGCCCGACAGCACGAGCAGCGCATTGCGAAAACCGAGGTGGTCGATCGAAAATCCCGCGACCAGCGGCCCCAGCAAACTCGCCATCGAAAACCCGATGCTGAGAAAACTGTAATTGCGCGCGCGGTCTTCCGGCGCGCCCACCGCACCGGTGACGCCCTGCACGGCGACGAAAAAAAACATGAACGACGAACCGAGCAGCAAGGCGGTGACATACAGCAGCGGCAAGCCGGGCGACACCACCGGCAACAGCAGGCCCAGCATGAGGCCCGCCGTGCCCGCCAGCATCGGCAGGCGCGGACCGATGCGGTCGATGAACCTGCCGGCGTAAATCGCAAACAACAGCGGACACAGCGCATAGCATGAAACCAGCGCGCCGATGGCGAACGGGTTCGCGCCGAGATCGATGGCATACAGAGAGATCACCACGCGGCTGCCGGTGAACGCGGCGTGGTTGAGCACGCAGAGCAGAACAATCAGGTAAATCGCCATGGACAGCGCGCCGGTTGAATGCCGTACGCTGCGACATCACGGCCAGCGTGTCATTTTAAATCTTTTCGCCGCGACGGTGTTTGCGGAACTCCCCTCGGTCAGCCGGCGCGCGGCGGGTCAGTCCGCCGAAGCGCCGGAGATGCGCACGATCTCGCCCCACTTCTTGTTCTCTTTGAGAATGAAGGCTTCGTACTCCTTGGGGCCGATCGCCATCGGATACGAGCCGACGGTAGCAAAGCGCTCGACCACGTCGGGGCTCGCCAGCACGCGCTGCATCACCTTGTGCAACTGCTCGACGATGGGCCGCGGAATCCCCGCCGGTCCCGACAGCCCGTACCAGACGCCGTCCTCCAGACCGGGATAGCCGGCTTCGGCCATCGTCGGCACATCCGGGAAAATCGCAAAGCGCTTCTCGCTCATTGCCGCAAGGGCGCGCAGGCGTCCCGCCTTGATCTGGCCGATCAACGACGGCAGGCCGTCCATCATCATGTGGACCTGTCCCGCGGCGAGATCGATCACGGCCGGGCCGCTGCCTTTATACGGCACATGCGTCATCATGGCGCCGGTCTTGATTTTGAACCCCTCGCCGAAGAGCTGCGGCGCGCTGCCGTTGCCGGACGAACTGAACATATACTTGCCGGGGTTCGCCTTCGTCAGCGCAATGAAGTCCTTGACGGTCTTTGCCGGCACTTCAGCATTGATGGCCATCATGGCCGGAATCAGCGATACGCCTCCGATATGCGTGAACCCTTTCATCGCATCGTATGGCAGCTTCTTGTAGAGCACGGGTGCTGCGCCATGCGTGGTGCTGGAGGTCAGCATCAGGGTATAGCCGTCGGGAGTGGTGCCCGTCACATAGACCGAGGCGATGATGCCGCCGGCACCCGGCCGGCCTTCGACGACGACGTTCTGGCCGAGTACTTCGGCCAGCTTCGCGGCGACCACGCGCCCGGTGAAGTCGGCAGCGCCGCCCGGCGGCACCGAGATGACAAGGCGCAGCGGCCGCTGCGGGAAAGTGTCGGCAGCCCGGGCTTGCAGGGCAGGCCACAGCGGGAAAAGAACCAGCACTACGGTCAACAATCGTTTCATCACGGATGACTCCCAGGGACTATGCAACGTTTAATGCAAACGGCGTACCAGCCGCATAAAATTCTGCAACGAATTCTTCAGGCCGCCGGCGGATAGCGTTTGCGCAGCTCATCCACATCGGCATTGACCGTGTAGACGTCGAGTATTTCGGTCTCTTCGCCGAGGATTTCGAACATGTGCACCGCGTTGCCCGGAATGTGCACGATGGCGCCGGCCATGGCGACCCGCTCGGTGCCCCCCATAAATACGCGGACACCGCCGCGCAATATCATCGACACCTGCTCGGCAGGGTGGAAATGCGGTTTGCCCCGCGAATTGGGGCGCACCACCACCCGCGTCAGCACCACTTTGTCGCCGACCCAGGTCTGCCGCATGGTGCCCGCGTGCGTGGTGAGATTGGGGTCGGAGACCTCCTCGTTCGGTATCTCTTTCCAGTCGGTCACCGTCGGCGCCTTGCCCAGCTGGCTGGCCACCCAATCGTAGTAATCCATTGCGCGCTTCTCCCGTTTCGTTTTCCGCTTGTTCTTCTTCTGTTTTTTAGCACGCGTTACCGCGCATGTAAACCGCCCGCTAACGTGCACGGCGGCACCGTCACGGTGCCGCCGTGATGTTTAAGGCGCTTTATCCAATGCGGCAATACGTCCGATTTCAGCGCAATGATGTGCGGGTTCGTCGAACCTTGCACGCCCGCGCGGCAGGCGACGCACCATGGCCTCGAAAGCAGGATAGGACGCGCAAAGTTCAGACATGATGGAATCCGGCAGATGCAACCCTGCCCGTTCGGCCATGCGCCGGATTTCCGCCGGCGTGGCAGGCGGCAGGTCTTTGAGCGTCTGCACGCCGGGCTCGGGCTGCACGAAAGAGCGCGTCATTGGATCATCCCTGCGGTTGGATGGCGGGTGTGCCAGTCAGTCATCTGCTGGTAGGCGTGCCCCACGCGGAACAGCAGGGGCTCGGCGAAATGCGCGGCAGCGAGCTGCAGGCTCAGCGGCAAACCTTCGCCGCTGAAGCCGCACGGTACATTCATCGCCGGCCCGCCGCCGATATTGAACGGCGTGGTGATGTTGGGCGGACGCAGAAATTTGTCGAGCTCGGTCGGGCGCGCCGGGTCCGCCGGCGTCATCCAGCCCGCGGTAGCCAGCACGTCGTATTCCCTGAATGCACGCGCGAGCTCGCGCGCCAGCCATAGCCGCTGGCGCAGCGCCTGAAAATAATCTTCGGCGCGTATCAGCGAACCGGACAGCACCTTGTTGCGGAACATCAGGCCGAAATCCTGCGGACGGGTGCGGAACTCGTGCTCGTAGGCGCTGAACATCTCGGTAATTGAAATAGTGGTTTTGCAGTCCTGGTAGACGAGCAGGTCCGAAAGTTTGATTTCTTCGACTATCGCGCCAGCATCCGCGAGGACTTTCAATGCCTGCTCGACTACCGGCGGGACGTCGGGATGACATCTCTCATCACCGTCGTACCAATGTCTCACCCAGCCGATGCGCACGCCGCGCACGCCAAGCGCCAAGTCACGCAGGTAATCGGCCGGCGCGCGCTCGACACTGCTGATATCGGCGTCGTCGTAACCGGCGATGGCGCCGAGCACGATGGCCGCGTCTTCCACCGTGCGCGTCATTGGCCCGCAGGTATCGAATGTAAATGTATTGGGCAGCACGCCGCGCCGGCTCACCAGTCCGTAAGTCGGTTTGAGACCGACGATGCCGCAGTTGGCCGCCGGCATGCGGATGGAGCCGCCAGTGTCGCTGCCGATCGCAACAGGCAGCAAGCCAGCCGCGACCGCGGCGCCGGGACCGCTGCTGGTGCTGCCCGGCAGATAGCCCGTTTTCCAGGGGTTCATCGCCGGCGGCCACGGCAGGTCCCAAGACGGTCCGCCGTGGGCGAATTCGTAAGTCGTCAATTTGCCGAGCAGCAAGCCGCCCGCCTGCTTCATCTTCGCTTCGACCGCGGCGTCATGCGCAGGAACGTTGTGCTGCAGGATTTTCGACTGGCCGGTCGTCAGTATTGCCGCGGTGCTGATGACATCCTTCAAACCGTACGGGATACCCGCCAGCGCGCCGAAGGCGCCACCGCCCATGATTTGTTTTTCCGCTTCACGCGCGCGCGCGAGCGCCACTTCCGGCGTCTGCGTGACGAAACAATGCAGGCTGGATTCGTGCTTTTCCACACGCGCGAACAAATCCTGCACGACCTCGACCGGCGATGCGGCGCGCTTGCGGTACAAATCCAGCAACTGCGCTACGGTTGCATACTCGGGGGCGCGCTGCGCGACGGCCGCAGGCTTGCGTTGCGGCGCCGGCACGCTCACTTCTTGACCCCGTCGAACACCAGTTTGCGGTAGGCAAATTTCCACGCGCCGTTTTCGCGCTTGATGGTGTCGGTATAAACGCCGGCATGGGTCGTATGCGGCAGCGTGCCGGGTTCGCCGTTATAACCGAACAGGTAGCAGCGCCCGCGTATGGTGTCGTCGTCGATTTTCTCAAGGTGCACGCTGCCGTTCCAGTGGCGACGGTAAAGGTGGGTGCGCGTGGCGTAGTCCTTCTTCTTGTACTCGACCAGCGCGGCGTGGCCTATCACGTCGTAGGTGCCATGCTGCTCGCCTTTCTCGGTAAAGCAGCTCGCATACCACTCGGCGTCGCCCGCGTCGCTCGCCAGGTTATACGCGGAGTAAAGATTGAGTATCTCGACGTAATCCGCCGGGGCCACCGCAAATTTTTTCATGCTCATTTGAGTTGTTGGTCCGTTGCTGAAAAATCAAATCTCGAGCTTGATGCCCGCGTCCTTCACTATTTTCGACCACTTGGCCATTTCCTCGCGCAAGTACTGCGCGAACTGCTCGGGCGTGTTGGCCACCACCTCGGTGCCCAGTCCGATCATTTTTTCCTTCATCTCCGGCGTTCTCAACACGCGCACCACCTCGGCATTGAGTTTATCGATGACCGGCTTGGGCGTATTGGCGGGCGCGACCAGCGCCTGCCACGACACCATGTCGAATCCGGGAAACCCGGATTCCGCCAGCGTCGGCACGGTTTTCAAGACCGGCGAACGGTCCTTGCCGGTGACCGCCAGCACCTTGAGCTTCCCGGCATTGATGAACGGCAGCGCAGACGGCAGGTTTTCGAACATGACCTCGACAAACCCGGCCATGACATCCGTCAACGCCGGGCCGCTGCCCTTGTAGCTGATGTGCGTCATTGCTATGCCGGCACGCTGCTTGAGCAGCTCGCCGGTGAGATGAGTCGATGCGCCGGCGCCGCTCGAAGTGAAATTGAGCAGGCCGGGACGCTTCCTGGCGAGCGCAACGAGATCCTGAATGGATTTCACCGGCAGCGCGGGAGTGGTCACCACCACGCTGGTCACGACACCGAGCACGGTCACTGGCGCAAAATCCTTCAGTGGATCGTAGGGCAGTTTCGGGTACAGGCTGGGATGGATCGTCATCTGGCTGACGTTGGCCTGTAGCAGCGTATAGCCGTCCGCTGGCGACTTCGCGACATACTCCGAGCCGACTATCGCGGAAGCGCCGGCGCGGTTTTCGATCACCACCTGCTGGCCGAGCGTTTTCGCCAGGTCCTGGCCTATCATGCGGCCCATGATGTCGGCGCTGCCGCCGGGCGGGAAAGGCACCACCCAGCGCACCGGCTTGTTTGGATAACCCTGCGCCATGGCGGCGGCAAACGCCCCGCCCAAACATCCGGCAACGATAACTTTCAATACAGGATTCATGCGTTTGACGCGCGTGGCGCAGCTGTTTCTCTGCACATGATTATAGCGCCACCCTGCATCACGGCAGCGTGAAGTAATGTACCGAGAACAACTGCTGGTCGTCGGTCCAGCACTCCTCCGCTACATAACCGGCGGCGCGGCCCAGTTCCCGCACCTCGGCGAGAGAATACTTGCACGAGTTCTCGGTATGGATGGTTTCGCCGGCACGGAAGTCGAGCGTGCGGCCCGCGATGGTCACGCGCTGTGGCTTGAGGCTCTCGAGGTGCATTTCGATGCGCCCTTGCCCTGCGTCGTAGCGCGCGCGATGACGGAATGCGGCGAGATCGAAGTCGGCGTCAAGTTCGCTATTGATATGCCGCAGCACGTTCAGGTTGAATTCGGCGGTCACGCCCTGTGCGTCGTTGTAGGCGGCGTCAAGGACGGCCGGATTTTTTTTGAGATCGACGCCGATCAGCGCGCCGCCGCCGCTGCCCAGCAGCGGCGCCCAGCGCGCGAGAAATTCGCGCGCCTCGTCGGGCGTGAAATTGCCTATGGTCGAACCCGGGAAATAAAGCACGCGCCGCGCCGCCGCCAGCTCGGCGTCGGGCAACACGACCGCGCGCGCAAAATCGGCGCGCAATGCGACGATACGCATGTCGGGAAACGACCGCGCCAGCGCGTTGCAGGAAGCTTCGAGCTGTTCGCGCGCAATGTCGATCGCCGCAAACACGGGCGGCCGCAGTTCGTCGAGCAGCGCGCGCGTTTTCTCGCCGTTACCACAGCCGATTTCGATCAACGCGCAATCGCCACCCAGCGCGCCGGCCATGGCACGCGCGTGCCGCCTCATGATCGCCAGTTCGGTGCGCGTCGGGTAATACTCGGGAAGACCGCAGATCGCCTCGAACAGCTCACAGCCGCGCGCGTCATAAAAAAACTTCGGCGAAATCTCTTTTTGCGGTTTGCCGAGCCCCGCCCACACTTCCTCGAGCATGCTTTGCTGCGGCGGCAGCAGATCGTGAAAGGAAATCCGCGCGGAGGTTTGCACCATGAGAGCGTTCGAAAAAATCCGCAGGGACAGCGTTGTGGAAGGTACGGCGGATGCCGGGCAAACTAGCGACGCTGTTGCAGCGCCCCTGCCCTGATTAATTGACGCTGGTCAGCCTACCGGCTTGCGGCCCGCGTGGCTTTCGAGCCACTTCTTGATGCGGTTGGCGTCGCCGATGCGCGTTTGCTTGCCCCACGAATCGAGCAACACGATGATGACTGGCCGCGCGGCGATCTTCGCCTGCATGACGAGACAGCGCCCTGCTTCGCTGATATAGCCGGTCTTCGACAGACCGATTTCCCAGGTCGAATTTCTGACCAGGCCATTGGAATTGCGGAACTGCAGGCTGCGCCCGGCGGCGGTTTCGACTTCGTGCGCGCCGGTCGTGGTGAATTCGCGGATCAGCGGGTATTCGTAGGCGCCCTTGACCAACTTTACCAGGTCTTCCGCCGTCGACACGTTTTCGCTCGACAACCCGGTGGCATCGACAAAATGCGTGTTGAACATGCCAAGATCGACGGCCTTGCGGTTCATTGCCGTCACGAACGCGGCGCTGCCCCCCGGGTACGCGCGGCTCAATGACGCCGCTGCACGGTTCTCGGACGACATCAGCGCGAGACGCAGCATGTCGCGCCGCGGCAGGCCGGTGCCCATATGCAGGCGCGACGTGGTGTGCTTGATGGCGTCGTAGTCCGCGGCGTCGATATAAATCGTTTCTTCGTGCGGCAAATTGGCGTCCAGCACCACCATCGACGTCATCAATTTCGTGATCGACGCGATGGGCGTCTTGTTTTGCGCGTTCTTGCCGTAGATCGTGCGGCCGTCCTCGAGATCGATGACGAGCGCGGCGGACGATTTCAGATTGGGAGTGGCGCCCACCGTGACCGGTTCGGCGTGATGCTTGGCCGCGGCGTGATGCCTGGCCGCGGCATGTTTTTTACGCGCCGACGCCTTGGCAGCAGATTTCGCGGGTTGCTTGACCGTAACGCGGGACTTGCCATCAGCAGCATGCAGCGCGGGCGCAGCGGCGAACGCAACCACGCCGAGCACACATCCAGCTATCCGCCATATCGCATGATTCATTTTTTGGGTCCTCCCGGGTCGCCAGCCACTTAAAGCAGCCAAGCCCGTGAAGGCAATAACATAACAAAAATCAAGGGTTAAGGGAAGATATTAAATGAAACATGAGGTTGAAACCAGGCCGTCATGTGCCACAAATCCAACTTTAAGGGCTCTAAACCCGAACGTTTACGGAATTAGGGGGCTATTTATGGCGTTATTCGAGGGCCGTCTGATGTTGTGTCATTCCGCATACGACCACCCGTCGAGAACCCCACCGCGGCAGCGGCGTATTCGGCCGCCCGACCGCAACGGTTGAGCAAGGACGCCGGATTCGCCACCGACCTGCGCATGCAGGAAATCGCGCGTCTCGCGCGCGACCAGTTCTCGCTCATTGTCCATCGTTACCAGCCCCGACGCTCGCCGCGAGCGCCGGCAATGTAACCTCGGCCTGCTGGCCGATGGCAATGCGTGCCAGATCACTCTCCGCCACCTGCGCGACCACCTGCAAATGAGAGGGATCGCCAAGTTCCAGCAGTGCTTCGCCGCCCGGCGCCACGGTGGCGCCCGCCGCCACGCGTATCGACCGTGAGGAACTGTTTCTGCACTGCCGGCACCTGCACCGCTTTGCCCGCAGCATCCGGCGCGGCCGCTTTCGCGGGCGCGTCCTGCGCGCCGTTTTTGCCGCAGGCGGCCGCCAATATGGACGTCACAATCAGAGCGATGAGTATTTTCAGACTAGGCATGATCAAGGTTAGGCGTTTTTCTTTTTATGTGGAGGTGGCGTGCTGCAAATTTGGGAATGGATGGGGATCGATTCTCGGGCTCATCCGCTTGCGTCGCGCCGGTTGCAGTCCGGAATTGCATTCGCCAAAAAAAATCTCCGCCTGCGCAGGGTTAACCGCACCAGTCGGAGTTCGAAGAGGCCAGGCCGGGTGCCGGTTCAGCTCCGGCAGCGACGGCGCCCAGGCCCCCGAGGAGGAAAGCCAGAGCAAACCTACGCAAACCTGACAACATCACGTTGTGACTTCCCGGAAAGTGCTTGCTGCGACATCCTCCAGTGCAACCGCAACCTGATATATGAACACTAGCAACTCAGCCTTACCCCAAGCTTACACAGGGGTCACCCCTGCCCCAGCGGAAGCGCAATCCACCACACCGCAATGAATTTGCCAGTGCGTTACACTAGATGTTCGCAAATATTTATGATTCACGCATTAGAGTGACCAACCGGCTGAAAAACGGGGGCCTGACATGCGTATCCTGATCGTCGAAGACGACCCGGTGCTGGCGGACGGCCTCACGCGCTCCCTGCGGCAGGCCGATTTTGCCGTCGATTGCGCGCACGACGGCGAAGAAGCCGACCACGTGCTGACGGCGCAAACCTATGATCTCGTCATACTCGACCTCGGGCTGCCCAAGCTGGACGGGTTCGACGTCCTGAAGCGGCTGCGGCGGCGCGGCGCCACGGTGCCGGTGCTGGTGCTGACCGCGCGCGACGCCCTGGCCGACCGCGTCAAAGGACTGGATCTCGGCGCCGACGACTATCTGACCAAGCCGTTCGACCTGCCAGAGCTTGAAGCACGCGCGCGCGCGCTGATACGCCGCGGCCAGTCGGGCGGCAGTTCGCTCTTGACGCACGGGCCGCTGACGCTCGACACCAGCGGCCGGCGCGCGACCCTGCGCGGCGTGCCGCTCGAGCTCTCGGCGCGCGAATTCGGCGTGCTTGAAGTGCTGATGCTGCGCAGCGGGCGCGTGGTAAACAAGGACCAGCTGGCCGAGCAGCTCTACGGCTGGGACGAGGAAGTCGGCGCCAACGCGATCGAAGTTTACGTGCACCGCCTGCGCAAAAAGGTCGAGTCGGCCGGCGTGGCGATACGCACCATCCGCGGCCTCGGTTACCTGCTCGAGAAAGACGCATGAGCGCGGTCCTCGGCGCACGGACGCCGGCAGCGGCACCGGAACGGGCGACGCTGCGCCACCAGCTGCTGATTTCACTGCTGGCGCCGATCGTCATCGTCACGCTCATCAGCGCGGTCGTCACCTATTACTATGCATTCAACTTTGCGACGCTCGCTTACGACTACGCACTGTTCGACTCCGCGCGCGATATCAGCCGGCAAACCCGCGTCAGCCAGGACAGCATGCGGGTCGATCTGCCGAGCGCCGCGCTCGACATGCTGGAATCCGACACGCATGACAGCGTTTACTACATGGTCAACGATGCCAAAGGCGCGTTCGTCGCCGGCCACCGCGGGCTGCCGCTGCCGACCGGGGAGGCGCCGGCCGGCAAGCCGCTCTATTACGATGGCAATTATCGCGGCAGCCCGATCCGGATTGCCGCGCTCCATGCAGTAGCCAACGGCGCACCCGCCGACGAACAGGTCCTCGTGCTGGTGGGCGAGACGCTCAACAAGCGGCGTACGCTCGCCAACGAAGTCCTGCTGGGCATGCTGCTGCCCGCGCTGCTGCTGATCGCTTTGGTCGGCGCGCTGGTCTGGTACGGCATCGAGCGCGGCCTGCGCCCGCTGGCCACTCTGCAGCAGGAAATCGGCAACCGCTCCCACCGCGATCTGAGCGCGCTGCCGGAGCAGAACGCGCCGGGCGAAGTGCGCGCCCTCATCCGCGCGATGAACGAATTGCTGGCACGGCTCTCATTCGCGCTGTCGGCGCAGCAACGGTTTATCGCGGACGCCGCCCACCAGCTGCGCACGCCGCTCGCCGGCATCAAGACCCAGGCCGAGCTCGCGCTGCGCCAGCAAAAAATGGACGAAGTGCACCATACCCTGCTGCAACTGAATACCGCGACAGGACAAACCACCCACCTTGTCAATCAACTGCTGTCGCTCGCGCGGGCCGAACCCGGCGCCAGCCGCACGCAGGCGATGCAAAAGCTCGACGTCGCCGAACTCGCGCGCGACACCACTACCGAATGGGTGCCGCACGCGCTGGCGCGCAACATCGACCTCGGGTTTGACGACACTGCGGACGGCACGAGTAACGGCGCGGCGCACGCGATGATCGAGGGCGATGGGCTGCTGGTAAGGGAAATTCTGATCAACCTGCTCGATAACGCAGTGCGCTACACCCAACCCGGCGGGCGCGTCACGGTACGCGTAGCCGCCGCCAAGGATCGCGTGCAGCTCTGCGTCGAAGACAACGGACCGGGCATCCCCGCCGAGGAGCGCGAACGCGTATTCGAGCGTTTTCACCGCGTGCTCGGCAGCGGCGCCGAGGGCTGCGGGCTGGGGCTGGCGATCGTGCGCGAGATCGCGCAAAGCCACAATGCCGACGCCCGCCTCACCGCCGGCGCCAACGGATGCGGCACGCTGGTCAGCATCGTTTTTCCGCGCGCGGCGTAAGCGGCGGCAGACGTCAATATCCCGATTCAAATCGAAGCCAACAAGGAGTAGAAGCCGTGAAATCCACAACCCTCATTGCATTGTTACTGGCTGCCGCTGCGTTGCTTGCCATCGGCGGCTGCGCGAGCACCACCGAAGGCGGCGCGGTCGGCGCCGAACGCAGGCAACTGCTGCTGGTGTCGTCGGAGCAGCTCGAGCAGATGTCAGCGCAAAGCTATATCAAGTTGCGCGCCGAAGCGCAGCAAAAAGGCGTGCTCAATACCGACGCGGCGCTGACCCAGCGCGTGCGCGCCATCGCCAGCCGCATCGAACCGCAAACGAAAGTGTTCCGCGCCGACGCGCCGGGCTGGAAGTGGGAAGTCAATGTCATCAGCAGCAACGAATTGAATGCGTTCTGCATGCCGGGCGGCAAGATCGTGTTTTATTCGGGGCTGATCAAACAACTCAATCTGACCGACGATGAAATCGCCATCGTCATGGGACACGAAATCTCGCACGCCCTGCGCGAACACTCGCGCGAGCAGGTATCGCAGGCGATGGCGGCACAGGGCCTGCTCGGCGTCGGCTCCGCACTGCTGGGTCTTGGCGACACCACGGCGGATATGGCCAGCACCGCGTACCAGGCTTTGATTGCGACCAAGTTCAGCCGCGTCGACGAGGCCGAAGCCGACCGCATCGGGCTCGAACTCACGGCGCGCGCGGGCTACGATCCGCGCGCCGGCGTGGCGTTATGGCAGAAAATGATGAAGGCCAATCAGGGCAGCCGGCCGCCGGAATTCCTCAGCACCCACCCGGCCGAAGCCAGCCGCATCGAGCAGATCCAGGCGCTGCTGCCGACCGTGACGCCGCTCTACGAACAGGCGCGCCGCAAGAAATAATTGCGGCCGGTCATTTACCGGTCGGCTCGCCGCCGCATCGTCGTTATACCGGCCGAGCAGATTGAAGTGGCCGGCGCGCGGTTACAGGCAGCGGAATGATACCAAGCTGATACCAAGCGGCGGCGCAGTCAGCACGCTGCCGCCGCAATCCCCCGCGCGGCGGCGTGAACCGCACCGCCGTGCGCGGCATCCTCCTGCTGCAATGCCCACATCTCCGCGTAAGCACCGCCGCTCGCCAGCAACTCGTGGTGCGTGCCACGCTCGACGATGCGGCCGGCATCCATGACAAGGATCTGGTTCGCGTCCATCACGGTCGACAGCCGGTGAGCGATGACGAGCGTGGTACGCCCTTTCGATATCTGCTCGAGTTCCGTCTGGATCGCCTGCTCGGTGGCCGAATCGAGCGCCGAAGTCGCCTCATCGAAAATCAGGATGCGCGGATTCTTGAGGATCGCGCGCGCGATCGCCACGCGCTGCTTCTCGCCGCCCGAGAGCTTCAGGCCGCGCTCGCCGACACCGGTCTCGTAACGCTCCGGCAGGGATTCGATGAATTCGTGAATGTGCGCGGCCTGCGCTGCGGCGATCACTTCTTCGCGCGAGGCCTGCGGGCGGCCGTAGTGAATGTTGTAGTAAATCGTGTCGTTGAACAGCACCGTGTCCTGCGGCACGATGCCGATCGCGCTGCGCAGGCCGGCCTGCCTGATTTCGCGAATATCCGTTTCGTTGACCAGGATGCGTCCGTGGCCGACATCGTAGAAGCGATACAGCAGGCGCGCCAGCGTTGACTTGCCCGAACCGCTGTGTCCGACCACCGCCACCTTGTGCCCGGCAGGGATTTCGAAGCTCACACCGAACAGGATCTGGCGGTTGGGGTTGTAGCCGAAATCGACTCCGTCAAAACGCACCGCGGCCTGCGCGCCCCCGAGGTCGCGCGCGTCGGGCCGGTCCTGGATTTCGCGGTTCTCGGCGAGGAGCCGAAACATGCGGTCGAGGTCGATCTGCGCCTGCTTGATCTCGCGGTACACCATGCCGAGGAAATTAAGCGGGATGTAGAGTTGGATCAGCAGCCCGTTGATGAGCACGAGGTCGCCCAGCGTCAGTTGCTTGGCGACCACGCCCTGCGCGGCGAAAATCATTAGTATGGTCACCGCGATCGCGATAATGCAGCTCTGCCCGATATTCAGGATGCCGAGCGATGCTTCGGTCCTCACCGCTGCCGCTTCGTAGCGCGTCAGGCTCTGGTCGTAACGCCGCGCCTCGAATTCCTCGTTGTTGAAATACTTGACGGTCTCGTAGTTGAGCAGGCTGTCGATGGCGCGGCTGTTGGCTTTCGAATCGAGTTCGTTCGCCTCGCGCCGGATCGATGTCCGCCATTCGGTGATGGCGAAAGTAAAACCTATATAAATGATGACCGCGGAAAACGTCACCGCGGTAAAACGCCAGTCGAAATGCGTCAGCAATACCGCGGCGACCAGCACGAACTCGAGGATCACCGGGACGATGGAGAACAGCATATAACTCATGAGCGTGCCGATGCCGCGGGTGCCGCGCTCGATGTCGCGCGACACGCCGCCGGTCTGGCGGTCGAGATGAAAGCGCAGCGAGAGCGCGTGCAAATGGCGGAACACCGTCAATGCGATGCGGCGCACCGCGCGCTGCGTCACGCGGATGAACACAATGTCGCGCAACTCCGCGAACAAGGTCGTCGACAACCGCAGGAGCCCGTACGCAAGCAGCAGCATGAACGGCAGCACCAGCACGGCCTGCGTCGGATCGAGCGCATCGACCACCCGCTTCAAAATCAGCGGTACGCTGACGTTGGCGAGCTTGGCCGCCACCAGGAACACCAGCGCGACTGCCACGCGGCCCTTGAAATCCCACAAATACGGCAGCAACAGCCTCACCGTGCGCCAGCCGGCGCGGGGCACGGGCGCCGCGTCGGGGGGCGCAACAGTGGTGGATTGGTGATACGTTGCCATGGCGTGACCTGAGTACGAACGGATCTATCGGGATTGCGCGCCTGAAACGTGACGGGCACGCGGCGCGCGCAGGGATTTTATAGTATCCCGGCGACCGCCGTCCGCGCCGCGTCAATGTCGACGCGATAGTCGGTGTGATAGTTCACCTCGGCGGCCGGCACCGGGTAGTCTGCCGAGACGATGGTAACGACGCGTTGCTGCGTGCTGCGCGCCAGCTTGCGAAACAGGTTCATGTGCTCGGTCGCGCCGCTCGTCAATTCGACGATGGTCGCGCCAGGCGGTGCAAAAATCATATTGGTCAGCGCCGCGCCGTGCGCACCGACGATGCTGCGCGCGGAGGAGAAAGTCGCAATCTGCTCCGCCACGCTCATCTCGCCCGGCACTATGCTTTCGAAACCGAGCGGCGCCAGCGCCGCGAAAAGCTCGTTCTCGTTGAGCACGCTGCGCCGCGTGCCGTCGCGCCGCGAAATAAAAAGCCGCCGCGCCGCCTGCGCGGGCGCGGTGAGCAGGTGCGCAAATCGCTCGCGTATCCATTGCACGCCCTGCGTCACCGCCTGGCTGCTGATATGCAGCGCCGGCACCAGCACACGCCGGCATGCGATCACGGCCTGGCGCTCGACCTTGATGAGCCGCTCTGGCGCCTGTCCGAGCAGGCGTATGTACTCGCTCTGGTAATTCTTGAGATCGCTGTTCACCAGCCACGGGTAAGCGTGCAAAAGGCCCGCACGATCGAGCGTCGACAGCTTGAGCATGTTGCGGAACAGCCAGTGACTGTAATTGTCGTCGCCCCCCACCAATATGCATTCCTCGTCGATTTCGCGGTACGGCCGCGGCAGCGAAGCGATAACCGTCGCCCCGTCGGCGCTCACGCGGCCCTGCACGAACGGGCTGGTGTAGAGGTTCTTGGCGTGCACGTCGTCGTTATAGACGCAGCCGTCGCGCACTATCGTCCAATACGCGGTTTCTACCCGCACGCCGGACAACCAAACGTAGAAAGGCTCACCGCGCTGGGTGCGCGCGAGGTCGAGATGCCGTTTGGTCAATGCTTCGGTCACCACGTCGCGTCGCCCGTCGATCGCGTCCAGCGCCTGAAACTGCGTAAGTGCCGGAGCTATCCGCCCGTCGCCCAGCAGCAGGTGGCCGAGACGCAGCCGCGCGGCGCGGTCCTCGCCCAGCGTGGCCAGGCGTTCGGTACACAATCGCTCGGCCTGCGCGCCGTCGCCTGCCGCCAGCGCCTGGTCGATCAGCCGGTGGAATGCAGCAGGATCGCCCGCCGGCCGCGCACCGGCGCAGTTGCGCAGGACCTTAGCCAACAGCGGCAGGCCGAGACGTGCAAACCAGTTGGCGGCGCGCGAGAAAAAAGACATGGCGCCGAGAACATAGCACGGGACGGCGCCGGGCAAAAAAAATGGGCGCTGGTTAGAGCGCCCAAAATTACCAAAGGAGGAGGATGAAAACATGGAGCCTGTTGCCGCCCCACGCCTTCGATAATCTATATAGCAATTCGGATGCCATATTTTTAGACGCATAAAATCAATCGTTTAGAATTTTCACCGGATTGCCCGCACTCCGCTGGCGCACCATCCTGGGAGACCCGTGTTCGCCGCCGCACCAATCCGGCGCACCTGTGCAAAAAACCGCGGCACTGACAGTCCGCGCGTTTGTAATAGTTTGTAAAACCATTCCACGGCATGGCGCGTGCGGCGTTTTAATGGGTTCATACATCAAGGAGCCTGTCATGAAACTTCAAACCATAACCGCCGCCATCCTCGCGCTCACGGGCGCAAGCGCATATGCGGCCAGCGATTTCTTCGATACCGCGCAGGTCGTTTCGTCGACGCCCATCATCGTGCGCGTGTCCGAACCACGCCAGGAATGCGAGGCCGCGCCCCCCCCGCAGAAGAACACCAGCATCATTGCGCCTGTCATCGGCGGCGTCCTCGGCGGCCTGCTCGGCCACCAGGTCGGCCGCGGCAGCGGTCAGACCGCGGCAACCATAGTCGGCGCTGCCGGCGGTGCCGTTGCCGGCAATATGGTGGGCAACCGCGTTGGCGCGCAGCCGGCGCAACAATGCCGCACCGTCGAATCCTCGCGTGAAGTGGTCAACGGCTACAACGTCGTTTACCGTTACAACGGCCGCGACGTCAATGTCGCGCTGCCCTACGATCCGGGCAGCACGATCAAAGTCGGTGTCGGCGTGGTCCTCGACGGGCGCGCGGCCGATGCCGGCCGCGACCCGGTGCGCGCGCCTGACCGCGGCGCTTACCGCGGCGCGCAACCCGTGATGACGGCGGAACCCGCCGCGGCAACGAACAACGCGGGCTACAACTACCGGTATTGATTGCAGCAATCTATATAAACGGCGGGCCCGCTGCGGCCCGCCTTTTTTTGTACGCCGGCGGATAGATGTACTCCTTCCTCTCGCCTCTCGCCTCTCGCCTCTCGCCTCTCGCCTCTCGCCTCACCGTTCACCTGAACTCCCGCGCGCGCCCGTAGGACGACCAGCCGGTCAGGAAGCGCACCATCTCGTAGCATATCCAGGTCATGATGCGCGCCGGCAGCGACTGGCGATGCCAGCTGGCGGCCTGCACGCGTTGCGCACCCAGTTCCATTGCTTCGGTGAGACTCGCCCGCAGTTCTCGCGCAAAACCGGCATCGTCGATCATGACATTGGCCTCGCGCGCCAGCAGCAGGCTCATCGGGTCGATGTTCGATGAACCAACGGTCGCCCATCGCTCGTCGATCACCGCGACCTTGGCGTGCAGGAAGCTGCGGTGGTATTCGTAAATCTCGACACCGGCGTCGAGAAAAAAGCGGTAAAGCGCGCGTGTCGCGTAGTGCAGCAGCACGTACTCGACCCGTCCCTGCAACAGCAGCACGACGCGCACGCCGCGCGCCGATGCGTCGGCCAGCGCGCGGCGAAAACCCATGCCCGGAAAAAAATAGGCGTTGGCGATCACCACCTCTGTGGTCGCGCGCCCGATCGCATCAAGATACGCTTTTTCGATATCCGTGCGATGCTGCAGGTTGTCGCGCACAAACAGCGCACCGCGGCGCGGGCCGCACGGCATGGCCTGCACCCCGAGCGGGTTCGTCTGCCCGCGCCGGCGAAACTGCATCCACATCACGCGTTTCCACAGGCGCACCACCAGCGGATGGATCTCGGCGAGCAACGGGCCTTCGACGCGCACCGCGTAATCGAAACGCGGCGGCACCTGATGCGGTGTATGCATGTCGTCGATGATATTGATGCCGCCGACGAAGGCCACCCTGGCGTCGATCACCACAATCTTGCGATGCAGCCGGCGCAACCGCTCGCGGCGCAGTGTCCAGGGCGAAATCTGCGGGCGGTACTTGAGCACGCGCACCCCGTCCTGCCGCATTGCGTCCAGGAATTCATCGCCGAGGTCCTTGGAGCCGAAGCCGTCGATCATCACGTGCACGGTGACGCCGCGCCGCGCCGCGCGCGACAGCGCCGCGGCAATGCGCCGTCCCGTTGCATCGTCCTCGAAAATATAGGTCTCGAGATAAATCTCGCGCGTCGCCCCGTCGCACGCGGCTTCCAGCGCCGGGAAATACTCGACGCCGGCGCGCAGCAGATCGATGCAGTTGCCGGGAATGAAAACGCTCATATCCTGACGATAGTCGCGCTCAATGCCGCATGGTCCGAAATACGCGTCCACGGATAGCCATGGTGCACGCGCGCCTGCTTGACGTTGAAGCCGCGCACGTAAATGCGGTCGAGTTGAAACACCGGCAGCGCCGCCGGGAAACTTCGCGCAGGCCGCCCGTACCTGTGCTCGAACGCTTCACGCATGCCGAGCGGACGCGCCAGCTCCTCATTGGCGTGGCGCGCCCAGTCGTTAAAGTCGCCCGCGACTATCAAGGGGGCGTCCTCCGGCACCAGGCGCTCGATGCGCGTGCGCACTGCGCGCATCTGGCGGTTGCGGTGACGGGCCGTCAAGGCCAGGTGGACGCACACGCAATGCAATGTGGCGCCCCAGCCCGGCACCTGCATTTCGCAATGCAGCAAGCCGCGGCTCTCGAAACGGTGCTCGGAGATATCTTCGTTGTCCCAGCGCGCGATCGGGAAGCGGCTCAGGATGGCGTTGCCATGATGTCCGGCGTCGTAAACCGCATTGCGCCCGTACGCGAAATCCGTCCACCGGGATTCAGCAATGAATTCGTGCTGCGGCTGCACGGGCCAATCCGCGAAACGCTGCGCATGGTGCTGGTGACCGCCCTGCACCTCCTGCAAAAACAGCAGATCGGCATTGAGCAGGCGCAGATGATGGCGCACTTCGTGGATGACCAGCCGACGCTTGAAGAACGACAGCCCTTTGTGAATGTTGTAAGTCGCGATATGCAGCGTATCGGTCATGGCGGGCGGGCGCGGTGGTGATTGGTAAGAATTGCGCGATTGCGCCCGACAGCCCCTCGATGCTCCGCACACTGGATGCGCGGCTGCCTGCCTTGGTGCCGTTACACCACTTCGAGCATGCGCTTCAAGGCGATGCGCGCGAACCCGGCCTCGCGCTCCGGCACCTTGATCTGGTTGACGATGTTGCCTTCGAGCAGGTTTTCCAGCGTCCACGCCAGGTGCTGAGGATCGATGCGCGCCATGGTCGAGCACACGCAGATGGTCGGCGCCATGAACTGGACGACCTTGCCCTGCGACTTCACCTGCTCCGCGAGGCGGTTGACCAGGTTGAGTTCCGTGCCCACCAGCCAGCGCGTGTTGGGTTTGGACTCGGTGACGGTCTTGATGATGAAATCGGTCGAGCCAACGTAGTCCGACAGCTTGCACACCTCGAAATTGCATTCGGGGTGCGAGATCACCCTGCCTTCGGGATACCGGCTGCGGAAATTCAGCACGTTCTGCACCTGGAACATCTGGTGCACCGAGCAATGCCCCTTCCACAGCAGTACCTTGGCTTTGCGGATCTGCTGCGGCGTGAGCCCGCCAAGCGGCTCGTCGAAATCCCATACCATCATCTCGTCGGGCGGGATGCCGCTCATGTAGCCGCTCCAGCGCCCCAAGTGCTGATCCGGGAAAAACAGCACTTTCTCGCGCCGCGCGAACGACCATTCGAGCACCGGCTTGGCGTTGGTCGAAGTGCACACGATGCCGCCGTGCTCGCCGCAGAACGCTTTCAGGTCGGCGGCGGAATTGATATAGGTGACGGGCGTTATTTTTTCGTCCGGCTCCAGCACTTCGGCAAGTTCGCGCCACGCGCGTTCGACCTTGGCGAGATTGGCCATGTCAGCCATCGAGCAGCCGGCAGCCATGTCGGGCAGGATCGCGGCCTGCGTGGGCTTGGAAAGTATATCGGCGACTTCCGCCATGAAATGCACGCCACAGAACACGATGCAGTCGGCATCGGTCTGCCCGGCCAGCCGCGACAACTGCAGTGAGTCGCCCGTCAGGTCGGCGTGCTTGTAGACATCGGCGCGCTGGTAATGATGGCCGAGTATGACCGCGCGCTTGCCGAGGGCTGCCTTGGCGGCAACGATGCGGCTGTCGCAGGCGTCGTCCTGCAGCGGCTTGAAGCGGTCAAATGCAATTGCGGCACTGGGCATGACAATTGTCTCCGGTAAAGCGTAAAAGGCTTAGAACATTACCATAGTATGACAAAAAATCCAGTGCAAGATTCAATCGATCTTTATGCCCGCTTCCAACGCAGGGTTATTGCGTTCGTTCACCGCCAATGCAGGGTTATTGTGCGCTGTCCAACAGACGACGCGGCAATTCCCGTATGGCGTCGGCGTTGCTCCATGAAAACACTTTGTCGGCGGCATCGCGCCACGGCAGCCACAGATGCTGCAGATGTTCGCGCTCCGCCAGCGTCACCGGCAATATCGCGGGCACCTGCAGGCTGAACACATGCTCGGTGTTGTGCGTGACACCGGGCGCATAACGCCCGCGCCAGTGCTGGTAAATTTCATATTCGTTCTGCTTGCGCCAATCGGCGAGTGCGAATTGCTGCGCATCGAGGCCGGTCTCTTCGCCGACTTCGCGCTGTGCAGTTTGCGGCAACGTTTCGCCCTCGTCCTGGCTGCCGGTCACCGATTGCCAGAACCCGGGACGGTCCGCACGCTCAAGCAGCAGCACCTGCAGGTCCGGCGTGTGTATCACCACCAGCACTGAAACCGGGATCTTGTATTGCGCCACGATTACGCGGGCAGAGTCTTCAGCGCGTGGCCGCCGCGCGTCCCTGCGTCGACCAGCACCATGAACAATTTGTCTTTCACCAGCCAGTAGGTGGCGGCGGCGGCGAAGATTTCAAGCGCCGCCGCCAGGTCCCTGGGCGCATCGCGCGCGATTTCCTGGCCGTTGGTCAGCACCACCACGTAGCCGCGCGCCGGCCGCCACGACAGATCCTCGAGGTAATCGGCGAGCGCATCCCAATTGTGGCCGAATGAAGGCGGCAGGCTGAATACCGCCTGACAGCGCGCGAGCAATCCGGCCTTGCTGGCGACACCCGCGAGATCCAGATCGAACCACGCGAGCCCGCTCGCGCGCGCGCCCGGCCGCAGAACGTCGGTCGAGGCTGGCGCCGCGTACACACCTGAATGCGCGGCGTCGAGCAGAAAGCGGGGAATGTCTTTCATTCGCGTATGCGCTTGAAACTGCCGTAGTGGTCGTCGCTGTAATAATACTCCGCGCCCGCGCCGGCTATGATGCGCCGCGCGCCACGGGTACGCGCGCCCGGCGTCGGCACCGTGTATTCATGGTAGTAGCCGCGGCTGCGCTGCGGCAGGCGGCGCTCGTAATTGCCGAACACCACGCCGTCCCGCTCGAAGGCAAACGGTCCGCCGCGCTTGATGGTCTGCAGGGTTTGTTGCGCCTCGCGCGGCAATGCAGCGTAGGCAATCTCGGGGCTTTCATGAAATGCCTCGTTGCGCGCGGCCGACTCGCCGGCCGCAAACAGGAATGCGACGGCGGCAAAAGCAATTACCGCGCAAGCAAACAGCGCCGCGATGCGGCGCCACCCCTCACCCCTCACGCTTCGCGCCTCACGGATTTTGCTGGCGCAACCTGATATGCAATTCGCGCAACTGCTGCTCATCAACCGTGTTGGGCGCCTGCGTGAGCAGGCACTGTGCGCGCTGCGTCTTCGGAAACGCAATCACGTCGCGGATGGATTCGGCGCCTGCCATCATCGTCACCAGGCGATCGAGACCGAACGCAATGCCGCCGTGCGGCGGCGCGCCGTACTGCAAAGCCTGCAGCAGGAAGCCAAATTTGGCTTCGGCTTCTTCGGCATTGATGTTGAGCGCGCGGAACACTTTAGACTGCACATCCTGGCGATGGATACGCACCGAGCCGCCGCCGAGTTCCCAGCCGTTCAACACCATGTCGTGCGCCTTGGCGCGCGCGCGGCCGGGGTCGGAATCGAGAAATTCTTCGTGGCCGTCGGCGGGCGAGGTAAACGGATGGTGCATGGCGTTCCAGCGCTTGCCCTCCTCGTCCCACTCGAACATCGGGAAATCCACCACCCACAGCGGTTGCCAGCCGGCTTTGGCGTAGCCTTTTTCGTGGCCGATCTTGACGCGCAGCGCTCCCAACGCGTCGCTGACCACTTTCGCCGTACCCGCGCCGAAAAACACCAGGTCGCCGTCTTTGGCGCCGGTGCGCTCGACGATGGTCTGCAACGCGGCATCGTCCAGGTTTTTCACGATCGGCGACTGCATGCCGTCGCGGCCCTTGGCGATTTCGTTGAACTTGATGTACGCGAGGCCTTTCGCGCCGTAAACGCCGACGAATTCCGTATACGAATCGATTTCGCCGCGCGTGAGCGCGCCGCCTTGCGGCACCAGCAGGCCGGCCACGCGCCCGCCCGCCGCATTGGCCGGCGCCGAGAACACCTTGAACGCGACACTCTTCATCGCGTCCGTGAGCTCGGTCAGTTTCAGCGGCACGCGCAGATCGGGCTTGTCCGAACCATACAAAAGGATGGCGTCGTCGTACGCCATGCGCGGGAAAGGACTCGGCAAATCGACGCCGAGCACGTCCTTGAACATGGTGCGGATCAGTTCTTCCATCAGGACCATGATCTCGTTCTGCGTCATGAACGAGGTCTCGACGTCGATTTGGGTGAATTCAGGCTGGCGGTCAGCGCGCAGGTCTTCGTCGCGGAAGCATTTGACGATCTGGTAATAGCGGTCGAAGCCCGAGATCATCAGCAATTGCTTGAACAGCTGCGGCGACTGCGGCAATGCGAAGAACTTGCCGGCGTGCACGCGGCTCGGCACCAGGTAATCGCGCGCGCCTTCCGGCGTCGAACGCGTGAGCATCGGCGTTTCAATATCGATAAACCCGTGCTTGTCGAGAAATACGCGCACCGCCATCGCAACTTTGTAGCGCAGCTTGAGGTTCTTCTGCATCTGCAGCCGGCGCAGGTCGAGAAAGCGGTACTCGAGCCGCACGTTCTCCGACAGGCCGTCGTCGTCCATCATGAACGGCGGCGTCAGCGACGGATTCAATATTTCGATTTCGGCGGCCAGCACTTCGACTTCGCCGCTGATGAGGTTGGCGTTGACGGTGCCGGGCGGCCGCTCGCGGACCTTGCCAGTGACGCGCACGACGAATTCGTTGCGCAGCTTTTCCGCCGTCTGCAGCGTCGCCGGATTGTCGGGATCGCACACGATCTGCAGCAGGCCTTCGCGGTCGCGCAGGTCGATGAAAATAACGCCGCCGTGGTCGCGCCGGCGGTGAACCCAGCCGTACACCGTGATCGTTTGAGTGAGGTGCTTGCGACTGATCAGCCCGCAGTATTCGCTACGCATAATGGAAACCGATTCAGAAAAATTGAGTGGGACGGGCGCCGCGCATGAACGACGGCGCCGCTTATTGATTGACGGCTTGCTGCCGCGCAGCCTCGGGCCGCGCGAGCACCTTGCCGTTGCGGCGGCCGTTGGTGTCGGGCGAGACTACCCCCATCGAGATGATGTACTTCAACGCCTCGTCGACGCTCATGTCGAGCACGATCACGTCTGATTTCGGCATCATCAGAAAAAAACCCGAAGTCGGATTAGGCGTGGTCGGCACGTAAACGCTCCAGTACTCGCCCTGCAGGTGGTTGACGACGTCGCCGCCGGGCTGGCCGGTCAGGAACGCGATGGTCCACGAGCCGGCGCGCGGATACTGCACGAGCAGCGCCTTGCGGAAGGCATGCCCGCTCGACGAGAACAAAGTGTCGGACACCTGCTTGACGCTGTTATAGATCGATTTGAAAACCGGGATGCGGCCGAGAATGTTTTCCCAGAACTGGAGCAGACGCTGGCCGAGCATATTGGCCGCCACCAGCCCGGTGCCGATGACGACTGCGAACGTCAGCACCACACCCATACCCGGCACATGCATGCCCAGCCACTGCTCGGTCTGGAACTGCTCCGGCAACAGCACCAAAATCTGGTCCATGGCGCTGACCAGAAGGTGCAGGACCCATAGCGTAATACCGAGCGGAACCCAGATCAGCAGCCCCGTAATGAAATACTTTTTCAACTGCATCCTCGCATGGACACTTTGATAAACGGCGCGCGCGGTTGTACGCGACACCAAACGATATGGCGGAAAACCTGTTGCAGGCGCGCCGGCGGACCGGCGTGATCAGCTGTTCGCCACCGGCGTCGCGGCCGGCTTTGCCGCCGCGGCGGGTGCATCGGCCTTTTTCGCCGGCGCATCAGCTGCGGGTTTGGCGTCGGCTTTTGCCGCGGACTTGTCGTCCGACTTTGCCGCCGGCGTGTCGTCCGCTTTCGCTGCCGGCTTGTCCGCCGTCTTGGCGCCATGCTTGAAATCGGTCGCGTACCAGCCGCTGCCCTTCAATTGAAAGCCGGCAGCAGTCACCATTTTGCTCAAAGCCGGTTTCCCGCACTCGGGGCAATCCTTCATCGGAGCATCGCTCAATTTCTGCAGGAATTCCTTTTGGAACCCGCACGCCGTGCATCGATACTCATAGATGGGCATAATTTCTCCCAAATTCAAAAGGTTGGATTATAGCGGAAAGCGCCCCGCCCAGCGAGATGAGATGGGACCGAAAACGGTAAAACTCAATGGGCGGGGGCGGCAGGAAGACGGTAATCGCTCCGCTATACTCATGCTTTCGGCAGACGGAGCGCTGATGGAGCTACCTCTCCCGCCCCCCGCCCGCTGCCGCCCGCCATCCAACAGGACCTTCCGTTTGAACGCGCAACATAAAGCTTTCCAGAAACTGTTCGCGCGCAACCGGCGCCTGCCACCGCTGCCTATGGCCGTAGTCCATCCCTGCGACACCGAATCGCTGCGCGGCGCGCTTGATGCCGCGCGCCACCGGCTCATCAAGCCGATATTGGTCGGGCCCGCGGCAAAAATCCACCGCGTCGCCAAAGCGGCGGGGTTGAACATCAGCGGATACGAAATCGTCTCCACCGAGCACAGCCACGCCGCAGCGGTAGCGGCGGTGGCGCTCGCGCGCGCCGGGCACGTCGAAGGCCTGATAAAAGGCAGCTTGCACACCGATGAACTCATGAGCGCGGTCGTCGCGGAAGCCACCGGGCTGCGCACCGCGCGGCGCATCAGCCACGTTTTCCTGCTCGACGTGCCGGCTTACCCGCGCCCTCTCCTGATCACGGACGCCGCGATCAACATCTATCCAGACCTCGAGACCAAGCGCGACATCGTGCAGAATGCCATTGACCTCGCGCATGCGCTCGGCATCGCGCGCCCGCGTGTGGCGATCCTGTCCGCGCTCGAAACGGTGACGTCCAAGATTCCCTCGACCATCGATGCGGCCGCATTGTGCAAGATGGCCGATCGCGGGCAGATCACGGGCGCGCTGCTCGACGGGCCACTGGCGTTCGACAACGCGATCTCGGATGTCGCACGGCGCGCCAAACACATCACTTCGCAGGTGGCGGGACGGCCGGACATCCTGATGGTGCCCGATCTCGAAGCCGGCAACATGCTGGTCAAGCAGCTGCAGTACCTGGCCGGCGCCAAGGCGGCCGGCATCGTGCTTGGCGCGCGCGTGCCGATCGCGCTTACCAGCCGCGCCGATCCGGCGCAGGCGCGCATGGCCTCCGCTGCGATCGCAGTTCTGTTACGCACGCACGTGAAGAAAGTCCATAAGTGACGGACGCAACCCTTGTCATCAACGCGGGTTCTTCCAGCATCAAATTCGCCGCTTATACCGCCGGCGCGACGCCTGAACGCAAGCTGCGCGGTTCGATCGACGGACTCGGCACAGAGCCGCACTTCGCGGCGAGCGACGCCGCCGGCAAACCATTCACCGAAAACCCGCTGGCCGACGCCACGCCAGCGTTGACGCATGAGCAAGCGCTGGAACGGCTCTTCGCCTGGATCGATGCTCAATGCAAAAACCTGCGCATCGTCGCCGCCGGCCATCGCGTGGTGCACGGTGCCGACCAGTTCACGGCACCTGTACTCGTGAATGACGCCATACTTGCGCAACTCGACAAGCTGGTGCCGCTCGCGCGCCTGCATCAGCCGCACAATCTCGCTGCGATCCGCGCGCTGGCCCGGTTGCGTCCGGGTTTGCCGCAGGTCGCCTGCTTCGACAACGCATTTCACTGCACGCAACCCGCGCTCGCCCGGATGTACGCGTTGCCGCAGGAACTGTCCGCGAGCGGAATCAAGCGTTACGGCTTTCATGGGCTGTCGTATCAATATATTGCGGATGTGTCGCCCGACCATCTGGGCAAGCAGGCCGATGGCCGCGTCATCGTCGCCCACCTAGGCGCGGGCGCCAGCCTGTGCGCGTTGCTGGCACGTACGAGCATGGCGACCACCATGGGATTTTCCGTGCTCGACGGGCTGATGATGGGCACCCGCGCAGGCTCCCTCGACCCGGGCGTCGTGTTTTACCTGATGCGCGAGCGCGGCATGAGCGCCGACGCGGTGGAGGACTTGCTGTATTTGCGTTCCGGCCTGCTCGGCGTTTCCGGGGTGAGTTCAGACATGCGCGTGCTTCTCGCCAGCGCCGATCTGCGCGCACGCACGGCGGTCGAACTCTTCGCCTATCGCGCAGCTCGCGAAATCGGCTCGCTCGCCGCCGCCCTCGGCGGGCTCGATGCGTTAATATTCACCGGCGGTATCGGCGAACACGCTGCGCCAGTGCGTGAATTGATCTGCAAACATTGCGCGTGGCTGGGCGTCGAACTCGACCCGACCGCCAACGCCCGCCATGCAACGTGTATTACTATGACGGGCGCTCGCACCACGGCATGGGTCATTCCCACCGACGAGGAGATCGTGATTGCGCGCCACACCGGCCGCCTGCTGGCGGCGAGTACTTAGAAAACCTATCACCGCAAAGGACGCAAAGGACGCGAAGGAAAAGCAAAGGAATAGATAAGAAAGAACAATATAGGGCAACGATGTTATGGGGAATGATGGTTCTTGCCTATGGCCTGGCTTCCCTTAGCGTCCTTAGCGTCCTTCGCGTCCTTGGCGGTTCAAGATGTTTAGCGCTTTTAGATTGAGTTTCAGAAGGAGCAAGGTAATGGAAGAGACCACCGAAAAAATAGAAATACACCGCGGCCTGAAGGGCATGTACTTCGACCGCTCGCGCGTGTGCTACATCGACGGGCGCAACGGCGAGCTGCGCTATCGCGGTTATTCGATCCACGAGCTTGCCGAGCATTCAGCCTTCGAAGAGACTTGCTACCTCCTTTTGAAAGGCGAATTGCCCAAACGCGCGGAACTCGACGCGTTTACCGCCGAACTCAAGGCCGCGCGCGTGCTGCCGCCGCAAATCTACGACGTGATCCGTCTCATCAAGGGCGCCCACCCGATGGACGTGTTGCGCACCGCGGTTTCCGCGCTCGCGACATTTGATCCCGAGACCGCGGACAAATCGCCTGCAGCAACGCTGCGCAAAGGCATCCGGCTCACCGTCCAGGTACCGATGATAGTCGCCGCACATGAGCATATTCGCAACGGTCGTGAGCCGATTGCGCCCAACCCGCGCCTCGGTCATGCAGCAAACTTTCTCTACATGCTCAAGGGCAAGGAACCGAGCGCGGACGCCGCGCGCCTGATGGACCTCGACATGGTCCTGCACGCAGAACACGGCTCGAACGCGTCGTCGTTCGCCGCACGCGTAGTGGCCGGCACGGATGCCGACCTGCACGGCGCGATCACGTCCGCCATCGCAGCACTCGCCGGCCCCGCGCACGGCGGTGCTGCGGAGAACGTAATGCGCATGGCGCAGGAGATAGGCGATGCCTCCAAAGCCGCAGAGTACGTGAAAACCAAGCGCGCAAACAAGGAGCCGGTGATGGGCTTCGGCCATCGCGTTTATCGCGCCGAAGATCCGCGTGCGCGCCACATGCGTGCCGGCGTGGAAAAACTTTCGCGCGAAATGGGCCAGCCGCAATGGTATGGAATTCTGGAAGCGGTCGTGGCGGCAATGAGCCCTTATGCGCGCCACGGCGTCAACGTGAACGTGGATTTCTATGCGGGCGTCGTCTACTTTCTGAACGGCATCGCCGAGGACCTGTTCGTGCCGATCTTCGCCGTCGGCCGCGTGCCGGGCTGGACGATCCAGGTCATCGAGCAGATTGAGAACAATATCCTGTTGCGCCCGCTCACGCTATACAACGGCCCGGAGCCGCGCACTTACGTGCCGATCGAAAAGCGTTAATGCGTTAAGCGCCGGCCAGCACGATAGCAGCGGTGGCGACGATATCTTCCACACTCGCCCCGCGCGACAGGTCGGAGAGCGGCCGCGCGAAACCCTGCAGCACCGGGCCCACGGCGCGCGCGCTGGCCATGTACTGGGTGAGTTTGTAACCGATATTGCCGGCATCGAGATCGGGAAACACCAGCACGTTCGCCTGGCCGGCGACGGCGCCGACTTCCTTCATCTTTTTCGCCGCCGCTTGCGGTGACAATGCGGTGTCCGCCTGTAACTCACCATCGATGAGTAGTTCCGGCGCACGCGCTTTCGCGAGAGCAAGCGCGCGCGTCACCTTGTCGATGCGTGCATGTTGCGCGCTGCCCTTGGTGGAAAACGACAGCAGCGCGACCCGCGGCTCTTCGTGCAGCAGCGCGCGGCAGGTTGCAGCGGAAGCAAGCGCGATATCGGCAAGCGTTTCTGCATCCGGTTCGACGTTGACCGCGCAGTCAGCGTAAATGAAGTTGCGCGCCGCCGCGCCGTCGCGGCCGGGCACGATCACCAGGAAAAAACTCGACGGCATGCGCATGCCCTCCGCGAGCCCTACGGTCATCAATCCCGCTTCGATCACGCGTCCGGTGGCATTCGCAACACCCGCGATCATCGCGTCCGCGTCCTGCGCCTTGACCATCATGCCGGCGTGAAACAATGGTTTGCGCACCAGCCGCGCAGCTATCTTCGCGCCATCCGGCCGGCTGGCCGCATAAAGACTGGCGTAAGCGCCCAGCCGTTCGCTGCTCTGGGGATCGACCGTGACTATGCCATCGAGGGAAACGTGGGCGCGCGCGGCGGCGGCTTCGATTTCAGCGGGCGCGCCGAGGAGTATCGGCAGCGCAATTTGCTCGTCCAACAAACGACGCGCGGCGGCAACGATGCGCTCATCGTGACCTTCGGGAAAAACTAGGCGTTTGCCACGTCCCCGCGCCTGCGCCTTGCAGGCGTCAACGATGTCGCTCACGCGTTATGAATTCTTAGAACGGAATGTCGTCGTCCGCTTTTAGAATGGAATGTCGTCGTCCATATCGTCAAACGATGCGCCGCCGCCTTTTTTCGCGGCCGCCGCAGGTTTGCCGCCACCGCCGCCAGAAGATGTGGCCTCTTTCGGTTCGCCGCGCGACATCGAGTCGGAACCGCCGGCGCGCGAACCCAGCATCTGCATGCGGTCGGCGACGATTTCGGTGGTGTAGCGGTCTTTGCCTTCCTTGTCCTGCCATTTGCGCGTCTGCAGCCGGCCCTCGACGTAGACCTGCGAGCCTTTTTTCAGGTATTCGCCGCAGATTTCCGCCAGCTTGGCGAACGTCGAAACGCGGTGCCATTCGGTGCGCTCCTGCTGCTCGCCGCTCTTGTCTTTCCACTTGTCGGTGGTGGCGATGCTGAAATTGCACACCGCGCCGCCGTCGGGCAAAAAGCGTGACTCAGGGTCTTTGCCGAGATTACCTACCAGGATTACCTTGTTCACAGATGCCATATCGGGCCTCCAATTAGTTCTGCTAGATTATATCTTCGATCAATCGTAACACGACCCGTTCGTCGTAGCCTGTCGCGTCAACTTTGAGGCGGGCGGTGCGCCCGCCGGCCGCCAATATCACTTCCAGCACGCCGGGTTGCGCCTGCAGCCGCACCAGCAGCGAGTTCGCCTGCGTGCTGTCCAAGGCCGGGATCGCGTACGTCCGGGTGCGCACCGAGCGCGGCGCCTGCATGCCAGCCGCCAGCGCGAGCCACGCGGCAAGCAAGACGGCGTCAAACACGAACACGCCGCGCGCGCCGTAATGCTGGTAGAGAAAGCCCCCGCCTGCCGCCCCGACAAACGTGCCCAGAAACTGGACGCTGCTGAATATGCCGATCGCCATGCCCTTGGCGCCGGGCGGCGCCAGCTTGGAAATCAGCGACGGCAGCATCGCTTCAAGCACGTTGAATGCAGTGAAGAAAATGAGCAGGAAGAACGCAATGGGAACGACGCCGGCCAGCAGCCACGGCATGGCCAGTTGTCCGCCCAGTATCATCGCAATCGAAGCGATAAACACCGCTTTGACGCGGCCGTACTTTTCCGCCATCAGGATGCCGGGCACCATCAGCACGAATGAGCCCAGCATGACCGGCAGGTAGACCTGCCAATGATGATCGACCGCGAGCCCGATATCGCGCAGCGCCAGCGGCACCACCACGAACAGCGCCATCAGCACGGCCTGCAACACAAATATCCCCACGTTAAGCCGTGCCAGCTGCGGCTCCCGCAACACCTTGGCAAAACTTGGCGCAGCCAAAGCCGCTTCCTGCGCCTGCGTCGAGTGGGCGTCTGGAATCAGGTAAACCACGATCATCGCGAGCAATGACAGCACGCCCGTCATGGCGAATATCCCCGGCACGCCGATGACCTGGTTGAGCCACGGGCTCGCCACCAGGGACACGGCAAAGGTGAGGCCGATGGTCATACCTATCATCGCCATCGCCTTGGTGCGCTGATCTTCGCGCGTGAGGTCGGCCGCCATCGCCATCACCGCGGCGGAAATGGCGCCCGCCCCCTGCAGCACGCGGCCCAGAATCACGATATAAATATTGTCCGCCGCCGCGGCGACGAAACTTCCGGCCGCAAAAATTGCCAAACCGAAATAGATGACCGGTTTGCGGCCGTAACGGTCCGACAGCCAGCCGAATGGGATTTGCAGCACCGATTGCGTCAGCCCGTAAACGCCGAGCGCGATGCCGACCAGCGTCAGGTTGTTGCCGCCCGGAATGTGCTCGGCATAGATCGCGAACACCGGCAGGATGACGAACATGCCCAGCATGCGCAGGCCGAAAATGCCGGCGAGACTGATGCTCGCGCGCAATTCGGCGACGGTCATGCGGTTACCGGGAAACTTCATCAAATACGGCTTGGGGAGCGTTGCGAAAGTGCGGTATATTAGCAGGTTTACTTGAGCGGCCAGGCCACTTGTCTACACCTCGACCCACCGTCGTCCGCCTGCAACCCGCGGGACCCGACGCGTGCGCCAAAAACGCCGACCTGATACGCGTTCGCGGCGCGCGCACGCACAACCTGAAGAACATCAGCCTCGATCTGCCGCGCAACCGGTTGATCGTCATCACCGGCCTGTCGGGCTCGGGCAAATCTTCGCTCGCGTTCGACACGCTATACGCCGAAGGCCAGCGCCGTTACGTCGAATCGCTGTCGACTTACGCGCGCCAGTTCCTGCAGTTGATGGAAAAACCCGACGTCGACCTCATCGAAGGCCTGTCGCCGGCGATTTCGATCGAGCAGAAGGCCACCAGTCACAACCCGCGCTCGACCGTCGGCACCGTGACCGAAATCCACGATTACCTGCGTCTTCTCTTCGCGCGCGTCGGCGACCCGCACTGCCCCGATCACAACATCGTGCTCGAAGCGCAAAGCGTTGCGCAGATGGTCGACCACGTGCTGCTGCTGCCCGAAGACACCAAGCTGATGATCCTGTCGCCGCTCATCGTCGGCCGCAAGGGCGAGCAAGTCGATCTATTCGATGAATTGCGCGCGCAGGGCTTCGTGCGCGTGCGCATCGACGGCAAGGTGCATGAAATCGACGACCTGCCGAAACTGAAAAAGAACATCAAGCACACCGTCGAAGTGGTGGTCGACCGCCTCAAGGTGCGTCCCGAACTGAAACAACGTCTCGCCGAATCGTTCGAGACCGCGCTGCGCCATTCCGAAGGCCGCGCGCTCGCGGTCGAAATGGACGGCGGCAAAGAACATTTGTTCTCCGCCAAGTTCGCCTGCCCGATCTGCACTTATTCGCTGCCCGAACTCGAACCACGGTTGTTTTCGTTCAACAACCCGATGGGCGCCTGTCCGCGCTGCGACGGCCTCGGCCACATCAGCTTCTTCGACCCCAAGCGCGTCGTTGCCTATCCGCACCTGTCGCTCGGCGCGGGCGCGATACGCGGCTGGGACAAGCGCAACCAGTTTTATTTCCAGATGCTGCAATGCCTTGCCACGCACTACCGCTTCGATCTCGAAACGCCGTTCGAAAAGCTGTCTGCGGCAATTCAGCAGGCGGTGCTGCAAGGCTCGGGCAGCGAGAAAATCAAATTCATCTACGTCGGCGAACGCGGCAGCAAGTCGCTACGCGAACACACGTTCGAAGGCATCATTCCGAACCTTGAGCGGCGTTATCGCGAAACCGATTCACTGGTGGTGCGCGAGGAGCTCGCCAAGTATCTGAACGGCCAGACTTGCCCCGAATGCGAAGGCACGCGCCTGCGCCGCGAAGCGCGCAACGTGCAGGTCGCCGGCAAGGCGATTTACGAAATCAGCGCATTCCCGCTCAAGCAGGCCGCGACATTTTTTGCGGCGGTCAAGCTGCCAGGCAACAAGCTGGCGATCGCCGACCGCATCATCAAGGAAATCATCAACCGCATCACGTTCCTGAACGACGTCGGGCTCGACTACCTGTCGCTTGACCGTTCCGCCGACACGCTGTCCGGCGGCGAAGCACAGCGCATCCGGCTGGCAAGCCAGATCGGGTCGGGACTCACCGGCGTGATGTACGTGCTCGACGAACCGTCGATCGGCCTGCACCAACGCGATAACGCGCGGTTGCTCGACACGCTGAAGCGCCTGCGTGACATCGGCAACACCGTGATCGTCGTCGAGCACGATCAGGATGCCATCGAGCACGCCGACCACATCGTCGACATCGGCCTCGGCGCCGGCGAGCACGGCGGACGCATCATCGCGCAAGGCACACCCGATGACATTCGCAACAATGCCGAATCGCTGACCGGTCAATATTTGACGGGGCGCCGCCGCATCGAAGTGCCGGGACTGCGCCACAAACCCGATATGAATCGCTTGTTGAACATCGAAGGCGCGAGCGGCAATAATCTGAAAGACATTTCCGTCAACGTGCCGGTCGGTCTTTTCGTCTGCGTCACCGGCGTTTCGGGCTCGGGAAAATCCACGCTGATCAACGACACCCTCTACAGCGCGGCGGCGCGCCATCTCTATGGCAGCACCGCCGAACCGGCCGCGCACACCGCCATCAATGGGCTCGAACATTTCGACAAGGTCGTCAACGTCGATCAAAGCCCGATCGGCCGCACACCGCGTTCCAATCCCGCCACCTACACCGGCCTTTTCACGCCGATCCGCGAGCTGTTTGCCGGCGTGCCGATGGCGCGCGAGCGCGGCTACGGCCCGGGACGTTTTTCGTTCAACGTCAAAGGCGGGCGCTGCGAAGCCTGCCAGGGCGACGGCGTGCTCAAAGTCGAGATGCACTTCCTGCCCGATATCTACGTGCCCTGCGATGTGTGCCGCGGCCAGCGCTACAACCGCGAGACGCTAGAAGTTCAGTACAAAGGTAAAAGCATCACGCAGGTGCTGGCGATGACGGTCGAGCAGGCGGCGGAATTTTTCGGCGCGGTGCCGGTTGTCGCACGCAAACTGCATACGCTGCTCGACGTCGGTCTCGGTTACATCACGCTCGGCCAGAGCGCGACCACGTTGTCGGGCGGCGAAGCGCAGCGCGTCAAACTGGCGCTCGAACTCTCCAAGCGCGACACCGGACGTACCCTGTACATACTCGACGAGCCGACCACCGGCCTGCACTTCCACGACATCGACCTGCTGCTGCGAGTGCTGCACCGCCTGCGCGACCACGGCAACACGGTGGTCGTCATTGAGCACAATCTCGACGTCATCAAGACCGCCGACTGGATCATCGATCTCGGGCCCGAAGGCGGCGACGGCGGCGGACGCATCATCGCCGAAGGCGCGCCGGAAGCGATTGTCAAGAACACGGCGAGCCACACCGGCCAGTATTTGAAGAATTTGCTTAACTAGAAAACCCGCTAAAACGGAACCGCCGATAGACGCCGATGAACGCAGATAACAACAAAGACGATCGAGTTCATGATTATTGGAAACTGGTCTTGTCATCCGGGTTACATCAGCGTTCATCGGCGTTCATCGGCGGTTACAAGTTTCTAAGGAATTAAATTGGCACCGCGAGAGCTATTGCTCGGGAGTTTCAAAGCCGCAGTCGCCGCGGCCGACCCGCTGCATATCGTGCCGCAGCATCTGCCGGCGCCGCCCAAAGGCCGCACGCTGGTCGTCGGCGCGGGCAAAGCCGCCGCATCGATGGCGCTCGCGGTCGAGCAGCACTGGCCGGCCGGCGCGCCGCTCGAAGGCACAGTCATCACCCGCTATGCGCATGGACTTCTGACCAACCGTATCAGCGTGATCGAAGCCGGCCATCCGGTTCCCGACGAAGCGGGTGAGGCCGCTGCCCAGCGCATATTCGACAGCGCAAAGCGGTTGTCCAAAGATGATCTGCTGCTGGTTCTGGTTTCGGGAGGCGGCTCTGCTTTACTGAGCCTGCCGGTCGAATCGATTTCGATGGCGGACCTCAAAGCGGCGACCAAGGAACTTTTGCGCTGCGGCGCAATGATCCAGGAAATCAACACGGTCAGAAAGCATCTGTCGCTGATCCAGGGCGGGCGGCTTGCTGCCGTTTGCAAAGCGAAAATTCTCGCGCTTGTGATCTCGGATGTCACCGGCGACAATCCCACGCATATCGCGTCCGGTCCCTGCGCGCCGGATCCAACCACCTACAAGGATGCGCTCGACATCCTGACCCGCTACGAGTGCAAGATCCCGGCGGCGGTGCAGACGACTCTCGAGCGCGGCATGCGCGGCGAACTAGCCGAAACGCCCAAGCCCGGCGACAAGATATTCGCCAGGACCGAGAACCGCGTGATCGCGACGGCGCAGCAGTCGCTGCAGGCCGCAGCGAAATTCTTCGAAGCCAACGGCGTGCGTGCCGCCGTGCTCGGCGACAGCGTGACCGGCGAAGCGCGCGAAGTCGCCAAGGTCTACGGCGCACTCGCGCGCGAAGTCAAAATGCACGGACAGCCTTGGCAAACTCCAGTCGCGTTGATCTCAGGCGGCGAATGCACAGTCACCGTGCGCGGCAAGGGGCGCGGCGGACGTTGCGCGGAATTTCTCGTTTCGCTGGTTGACGACCTGAAAGGTGCCGACGGCATACACGCCCTCGCGTGCGACACCGACGGCATCGACGGCACCGAAGACAACGCCGGCGCCATTGCAACACCGGATTCGCTCGCGCGCGCGGAAAAACTCGGCGTGCACGCCAACCAACTGCTCGCCAACAACGACGGCTACAGCTTTTTCTCCGCCATCGGCGACCTCGTCATCACCGGCCCCACGCGCACCAACGTCAACGATTACCGCGTAATACTCGTCCTCTAATCCGCGCAATTTGATATGCGCTCTTGGCTTTTTTCGTCGAAGACCCGCGACGACGAGTTCGCGCACCAAGGGATTGGAATATGCGGGATCCCGGCGTAAACTTTGGCGATACATACAGGAGGCATCATGGCAAATACGATACCTTTGGAAAAGATGTCCGTGGAAGAGAAGCTTCAGGCAATGGAGTCGCTTTGGGACGATTTGTGCAGCAAGGCGGCCGGCGTGACCTCACCGGCGTGGCATGAAAACGTGTTGGCAGAACGAGACGCGGCGCAAAAACGCGGGGATGATGAATTCGAAGACTGGGATGCGGCCAAAAGGAATATCAGAACCAAGATTTCATGAAAGTCAGGATACTTGGCTCGGCCAGCCGGGATTTGATTGACGGTTACCGGTTCTATGAAATGCAGGCCGAAGGCGTTGGCAACTATTTCCTTGATTCACTTTACTCGGATATCGACTCGCTGATTCTCAGCGCGGGCATGCATTCCGTGCATTTCGAGAAATATCATCGCCTGTTATCAAAGCGATTTCCGTTTGCTATCTATTACCGGGTTGAGGGCCAGACGGTGCTTGTTTATGCCGTCCTCGATTGCCGCCGGCGCCCGGCATGGATCAGGCAAAGACTGAGCTAAGAACTCACCAATACCGCAAACAAGCATTGCCTGCGCCTCGAACTTTAGTCATGGACGAACAGTTGCAAACGGCCATAAGCCGTCGTCCGTCCCGCAGTTAGTGCGCGATCAGCGAAGACGCCGGCGGCAAAGCCGAGCCGCGTAATTTGTTGATAGCGAGCGCCGCCTCGTCCAGTGTGCGCAACGTGCCGGTATCGAGCGGCAGCGCCTGCGCGCGCTGCACCCGGTAACGCCGCTCCGCATCGCCCGGGACCTCGATCGGCGTGTCTGCGTCGACGCGCTTCGCCGACTGCACGTATTCGATAAACGCATTCGCTTCCTGCTCGAAATGTTCCCCCGCGCCGAAACGCGACGGGTCGAACACGATGGCGAGCATGTTGTTGTAGAGCCCCGGCACGCGCATACGGAGCGGGTGGCAAGTATTTCCACCAAAGAGCGCGCTGCCGAGCAGGTCGCACACCATCGCCAGCGCATAGCCTTTGTGGCCTGCCGCGGTGAGCAGTGCACCCATCGGCTCTTCATACATGACGGCGGGATTGGTCGTCGGGTTGCCTTCATGGTCGATCAACACGCCGGCCGGCGCCTGCCCTTTGCGGTTGTAGGCGACGCGCACCTTGCCCACCGCGATCGCGCTGGAAGCAAAATCGAGCAGGATGGGCGGCGCATTGCGGCGCGGCAGGCCGACGGTCAGCGGATTGGTGCCGAAGCGGCTCTGCCGGCCGCCGTGCGGCGCGACGATCGGGCGGCTCACCACGTTGGTGAAATGGATAGACGCGAAGCCTGCGGCGATCGCCTGCTCCGCCCAGTGCCCGACGCGGCCGATGTGATGCGTATTGCGCAGCCCCACGATGACGACGCCGTTGCGGCGTGCGCGTTCGACCGCGAGTTCCATGGTCTGGTATGCCATCGACTGGCCGATGCCGCGGTTGCCGTCCACCACCAGCAGCGAGTCGGCATCGGTGACAACCGAGATGCTTTGATTGAGCTGCAGTTCATCGGCCTGCAGCGAACGCACATACGGCGCCACCATGCCCACGCCATGCGAATCGTGGCCGGCGAGGTTGGCGCCGATCAAATGGTCGGCAGTGAGTTGCGCCTCCTGCTCGGCGCTGCCTGCCGCGCGCCAGAGGTTGAATACCCACTGGCGCATTTTTTCCGTCGGTAGCAGTACTTCCGATTCCACTCTAGGGCTCCTCCGCGCCTTACGGCGCATTCGCACTGTCCGGGTCACACCTGCTTGAAGGCGTCACTCCGTCAGTAAAAAAATCTCAAGCATGCAAAATCATGTGCCACCGACTGGAAGCCCCCCCTTAAGGCCGTTCGTGCTGAGGTATCGAAGCATGAATGGCCGTCGTTGTTCCGAGCCACGCACCTCTTCGCCCTTCTATACATCAGGGCGAACGGGCTTTTAAGATTCCCCCTGGTGTTACCGGCGCACCGGGCGCCATTGTAACGCGGCGCCATCTCCGGTTCATCCCGACGAAGACTTGAGGTCATGCTTGACGCGCGACAACCAGTTCTTTACGTACTCGGTCCAGCGGTGCGCCGTCACGAACATCGTCGTGATCTGATCGGCGTCGTACGAAACCAGCTGCCGCAGGCAGCGCAGCAGATCGCGGTCGGTGGTGGTGTCGCAGCCTTCCTTGATCTTGTCGAGCAGTCCGACATCGTGGCCCGCATCGATGAGCGGGCCACGATCGAAAGCAGGCCCAGCGGGGGAAGTTGTTCCAGCGGGATGCGGCTGCCGATTGCGATATGCGGCGGTTTGAGCAGAAGTATGCGCATGGTGACCTCAAACGGTAAGAGGGAGGTTAAAGGCTATGCATCCGCAATGGCGGGGCCGGGCGCAATTCTGGCGCGCCTGAGGCGAATTGTGGCAATCCGCAGGCGGGCGCGCAGCAAGCTAAAATCAGACTATGACCCACGCAATCCACAAAGCTTTGTTGGTGCTGTTAATCGCCGCAGGATGCGCGAGCGTTCCGGCGGCCTGGGCGCAGGACGCGAAGACAAACGCCGATGTTGTGCGCAAAGCGATACTGGCAGTGCCTATATGGCACATCGACAGGGGCAATGGCACGTCGCTTTGGCATTTCGAAATGCGCGGCGACAAGCTATGGGCCAAGATCGTCAATATCGGCGGCAACCCCATAGGCGACGTGCAGGTTGACCTAGCCTCCGATGGGTTGACATGGACAGGCCCGGACGGCTCGCGAGCCACCATTCAATACGACCCGCAGGATGTACAGTACCCTTTCAAGGGCACCGATTCCAAAGGCAGAACTTATGAATTCACGCCGCGATAGCGCATATCTGATTCGGCGCCTCCACCATGACTGCACAGTAAAACATGACCGACCTTAGTGTTGCACCCAGCAAGAGCCGCTTCATCGAAGCGAACGGCGTCAAACTCCATTATCTTGATTACGGCACTGCAGGACGCCGGCCGATGCTGTGCGTCCACGGCGGATCGGCACACGCGCACTGGTTCGACTATGTCGCGCCGGGATTTACGCCCGACCATCATGTTCTTGCGCCGGATTTACGCGGGCACGGCGACAGCGCATGGGCCGACCCGCAAACCTATTCGTTCGAAACCCACGCCGAGGATATCAACGCCTTCCTCGAAAAGCTCGATCTCAAGGACGTCGTGCTGATCGGCCATTCGATGGGCGGCATGATATCGCTCGTTTATGCGGCGAAGTATCCGGGCCGGGTCAGCCGGCTCATCGTCGTCGACAGCACCATGCTGATGCCCATGAACAACGTCACCAAGATGCGGGAGTTCAGCTCGCGGCCGGCGAAAATTTACGCGACACAGGACGAACTCGTCGCACGTTACCGTCTCGAGCCCGCGAAATCGCAAATCGCCACAACTGAAGTCATCCATCACGTGGCCATGCATAGCGGAAGGCAGGACAACGAAGGCGGGTGGCAGCACAAGTTCGACCGCCCCGTGTATCGGAACTTCCGGCAGGTCCCCGGCGTGCCGTTATGGGAGAAGATCAAGATACCGGCGATGGTCATAGCGGGAGAGCACAGCACACGGTTCAATCCCGAGGTGCTGGCCGAGATCCGGGCCAAGGCTCCGCAGGTGCAGAGCGCCGAGGTGCCGGCGTCAGACCATCACATCACTCTGGAAAATCCGCGGGGATTTGTCGACGTTGCGCGGAAGTTTCTGGCGCCTGAGTCATGACCGCATTGCCCTCTTCTGACATCACCGAGGCGATCGACAATATCAGCTATTCCAGCTTTGTCGTGCCGCCGGCGTACATCGATCCCAACGGCCATATGAACGTCGGCTACTACTCCGTCATCTTCGACCAGGCTCTCGATCTCCCCTGGGAAAAGCTCGGCATAGGCTCTGCGAGCACCGAAGCAACCGGTTGCAGCACGTTTACGCTGGAAACGCATGTCACCTACCAGCGCGAGGTACACGCGGGCGATCCGCTTGATTTCACCTTTCAGGTGATCGACTTCGACGCGAAGCGCCTGCATTACTTCATGACCATGCATCACGCCCGCGAGCGCTGGCTGGCAGCGACCTCCGAGGCAATCTCGCTCTGCGTCAACATGACAACGCGGCGCAGCGCCGCCTGGCCCGCTGACAGACATGTGCGCCTGCAAGCCTTGCACGAAGCTCATTCGCAACGCCCGCGCCCAGCGGAAGTCGGCCGCGTCATAGGCATACGCCGGAAGTGAATGCGGAAGTTACCGCCGATTAGAAAGGCGGTGGACATTCGACGCGCAGCGCCAAGCCCGTTGTGAGATCGCAGAATTCTATTTCGCAGGCATGCAGCATCAGGCGCTTTGCTTTCGCGCAGGATTCTGGCGTGCCGTAGAAGTCGTCGCCGAGGATGGGATGCCCCATCGCTTCCATGTGCACCCGCAACTGGTGCGAACGGCCGGTAACAGGATCCAGCTGAATGCGCGACATCGCGTGCGAGGTATCGATGACGCGATAGCGGGTCAGGCTCGGCAGTCCCGCGTCGTGATCGACTTTCTGTTTCGGGCGGCGCGGCGAGCCGCCGCTGATAGGCAGATCGATCTCCCCCTCGGCAGCCGCTGTCCACTGCCCCTCGATCAGCGCCTGGTAACGCTTGCGCACGCGACGCTCCTGAAACATCACGCTCAACTCGCGCTGCGCATCGGCACCACGGCCCATGACGACGATGCCTGAGGTGCCCATGTCGAGACGATGCACGATCAGGGCGTCGGCATATTCAGCCTGCACCCGGCGCGACAGGCAATCTTCCTTACCCGCGCCGCGCCCGGGCACGCATAGCAAGCCGCTGGGCTTGTCGACGACGATCAGTTGCTCCGAGAGATGGAGAATGGCGAGCCCGCGATTTGCTGGCGGGTGGTAGGGCGTGGATGGCATGTTGCGGATTGTCTCATTGCCAGGAACCGGGG
>CAMBSS010000007.1 GCA_945870465.1 Bordetella parapertussis | reverse complement strand
CGAATCGTTTACATTGAAGGCCGTTGATCGTTGATCACGGCAGCGTAATACAAGACTGAAGTGTATTTAAAAAAACAGCCGTAAAAAGGGATGTCAGATGTTCAGAAAATTTGTTTTGTTCGCGTTCCTGTTGCTGCCGTTGACGGCGCTCGCGCAACTGCCCGACTTTACCGATCTCGTCGAAAAGCAGGGCCCCACGGTGGTCAATATCAGCACTACGCAGACGGTGCGCAGTCCGCTCGGCACGCCGCAGGTGCCGCAACTGCAGGAAGACGATCCGTTCTACGAGTTTTTCCGGCGCTTCGTGCCGAATCCCGGTCCGCGTGAATTCCAGAACAATTCGCTGGGCTCCGGTTTCATCATCAGCACCGACGGCTACATCCTGACCAATGCCCACGTGGTCGAGGCGGCCGACGAAATCAACGTCAAGCTGACCGACAAGCGCGAGTTCAAGGCGAAGGTCATCGGCAGTGATAAACGCACCGATATCGCCCTGATCAAGATCGAAGCCGCGGGCCTGCCGGCCGTCAAGTTCGGCGACCCCAACAAACTGAAGGTCGGCGAGTGGGTGATTGCGATCGGCTCGCCGTTCGGTTTCGAAAACTCGGTGACCGCGGGCATCGTCAGCGCGAAGGGCCGCTCGCTGCCGCAGGAAAACTTCGTGCCTTTCATCCAGACCGATGCTGCGGTGAACCCCGGCAATTCGGGCGGGCCGCTGTTCAATATGCGGGGCGAGGTGATCGGCATCAACTCGCAGATCTACAGCCGCACCGGCGGTTTCATGGGGCTGTCGTTTTCGATTCCGATCGACGTGGCCAACGACATCGCGACCCAGCTGAAGACCGGCGGCAAGGTCACGCGCGGCCGCATCGGCGTCGTCATACAGCCCGTCACGCGCGAACTCGCCGAATCGTTCGGCCTGCCGAAGCCAACTGGCGCGCTCGTCGCCTCGGTGGAAAAAGGCAGTCCCGCGGAAAAAGCCGGCGTCGAAGCGGGTGACGTCATACTCAAATTCGGCGGCCGGGACGTCGTTTCCTCGGAGGATTTGCCGCGGCTCGTCGGCAGCACCAAGCCGGGCGTGAAATCGGTCACGCAGTTGATGCGCAACAAAGCGACGCGCGAGGTCACCGTAGTGGTCGGCGAAATGCCTGAAGAAGCGCGCGCCGCGCAGCGCACGCCGCGCCGCCCAGGCGCCAAACCGCCGGCTGAATCGGTGAGCAAGCTGGGCATGACATTGTCGGAGCCGACCGCCGAACAGCGCAAAGAACTGAAAATCACCGGCGGTATCCTGGTCGAGGAAGCGCAGGGAGCGGCCGCGAAAGCCGGCATCCGCCGCGGCGATATCATTCTCGCTGTCAACAACCAGGACGTGAAATCGCTTGAGCAGTTCAGCCAGCTGATGGGCCAGTTCGAAAAAGGCAAGATCGTGGCGATGCTGGTGCGGCGCGGCGGCAACGCGCTCTATATCCCCTTCCGCATCGAGTAAACACACTATCAAGCTCACCGTTTACGGGCGTACATACTGTCATCTTTGCGACGACATGATCGCGGGCTTGCGCACGCTGCAGGCTGGCGATCGTTTTGAGCTGGAAGTCATCGATGTAGACAGCGATCCGCTGTTAGAAGCGCAGTATGGCGAATTGGTGCCGGTGCTGATGGGCGCTGGTGGCGAACTCTGTCATTACCACCTGGACGCCGCCAAAGTTAATGAATACCTGAACAAAATCGGCTAAAATCACGTTTTATTTCAGAAAAGGGCACGTTACGCGTGCCTTTTTTCTTACATGCAGCAGATCCGCAACTTTTCCATCATCGCGCACATCGACCACGGCAAGTCGACGCTCGCCGACCGCTTCATCCAGTTTTGCGGCGGCCTTTCCGACCGCGAGATGGAAGCGCAGGTGCTCGACTCGATGGATCTCGAGCGCGAGCGCGGCATCACGATCAAGGCGCAGACCGCGGCCCTGCAGTATCGCGCGCTCGACGGTCAGACTTATCTGCTCAACCTGATCGACACGCCCGGGCACGTCGATTTTTCTTATGAAGTCTCGCGCTCGCTGGCGGCATGCGAAGGCGCGCTGCTGGTCGTCGATGCGTCGCAGGGCGTCGAAGCGCAGACTGTCGCCAATTGCTATACCGCCACCGAGCAGGGCGTGGAAGTCGTCCCGGTGATCAACAAGATCGATCTGCCTTCGGCAGAACCGGCACGCGTAATCACCGAAATCGAAGACATCATCGGCATTCCCGCGCAGGAGGCCGTGCTGGCGAGCGCCAAGTCGGGCCTGGGCGTACAGGACATACTCGAAGCCGTCATTGCGCGCATACCGGCGCCGCGCGGCGATCCGGCAGCGCCGCTGAAGGCATTGATTATCGATTCGTGGTTCGACAACTACGTCGGCGTGGTGATGCTGGTGCGCGTGGTCGATGGCGAGTTGCGCCCGAAAGACCGCATCCTGCTGATGTCGACGAAGACACAGCATCTGTGCGAGCAGGTCGGCGTATTCACGCCGAAATCGCGCGCTAAACAGAGCCTGGGCGCCGGCGAGGTGGGTTTCGTCATCGCGGGCATCAAGGAACTCAAGGCGGCGCGCGTGGGCGACACGGTCACCCTCGTCGAGCGTCCGGCGACCGAGGCATTGCCCGGGTTCAAGGAAATCCAGCCGCAGGTGTTTGCCGGACTGTATCCGATCGACTCAAACCAGTACGACGCCTTGCGCGACGCGCTGGAAAAGCTGCACCTGAACGATGCATCGCTGCGCTACGAACCGGAATCATCGCAGGCGCTGGGTTTCGGTTTTCGCTGCGGATTTCTAGGCCTGCTGCATCTCGATATCGTGCAGGAGCGGCTCGAGCGCGAATACGGAATGGAACTTATCACCACGGCGCCGACGGTGGTCTACCAGGTGCATATGAACGACGGCACGCTGATTGAAATCGAGAACCCCTCGAAGCTGCCCGACCTGTCGAAAGTGAACGAGATACGCGAGCCCATCATCACGGCGTCGATACTGGTGCCGCAGGATTACGTGGGCGCGATCATCACGCTGTGCACACAAAAGCGCGGCGTGCAGCGCAATATGCAATATCTCGGACGGCAGGTGATGTTGACCTATGAATTGCCGTTGAACGAAGTCGTGATGGATTTTTTCGACAAACTGAAGTCGTCGAGCCGCGGTTACGCGTCGCTCGATTACGATTTCAAGGAATACCGCGCCGGCGACCTCGTCAGGCTGGATATCCTGATCAACGGCGACCGCGTCGATGCGCTGTCTCTGATCGTGCACCGCGCCAATGCGCTGTATCGCGGCCGCGAACTGGCGCAGAAGATGCGCGAACTGATTCCGCGCCAGATGTTCGACGTCGCCGTGCAGGCCGCGATAGGCGCGCATATAATCGCGCGGGAAAACGTCAAAGCGCTGCGCAAGAACGTGCTGGCCAAGTGTTACGGCGGCGATATCTCGCGTAAAAGGAAGCTGCTCGAGAAGCAGAAGGCCGGCAAAAAACGCATGAAACAGGTCGGCAACGTGGAAATTCCACAGGAAGCGTTTCTGGCCATATTGCAGGTGGAGAGCAAATGATGCGCATGCCGGAACTGCAAGCGCCGCCCGCTGTCTGCCTGAAGCAGCATTCGTAGACGGGGCTCTAAATGAATTTTGCTTTGATCATGTTTTCGCTGCTGATGCTGACGGGCGCGGTCTGCCTGCTCGACTATTACGTATTGCGCAAGAATCGCGCTGCCGATGCCGTCGAACCGTGGTGGATCGAATACCCGAAAAGCTTCTTCCCGGTCATCCTGATCGTGTTTCTGCTGCGCTCGTTTCTGGTCGAACCGTTCAAGATTCCGTCCGGTTCGATGCTGCCCACGCTCCTGATCGGCGATTTCATACTGGTCAACAAGTTCACTTACGGGATACGCCTGCCGGTCATCAACAAGAAGGTTCTCGACCTCAATACCCCGCAGCGCAGCGACGTCATGGTGTTCCGTTATCCGGAAAATCCTTCGCTTGACTACATCAAGCGCGTGGTCGGCGTGCCTGGCGACAAGGTCACTTACCAGAACAAGCGCCTGTCGATCAATGGCCAGGAAATCAAGATCGAAGCGGACGGCCAGTACAACTACTTGGAAAGCGGTCTCAGCTTCGTGTCGACCCAGCGGCTGAAGGAATTGCTCGCGCCCGGGCAGCCGCACGGGATCCTGCTCAACCCGGAAATCCCGACGCTGCGCATCTCCGACGTCAGGCGATTCCCTTTTCACGAGAATTGTGCCTACAATGAAGCGGGATTTACGTGCACGGTGCCGCCTGGGCATTTTTTCATGATGGGCGACAACCGCGACAGCAGCAGCGACAGCCGCTACTGGGGCTTCGTGCCGGAACAGAATATCGTCGGCAAGGCGTTTTTGATCTGGTGGAATTTCGATGAATTCAAACGCATCGGGCAATCGATAAAATGACTGGGGGCGTCATGAAAAAGCAACTGGGTGTGAGTTTGAGCGGCTTGCTCATGGTTAGTGTCGTGCTGATTTTGATCGCGTTGCTCGGTTTCAAGCTGTTCAAGCCGTATAGCGAATACATGGCCCTGCAAAAGATATTCCGTACACTGGCAGTCAAACCCGAGATCAGGAACGGGACGCGACGTGACTTCACCACCTCGTGGGCGGCTTACGCCAATATCGAAGGCATTACTGCGATCGGCGGCGACGACGTTGAAATCACGAAGGACGGCAACAATGTCACGCTCAGCGCGAGCTATCAGGTCAAGGTGCCGCTGTTCAAGAACTTCAGCCTGTTGATCGATTTCGCGCCGAGTTCGTCGTCGGGTCCGTAGCCGGAGCGGCACGGGTAATTGACCGGCAAAGCATGCTTCGTCGCGACCTCGCCGAAACCACGGGTTACTCATTCGGCAATCCCGATTTGCTGCGGCAGGCACTGACTCACCGCAGCTTCGGCGCCACGCATAACGAACGGCTGGAATTCCTCGGCGATGGCGTATTGAACTGCGTCGTCGCCGCATTGCTGTTCGAGCGCTTCCCGCAGCTGCCGGAAGGCGAGCTTTCGCGCCTGCGCGCGAGCCTCGTCAACCAGCAAAGCCTGTTCGAAACCGCGCAGCGGATCGACCTCGGCGGCCATTTGCTGCTGGGCGAAGGCGAGGTGAAAAGCGGCGGGGCGCAGCGCCCTTCGATACTTGCCGACTCGCTCGAGGCTTTGATCGGTGCGGCATTTCTGGACGGCGGATTCGATGCGGCGCGCGCGCTGGTGGCGCGGCTGTTCGAGCAGGCGCTCAAAACCGCCGATCCGCAGAACGTAGGCAAGGACGCCAAAACGCAGTTGCAGGAATTCCTGCAGGCACGCCGTATGGCGCTGCCGCAGTATTCCGTGATAGCTACGGGGGGCGAGGCGCACGAGCAGAGTTTTCGCGTCGAGTGCGCGATCCCCGAGTTGAATATCCGCACCCAGGGCGAGGGCAGCAGCCGCCGCAGTGCCGAGCAGGTCGCCGCGCGCCGCGCGTACGATCTCGGCAGCCGAACGTAAAATTGACGGACTTCAATGAACGATACCGCAAAAGATTTTCGTGCCGGCTATGTGGCGATCGTGGGCCGTCCCAACGTCGGCAAGTCGACGCTGCTGAACCGCCTGGTCGGCCAGAAACTGAGCATCACCTCGCGCAAGCCGCAGACCACGCGGCAGCGCATCACCGGCATACTGACGCGTGACGATGCGCAGCTGATGTTCGTCGATACGCCGGGATTCCAGACGCGCCATACCAGCGCGCTTAACCGCCAGATGAACCGCACCGTGACGCAGGCACTGGCCGATGTTGACGTGATATTGCTGGTGGTCGAGGCCGGGCACTTCAGCGCAGAAGACCGCGCGCTGCTGCCGTTGCTGCCGAAAGAACGCAAAACGCTTCTGGTCATCAATAAAACCGACCGGCTCGCCGATCGCGGTCTCCTGCTGCCTTTCATCACCGAGGTGTCCGGCGCGCATGAGTTTGCCGAAATCGTTCCGGTCTCCGCGTCCAAGGGGCACGGCGTCGACGAACTCGCGACGACCATCAGCCGCTATCTGCCGGTGCAGCCGGCGCTGTATGGCGCGGACGAGGTCACCGAATCAAGCGAGCGTTTTCTCGCGGCCGAACTGATCCGCGAAAAATTGTTCCGCCTGCTTGGCGATGAATTGCCCTACGCGAGTGCCGTCATCATCGACAAATTTGCCATGGAAGGCACGATGCGGCGCATCCATGCCTCCATCCTTGTCGACAAGGACTCGCACAAAGGCATCGTGGTCGGCACCAAGGGCGCCCAACTGAAGGCGATCGGCACCAAGGCCCGCCTCGACATGGAAAAACTGTTCGGCGGCAAGGTTCATCTCGAACTGTGGGTCAAGGTCAAACGCGGTTGGGCGGAAAATCAACAGGTCATGAAGCAGCTCGGTTATGGCTGATGCAGGCAGGGCGCGCCATGACGGAGAACCCGCTTTCGTGCTGCATAGCTACCCGTATCGCGAAACCAGTCTGATCATCGAGGCATTCACGCGCAATTACGGCCGCGTGGCGCTGGTCGCGCGCGGCGCGCGGCGGCCGCGTTCAGTGCTGCGCGGCGTGCTGCTGGCGTTTCAGCCGTTGTTGCTCAGCTGGGGCGGCAAGGCCGAGTTGCGCACGCTGCACAAGGCCGAATGGCAGGGCGGGCTGCCGCAGCTGACGGGCCGCGGACTGTTGTGCGGTTTCTATCTGAACGAACTGATGCTGAAGCTGCTGGCGCGCGACGATGCGCACGAGGCCCTCTACGAGACCTACCACGCAACGCTCAGCACCCTGAGCAACGGCGGCGATCACGCGGTGACGCTGCGCAGCTTCGAGCAGCAGTTTCTGAAAGAGGCGGGATACGCACTGACGCTCGACCGAGACGTGATGAGCGGCGAGGCGATACGCGCGGACTGCAATTATCATTACCTGCTCGAACGCGGGCCCGTGTTCGCCGAGCGTGAAGGCGGCGGGGGCGGCGGCGATGGAAAACGGTTAGAATTGGCGGGACAAACCCTGCTCGACATGGCGCGCGATGAGTATTCGAGTCCGGTTACCCAGCAGCAGAGCAAAGCATTGATGCGCATGCTGATTAATCACTGCCTTGGCAACCAGACGCTGAATACCCGGCAGTTATTGAAGGATATGCAACAGCTATGACGCGCCTGAGCGTCAATCTCAACAAGATCGCATTGCTGCGCAACTCGCGCTCGCTCGGCATTCCGAGCGTCACACGCGCGGCGACGATCTCCCTGGACGCCGGCGCGCATGGCATTACCGTGCATCCGCGTCCCGACAGCCGCCATATCCGCATCGACGACGTGCGCGAGTTGTCGGCATTGCTCAAGAAACGTCCGGGCGCCGAATTCAATATCGAAGGTAATCCGTTCGAAGGGCTGATCGATATCGCGCGCGAAGCGATGCCGCAGCAATGCACGCTGGTGCCGGATGATCCCGCTGCGTTTACCTCCGACCACGGCTGGGACATCAAACGCGATGGCGCCCGGCTCAAACCCCTGATCGCCGAACTCAAGGCGCTGGGAGTGCGCGTCAGCCTGTTTATGGATCCGCTGCCGGATGCGATGGTCGCGGTGCGCGAACTCGGGGCAGACCGCATCGAGCTATATACCGAACCGTACGCCCAGGCATTCGGCCGCGCGGATGAGCAGGCGGTGCTGAAGAGTTATGCCGATACCGCGCAGGCAGCGCAACGCACCGGCCTCGGTGTCAACGCAGGGCATGATCTGAATCAGCAAAACCTGCCGCTTTTTCTGTCCGCAGTGCCGCAGGTGCTGGAAGTGTCGATCGGTCACGCGCTGGTCGCCGATGCGATAGAGGCGGGGCTCGCCCCCACGGTGCGTGGTTATCTGGCCGCAATCGCCAGGGCTGGCCGCTCTTGATTTACGGTATAGGCGTAGACGTGGTGGAGCCGCATCGCGTCAAGCGGTTGCTCGAAAAGTACGGTGAGCGGTTCGCGCGCCGCGTCTTGACCGAGCGCGAATGGCCGGGTTACGCCAAAACCATCAACCGGGTATTTTTTCTGGCCAACCGCTTTGCCGCCAAGGAAGCGTTCTCGAAGGCGATGGGCACCGGGTTTCGCTTTCCTGTGACCCTGCAATGCATCAGCGTCGTGCCGGACCGGCGCGGCAAACCCGAGTTCGAATTTCATCCCAAGCTCGCCGCGCTGGTCGCCGCCGAAGGCATCGTCGGCCACTTTGTCACCATCAGCGACGAGAAAAGCCTGGCTTGCGCCTGTGTCGTGCTGGAAAAACAATGAACTCGCCGCTGCAACTGTCCCACGGCCCGGTCATGCTCGACGTGGCCGCTACCGAACTGACCGCCGAAGACCGGCAGCGTCTCGCGCACCCTTTGGTTGGTGGAGTCATACTTTTTGCGCGCAACTATGCGTCGCCTGAACAACTGATAGCATTGACGCGTGAGATTCATGCGGTGCGCCAGCCGCAGTTGTTGATTGCAGTCGATCACGAAGGCGGGCGCGTGCAGCGTTTTCGCGACGGCTTTACCGTGTTGCCGGCCATGCGCGAACTGGGCGTCGCGTGGGACCTTGATGCCAAACAAGCGCGTATGCTGGCGGAAACGGTCGGTTATGTACTCGCGGCCGAATTGCGCGCGCACGGCGTCGATCTGAGTTTCACACCCGTGCTCGACGTCGATCACGGCAACAGCAGCGTGATCGGCGACCGCGCATTCCACAATAATCCGCTGGCGATAGGCGACCTCGCACTCGGCCTGATGCGCGGCCTGCGGCACGGCGGCATGTCGGCGGTGGGCAAGCATTTCCCGGGACATGGTCATGTCAAAGCCGACTCGCATCATGAAATGCCGGTTGACGAGCGGCCGCTGGAAGAACTCGAAGCATCCGACCTGAAACCCTTTCGCCGCCTGATCGAAAGCGGGCTCGGCGGCATCATGCCCGCGCACGTGGTTTATCCTGCCGTCGATGAGCACCCGGCCGGCTTTTCCGCGATCTGGCTGAAACAGATACTGCGCCGCCAGATGGGCTTTAACGGCATGATATTCAGCGACGATTTGTCGATGGCAGGGGCGAGTACGGCGGGCGACGTGGTCGAGCGCGCCTATGCCGCGGTGCGCGCCGGCTGCGACATGGTGCTGGTATGCAACGATCCGAAGTCCGCCGATCAATTGCTCGATAAATTCGACTATACGATGCCGGCGATGGCGTTGGCGCGGCTCGCGCGCATCCACGGCCGCGGCGGCCCGGAGTCTGTCGCCCAACTGCAGCACGACCGCTATTATCTCGACGCGGTCACCACGGTGCGTGCCATCGGCGTCAACAGCGGCGACCTTCCGCTGTACCGTTAGCCGCCAGCGGCAGCCGCCGGGCCATGAAGTTTTCGCTGAAATGCCGCGACTGTCCGCGGCTCGCCGGGTTTCTCGACCAGGTCAGGCGTGACTATCCTGATTACCACGCACGGCCCGTGGCGCCGTTTGGCGATGCCAAGCCGCGCTTGTTGATTGTCGGGCTAGCACCCGGCATGCACGGCGCCAATCGCAGCGGCCGGCCGTTTACCGGCGATTACGCCGGTATCCTGCTGTATGCGACCTTGCACAAATTCGGCCTCGCCAGCGCCGCACAATCGGTCAGCGCGGATGATGGCCTGCAATTGCGCGGCTGCCGTATTACCAACGCAGTGAAATGCCTGCCGCCGCAGAACAAGCCGGAGCCCGCCGAAGTGAGGCAATGCAACGGATATCTGCAATCAGAACTCGCGGCGATGGGGCAGGGCAGCACAATACTGGCGCTGGGGACCGTCGCGCACCAGGCAGTGCTGATGGCGCTCGATGTCAGGAAAGCGTTGTTTCCGTTCCGCCACGGCGCGCGTCATGCGCTGCCGAACGGGTTCGCACTCTACGATAGCTACCACTGCAGCCGCTACAATACGAACACGCGCCGCCTCACTCCCGCCATGTTCGAGGCCGTATTCGCCGACATCTCAAAACATCTGCAATCGCGATGAGCGTGTTTGATCCCAGCGAAGTCATAGTCAATCTGCCGCATTTGCCGGGTGTTTACCGCATGCTGGGCGCGACCGGCGATGCGCTTTACGTCGGCAAAGCAGGCGATCTCAAGAAGCGGGTCTCGTCCTACTTTCAGAAACAATCGGGTTTGTCGCCGCGCATCCGCCTGATGCTGGGCCAGGTGCATGCGCTCGAGACCACGGTGACGCGGTCTGAGGCCGAAGCGCTGATCCTCGAGAACAATCTGATCAAGTCGCTTAATCCGCGCTACAACATACTGTTCAGGGACGACAAGTCATATCCCTATCTGGCGCTCACGCGGCATGAATTTCCGCGGCTCGCGTTTCACCGCGGCAGTCTCGATCCGCGCGACCGCTATTTCGGCCCGTTTCCGAACGCCGGCGCCGTGCGTGAAAGCATGCAGCTGCTGCAAAAAGTGTTCCGCCTGCGCACTTGCGTCGACAGCGTGTACGAGAACCGTTCGCGCCCCTGCCTGCTGCACCAGATCCGGCGCTGTACGGCGCCTTGCGTGGGACGCATCAACGCTGCGGACTACGCAGATGACGTGAAGAGCGCAGAGCTATTCCTGCGCGGCAAGGACGATGAAGCGGTCGAGCGCCTGATCGCGCGCATGGACACTGCTGCCGAAAACCAGAACTACGAACAGGCGGCCATTTTCCGCGACCAGGTCGGCGCCTTGCGGCGAGTGCGCGAAAAGCAGTTCGTCAGCAGCAATGTTGCGCGCGACGCCGATATCATCGCGTGTGCGGCGGAAGGCGAAATCGTCTGCGTTAATCTTGTGATGATCCGCGGCGGCCACCATCTGGGCGACAAGAACTTCTTTCCGCGCAATGCGGGTGGGCACGAATTGCCGCAGATCGTCGAAGCGTTCATCAGCCAGCATTACGCGAGCGGCGGGGCGCCGCCGCTGATTGTCATTGGCAGCGAGATCACCGGAGAGTCGCTTGCGCAGTTCCTGAGCGAGCAATCCAGCCACAAGGTGCAGCTTGTCGTGAATCCGGCAGGTGAGCGGCGAGTGTGGCTCGACATGGCGCTGAAAAACGCGCAGCTGGGCGCCCAGCAGCAACTCAGCCTGCATGCCAGCCAGGAAGCACGCCTGCTTGCCTTGCAGCAGGCGTTGGGCGCGACCGAGGCGATCCGCCGCATCGAATGCTTCGACGTCAGTCACACGATGGGCGAGGCCACGGTAGCGTCGTGCGTGGTCTACGACCAGGCGGCGATGCAGAAATCGGAATATCGCCGCTTCAATATCAGCGGTATCGAGCCCGGTGATGACTATGCCGCGATGCGCGACGTGCTGAGCCGGCGCTATAGGCGCGTGGTTGCCGGCGAAGGCAAGGTGCCGGACCTGGTGCTGATCGACGGCGGCAAGGGGCAATTGGGCGTGGCATGTGAGGTATTTGCCGAACTTGGATTGTCCGATGTGCAACTCATCGGCGTCGCCAAGGGCGAGGAGCGCAAACCGGGGCTGGAGCAATTGATCATTCCCGGCCGCGCAAACCCGCTACAATTGCCGAGTGAACATCCGGCGCTGCACTTGATTCAGCAGATACGCGACGAAGCGCACCGCTTCGCGATCCAGGGACACCGCGCGCGGCGCGGCAAAACACGCAACACGTCGACGCTGGAGAGCATCGCCGGCGTCGGCGCCAAGCGGCGGCAAAGCCTGCTCGCGCGCTTTGGCGGACTGAAAGGGCTGATGTCGGCCAGCGTGGATGAACTCGCGCAGGTCGAAGGCATCAGCCGGGAACTCGCAGCGCGTATTTATGACCAGTTGCACTGAAATGCACGACCAACTGCACTAGAGCCTGTCTCATTAATATACGCGTGTGCGACGGAGGTCATTTTCGCCCAGTTCTAGGCGAACGACTGCAGCAATATGTCGATCTTGCAAAGAAGGCCAACACCGAAATGGGCGAAAATGGCCCCGTCCCGAAGGGTTGCCGCCAGAAAAGCCGATTGCAGCGTTGCTCGTCTTGGCAATAGAGTGACGATTGCCTTCACCGGGCGCCTTGCCCTCGACATTTCTGGCGACAACGCATCACGTGTATATTGATGAGACAGGCTCTACATGCCTTTTAACATACCCAACCTGCTGACGTGGCTGCGGATCCTGCTGATCCCGCTTTTTGTCGGCGTTTTCTATTTCGAGAAAAGCTGGGTTTCGCTGCCCAACCAGAATCTGGTCGCCACCGTAATTTTCACGCTGGCGGCGATCACCGACTGGGTCGACGGGTGGCTTGCGCGCAAGCTCAATCAAATGTCCGCGTTCGGTGCTTTTCTCGACCCGGTCGCCGACAAGCTGATGGTGGCGGCGGCGTTGATCATATTGCTGCAGCTCGGGCGGCTGGGAGATCTGGGCGCCATCCTCACCTTGATCATCATCGGCCGCGAGATCGCGATTTCGGCGCTGCGCGAATGGATGGCGCAGATTGGGGCGTCGCAGAGCGTTGCAGTATCGTACATCGGGAAAATCAAGACCGTCTCGCAAATGGTCGCGATTCCGCTGCTTCTTTATGACGATCCGATCGGCTATTTCGATCCGCACTGGCTGGGCATAGCCTTGATCTGGATTGCCGTGCTGCTGACCCTCGTATCGATGGCCTATTACCTCAAAATGGCTCTGCCGCAAATCAATAAACGCCTATGAAATATAGGATTTCTTGACCATTGCGGCTAGTCAAAATATAATGCTGCTCCAGTTTCGCGGGAATAGCTCAGTTGGTAGAGCGCAACCTTGCCAAGGTTGAGGTCGGGAGTTCGAGCCTCCTTTCCCGCTCCAGATTCCGGGAAAGCGAAGTAGCATTCGACTCGGGCGCAATACGGCAACATGCCTGAATCGAGACTTCGTTTTCCCGTTTTAGTTTTGGCTTCGGTCTCCGGCGCGGTAGCAAAGCGGTTATGCAGAGGACTGCAAATCCTTCCAGGGCGGTTCGACTCCGCCCCGCGCCTCCATGATTTGCCCGGATGGTGAAACTGGTAGACACAAGGGACTTAAAATCCCTCGGCTGGAAACGGCTGTGCCGGTTCGAGTCCGGCTCCGGGCACCAAACACGATCTGTTCCAGCCAGCTCAATGCTGGCTCTCGGCCCAGTGATTTTGCAGGCACGCGCGCTACATCACTATCACGGACTTGCCCTGTACTTTGCGCTGCATGACGTCATCGAGCGCCTGGCGCGCCTGCTCAAGAGAATAGCGGGCCGTAACCGCGGGCTTCAATTGTTTGCTGCGTATCCATGCGATCAGTTCCGCAATGTTTTTACGGCCCCCGGCCGGGTCGCGTCTTGAATAGGTATCCCACGCCACGCCGACCAGCGCGCAGCCTTTCAGCAACGGCAGATTCATCGGCAGCCGCGAGATTTCGCCGCTGGTAAAGCCAACCACGAGATAGCGTCCGTACCACGCCATCGAGCGTACCGCCGGCTCCGCGTATGCGCCGCCGACCGGATCCAGGATAACGTCGACGCCGCGTCCCTGTGTTATTTGTTTGACTGCTTCACGCAGATTTTCTGCGCGATAGTTGATCAGCGCATCCGCGCCTTCGCGTTTGCACAGAGCGAGTTTTTCGGCGGTCGAGGCGCACGCGATCACGCGCGCGCCCATCAGCTTGCCGAGTTGCACGGCCGCGAGCCCGACGCCGCCGGCAGCGCCCAATACGAGCAAGGTCTCACCGGGTCGCAGTTGTCCGCGATCTTTGAGTGCGTGATAGCTCGTGCCGTAGGCAAGCGGAAACGCCGCGGCATCGACGAAATCGACGTCGGCCGGTATCTGCCAGAAGCGATCGGCAGGCACCAGCGCTTCATCCGCGAAGCCGCCGGACCTGAGCATCGCGACGCCCGCGTCGCCGGGTTCTATTCCCGTGACGCCGGGCCCCAGTTGCTTGACGACTCCAGCGATCTCGTAGCCGGGAGAGAACGGCAGGGTTTGCCGGTGCTGATACTTGTCTTGAATCATCAGCACGTCGGGAAAATTAACGCCTGCCGCTTTAACGGTCACCAGCACTTCGCCGGCGGCGGGTTGGGGCGACGCGACGTTCTCGAGAGTGAGATCGGCGGGCGTTCCGTATGCTTTGCATAAGAGGGCGCGCATTGGACTTGAACTCCGATGGTTAATAGTTGGTACTGCAACGCGCGGTAAGCGCGCTGCGCAAATTGCATCGCTGTTGCGTTGGGAGATTTGCTAAAATAAAAACCTCCTGGCAAGCCCATGCAGCAGCAACGCTGCGCCGGTCGCCTGCATCAACAATTCAATTTCCGGAGGACACCCATGAAAGGTCTGAGCGGCAAAGCCGCAATCGTAACCGGCAGCGGCAGCGGCATCGGCAGGGCAATCGCCGAGCGTCTCGCGGCTGAAGGCTGTGTGGTCGGTATTTTTGATGTCAATGCGGCGGGTGCGCACGCCACGGTGGAGGCGATCGGCGCGGCGAAGGGCCGGGCGCATGCGCATATCGTGGACATCACCGATCTCAGCGCGGTCACGCGGTGCGTGGCTGAGTTCGAAAAGCAGGCCGGGGGCGTGGAGATTCTCGTCAATAACGCCGGCTGGGACAAGGCCGCGCCGTTTCTGTCGTCTACGCCCGAGTTGTGGAAAAAGCTCATCGACATCAACCTGTACGGACCTCTCAACTTGCATTACGCCGTGCTGCCCGGCATGGTGCAGCGCAAACGCGGCCGCGTGGTGAGCATAGCGTCCGATGCGGGACGCGTGGGTTCGTCGGGCGAATCCGTGTACTCCGCGTGCAAGGGTGGCGTGATCGCGTTCACCAAGACGCTCGCACGGGAACTCGCACGCAATAACATCCAGCTCAATGCGGTGTGTCCCGGTCCTACCGATACGCCGCTGCTGCGCTCGTTCGCCGAGGAAGGCGAGGCGGGCAACAAGCTGATCGAAGGTTTGACGCGCGCGATTCCCATGCGCCGCCTCGGTCAGCCGGCCGACTATCCCGGCATCGTCGCATTTCTGGCGAGCGACGATGCCGCTTTCATCACCGGTCAGACCGTCAGCGTCTCCGGCGGTCTCACCATGCACGGTTAACGGGAGAAGAAAATGACATACCAGGACATATTGCTGGACAAGAAAGACGGCGTCGCGCGCATCACGATCAACCGTGAAAAAGTGATGAATGCATTTCGCGGGCAGACCACCGAAGAGCTGATCGACGCTTTTTCCGATGCGGGCTGGGACAAGAGCATCGGCGTGATCGTTCTTGGCGGCGCGGGTGAGCGCGCGTTCTGCACGGGCGGCGACCAGTCGGCGTCTGACGGCGCATACGTGGGCCGCGGCACCATCGGCATGCCGGTCGAGCAGTTGCATGGTGTGATGCGGGAAGTGCCCAAGCCCGTGATTGCACGGGTGCAGGGTTATGCGATTGGCGGCGGCAACGTGCTCGCTACGTTGTGCGATCTGACTATCGCCTCCGAAAAAGCGATCTTCGGACAGGTCGGGCCCAAGGTCGGATCGGTCGATCCCGGCTGGGGCACGGCCTACCTCGCCGGCATCGTCGGCGAGAAGAAGGCGCGCGAGATCTGGTACCTGTGCAGGCGCTATACGGCCGAGCAGGCGCTGCAGATGGGATTGTGCAACGCCGTCGTGCCGCACGAACAGCTCGACCAAGAGATCGCCAAGTGGTGCGCCGAGATTCTCGAGAAAAGCCCGACCGCGATCGCCATTGCGAAAGCCTCTTTCAATGCGGCCACCGAATCGATACGCGGCATAGGCGCGCTCGGTTTCCAGGCGTTGAACCTGTATTACGATACCGAAGAATCCAAGGAAGGCAGTCGGGCTTTCATGGAGAAGCGCAAACCCGAGTTTCGCAAGATGATGAAGTAAGCGGCCATCGCCGGGCCGCATCGCGTTGCCGATCAGCACGCGAGCCCCAGGCGGTAGCCGTCATCGATTGCGCGCTGTGCGTCGAGTTCCACTGCATTGCGTGCGCCGCCGATGACGTCGACTGCCACGCCAGTCGATTGCAGTGCGGCGGCGAGCGCACTGACGGATTCCTGGCCGGCGCAAATGACGACGTTGTCGACCTCCAGCAACCTGTTCTCCCCACCGCTCGCGTAGTGCAGACCAGCGTCGTCGATGCGCCGATATGTGCAGCCCGTCGTGATGGCGACGTTGCGCCGCTTGAGCGTGGTGCGTACGATCCAACCCGTCGAAATGCCGAGGCGGGCGGCTGGCCGCCCCGCACTGCGCTGCAGTATGTGTACTTCCCGACGCGAGGGCAGTGGGGGAACGCCGGTGAGCGATCCGGCGGTTCCGCTGCTCGTCTCCACGCCCCATGCCGCATGGAATTCTTCAGCCGTGCCATGCCCGGGCTCTGCGGTGAGAAATTCGGCAGTATCAAAAGCTATCGCCCCGGCGCCGATGATGGCGACACGGCGGCCCACTTCGACCGCGCCATTCAGTACGTCGGGATACCACGCGACTTTGCGGTGATCGATGCCGTCGATGCGGGGCTTGCGCGGCACTACGCCGGTCGCCACCACCACGCGGTCGTAATGACCTGAGCGCACCATCTCCGCGGTCAATGCGGTACTGAGCCTGACGTCCACATGCAGGCGCGCGAGCTCGTCCCGGTAATGGGCGAGCAGCGCGGCAAACTCCTGTTTACCGGGTATGCGCCGCGCGATCTCAAGTTGGCCGCCCACCTGCGGCGCGGCGTCGAAAAGCGTGACGTGATGACCGCGTGCGGCGGCGGTGAGTGTGAACACGATGCCCGCAGCACCCGCGCCCGCAACCGCGATGCGCTGCACCTTGATGGCCGCCGTTGAAATGTAGTCGAGTTCGCGGCCCGCGCGCGGGTTGACGAGGCAGGTGGCGGCGCGATCGCTGAATATATGGTCGAGACACGCCTGGTTGCATGCGATGCAGGGCGTGATTTCCGACGCACGTCCCGTTTGTGCTTTGACGACGAACGCGGGATCTGCCAGCAGCGGCCGCGCCAGTGCGATCAGGTCGGCATCGCCCGCGCGCAGGATCTCTTCCGCCAGTGCGGGTGTATTGATGCGATTGGATGCGACTACCGGTATGGCTACGGCGCGCTTCAGGCGTGCCGCGGCAAATCGCCATGCGCCGCGCGGCACCATGTACGCGATCGTCGGCACACGGGACTCGTGCCAGCCTATGCCCGTGCTGAGTGCATCGGCGCCGGCATCCTGCAATGCGCGCGCAAGCGCGAGTGTTTCGTCGACAGTCGCGCCGTCCTCGACCAGGTCGAGCGCCGAAATGCGATACAGGATGGCGAATGCGGCGCCGACCCGCGCGCGCATGCGTCTGATGATTTGCACGGGCAGGCGCATGCGGTTGGCGGCCGACCCGCCCCATGCATCGCTGCGGTCATTGGTGCGCCTCGCTGTGAACTCGTTGATCAGATAGCCTTCGGAACCCATGACGTCGACGCCGTCATAGCCGGCCGCCTGGGCCAGCGCAGCGCACTTGGCGTAATCGTTTATCGTGTTCTCGATCTCGTCGCCGCTCAGGCGCCGGGGTTTTACCGGGTTGATCGGTGCGCTGATATTCGAGGGGCCGACCGCTTCCGCATGCTTGGCATAGCGTCCTGCATGCAGGATCTGCATGACAATCGCCGCATCCGCGTCATGCACCGCCGCGACGATCTGCCGGTGCTCGGCGAGCGCGTCTTCGCTATCGAGCACAGCCGCGCCGTCTTCCATGCGGCCCGCCGCGTTCGGTGCGACGCCGCCGGTGATGATCATCGCCACACCACCGCGCGCGCGCTCCGCGTAAAAAGCCGCCAGCCGCGCCGGATTGCCTTCGCCAAACGGCAGCCGGGTATGCATGGAGCCCATGACGAGCCGGTTGCGCAGGTGCAAAGGACCGAGACGGACAGGCGACAGCAGCGTCGGGTACGCTGGCAGTGCGTCTGCGGCGGGCGCAGGCATCAGTTGGTGGCGACGGCGCTGATGACTTCGTGAATACCGGCGTCCGCGTAACCGATATCGCGCAAGACGGCTTCCGTATGCTCGCCGAGGCGCGGCGGCGCCAGGCGCAGGCTCCCCGGCGTGGACCCGAACTGCACGGGGATTGCGGTGGTCACCATCGCGCCTTCGGAAGGATGTTCGTAGTGACGAAAAAAGCCCGTCGTATCGAGATAGGGATTTTCCGCCATGCCGCTGAAGTCGTTGACGGCGCCATTCGGCAGATCCGCCGCGTCGAGCAACGCCTGCCATTCGGCGGTCGTCTTGCGCTTTATTTCCGCGGCGAGTATGCCGTAGAGTTCGCTGATGTTGCTCGTGCGCGCCTTGATTTCCGCGAAACGCGCGTCGGCGCCGAGCTCCGGCCTGCCGATCACGGCGAACAGCCGGCGCCACTGATTGTCACTGACGGCCAGCATGCAAATGTGCCCATCGCGCGTGGCGTAGGGCTTGCGGTGCGGCGAGAAAATACGCGCATAGCCGAGGTCGTCGCGACCGCTTTCAAAAAAATTGGTCCACAGGTGCTCGACCAGATTGAACGAGAGCATGGTCTCCAGCATGGGCACGCTCACTTCCTGGCCGTGGCCGGTACGCTCGCGGCTGAAGAGCGCCATGCCGATCGCCGAGGCGAGTACGTTGCCGCACAGCTTGTCGGCAATGATCATTGGCGTATAGCGCGGCTCGCCAGCGCTGCGCCCGACCATCGCGGCCAGACCACTTTCGCCCTGGATGACATCGTCGAACGCAGGGCGGTCGCGCTGCGGACCGTCGCTGCGGTAACCCGGCCCGCAAGCGTAGATGATGCGCGGGTGGCGTGCGCGCAAAGCCGCATATGACACGCCGAGGCGCTCGGCAGTTTGCGGCCGCATGCTGTGCATGAACACGTCTGCGGTCTCAGCCAGGCGCAGGAGCGCTTCGAGCGGGGCCGCGCGCTTCAGGTCGAGTACGACGCTGCGCTTGTTGCGGTTGGTATTCATGAACAGCGACGCCATGCCCGCGTGCTTCGACAAGCCCGAGTAGCGCATCGGGTCGCCTTCCGGCGCCTCGATTTTTATCACGTCGGCGCCCATGTCGCCGAGAATCTGGGCCGCCAGCGGACCCAGTATGTTGATCGTGAGATCGATGACCCGTATGCCCGCCAGCGGCCCGGTTGCAGCGGGCCCGTCGAGCGGCGCAGTCACGCCGGTTTCTGTTTGCACTTCAACATCCGCAGCGGCGTATACACGAGCGCCACGGTGCCATCCTGTTTCACAACGCGGTTGCTGGTGCGCACGAGCCCGCGTCCCGGTTTGCTCTGGCTCAGCCGCGCTTCGGTCACCTCGCACTCGACGTGTATCGTATCGCCCGCGAATACCGGGCTTTTGACGTCGAGCTGCATGTTCAGGAATGCATAGCCCGTGTGCTGCATGGTTGCCTGCACCAGCAGCCCCTCGGCAAACGTATAGACGAGGGCGGCGGGCGCGAGCCTGCCCTTGATGTCCGATTCGCTTTTGAGAAACTCGATGTTGGTGAACAGGACTTCCACCATGCCCGTGCAATTCACGAAATTCACGATGTCCGCCTCGGTGACTGTGCGGCCGATGGTGCGGAACTGACGCCCGACCGGCACGTCCTCGAAGTGAAATCCGATGCCTACTGTTTCCATGCTGACTCCTTTGGTGGCGATGGCTAGCGGCGCGGCGGCTTGCCGAGCACGCTGCCGGCGATGATATTGCGCTGGATCTGATTGGTGCCTTCGATGATCTGCAGCACCTTGGCGTCCCGGAAATAGCGGTTGATCGGGTACTCGGCCGAGATGCCGGCGGCGCCGAAGAGTTGCACGGCGTCGGTCGCCACCCGCATCGCAACGTCGGTCGCGAAACACTTGGCCATGGCCGCGACCGGGGCGAGTTCGCGGCCCGCTACGCCGGCATCGACGAGCGATGCCGCGCGGTAGACCAGTTGGCGCGCGGCCTCGGTCTGCATCGCCATATCGGCGATCATCCAGCGCACGCCTTGAAAATCGCTGACTTTCTGTCCGAACGCGGCGCGGTTCTGAATGAACTCGGTGGCGTGATCGAGCGCCCCCTGCGCGAGGCCGACGCCACGGGCGGCGATGATTGGGCGCGACTGATTGAACGCTTCCATCACCACTTTGAAGCCCTGGTTGCCGGCGCTGCCGAGGCGGTTGTGCTCGGGGATGAACACATCGTCGAAGAACAGCGGGCACGACGGAATGCCGCGTGCGCCCATCTTGTCTTCCTTGCGCCCGACCTCGAAACCGCGCATGCCTTTGTCGACGATGAACAGGCTGATCTCCGCTTTGCCGTCGCTGCCTGCGGTCTTCGCCGCGACGAGAATAAAATCGGCGACGTGAGAATTCGTGCACCAGATCTTCGCGCCGTCGAGACGATAACCGCCCGCGACCGGTGTCGCCTTCGTGCGGATACCCTGCACGTCGGAGCCGCTCTGCGGTTCGGTGGTGGAAAATGCCGCGCGCAATTGTCCGGAGGCAAGGCCGGGCAGATAGCGCTCGCGCTGCTCGGGAGTGCCGCCGGCGAGCAGGGCGCCGAACGGAATCCACTGCACGACGAGGAGGTAGGCGGTGTTGTAGCAGACGCGGCCAAGCTCTTCAACCGCGATGCAGGCCGACAACATGCTCCCGGTGCCGCCATATTGTTGTGGAAACGGCACCGTGAACAACCCGAGTTCGCGCAGCAGCGCGTACATGTCCTCGGGATACTCTGCGGTGCGGTCGATGTCATCGGCGCGGTGGGCGACTTTCTCCCGCGCCACGCGCCTTACCAGGTCCTGAATTTGACGATGATCATCAGTTAGGCAGTAAGTCATACGGCAGCGAGTGCGTTTCCCCACTCGCTTTTCTTGAACGGTGTTCGATATAATGAACGTCTGCTCCCGCGCTGTCAATGCGGGGCCGGCTACGTGAAGACAGGATCCGTATGGCACAGCAAGAAAACTCACCGCGCTCGTTGACCCGCGTGCTCGGGCTCTTCGGCGCGATTACCCGCACCGGCGACGGCATGACACTGGCGCGGTTGAGCGCGGAGCTCGACTCGCCCAAGAGCAGCATGCTGATGTTGTTGCGGCCGCTGGTCGCCACAGGCCACCTCACCCATGAGGGCGGCATCTATCGCCTCGGACCGTCCATATTCCGGCTGGCGGCGGACATTCTTTCCACGCGCAGTTTTCCGAAGCTCATACGCCCGTTCATGCAGCAACTCGTCGACCGCAGCCAGGAGTCGGTGTATCTCGCCGTGATCGACAAGTCGGCGCGGTGCGTGACCTATGTGGAGGGCATAGACAGCCCGCGGGCCATACGCTATATGGCGCCGGTGGGCGCGCCGCGGCCCCTTTATTGTTCCGCCGCGGGACGCCTGCTGCTTGCCTACGCTGATGAAGACTGGCGGGAAAGCTATCTGCGTACGGTGCAGTTGAAGCCGATGACCGAGCGCACGGTGACCAATCGCGCGGAGCTGCGCAAGGAGATCAAGAAGATACGCAGCAGCGGCCTCGCCATCAGCATAGGCGAGGCGGTGCCGGGCGCGGCCGGGCTCGCAGCGCCGGTCTTCGATACTGACGGCCGGGCAGTCGCCGCGTTGTTGATCGGCGCGCCGGTTGACCGCTTCCAGCGCGACCTGCCTGCGTTGCGCAAACTGATGGCGGACGTTGCGCGGCAGGCCTCGGGCATGTTTGCTGGCCAGACACCATGAGCGCGACGGCAATGATTTGCGCAACGCCAAGAGGAACGTCATGGGTCCGCTGAAGGGCATGAATATCATCGAGCTGGCGGGTATCGGGCCCGGCCCGATGTGCGCGATGTTGCTCGCGGATCTCGGTGCGACGGTGCTGCGCATCGAGCGCAAAGAGCCCGTCGATCTCGGCAATCCACGGCCGCTCAAATTCAACCTGCTGCTGCGCAATCGCAAGTCGATCGCGCTCGATCTCAAGGCGCCGGCGGCGGTGGAACTCGTGCTCAGGCTGGTGACGGATGCCGATGCGCTGCTCGAGGGCTTTCGGCCGGGCGTCGCCGAACGGCTGGGCCTGGGCCCCGACGCGTGCTCGGCGCGCAATCCGCGTCTCGTCTATGGACGCATGACGGGCTGGGGCCAGACCGGACCGCTCGCGTCCGCGGCAGGCCACGATCTTAATTACATCGCGCTGACCGGCGCGCTCGCCTCAATCGGCCGCAAAGGACAGCCGCCGACGCCACCGCTTAATCTGCTCGGCGACTATGCCGGCGGTTCGCTTTATTTGGCGATGGGCATGCTCGCCGCCGTCATTGAAGCGCGGCAGTCCGGGCAGGGCCAGGTGGTGGACGCCGCGATCGTCGATGGCACTGCGTCGCTGATGACGTCGGTGTTCGGGCTGTATGCCGCGGGGCTGATGTCGCTCGAACGCGGCACGAACACTTCTGACTCGGGCGCGTACTTCTACGATGTTTATGAATGCGCCGATGGCCGCTGGGTTTCGGTGGCGCCGATTGAAGCGCGTTTTCACGCGCAGTTTCTCGAACTGATGGGTATTTCACCCGCGGAGATCGGTGCGCAGCGTGATGCGCAAAACTGGGACCGCGCGCACGGCATGCTCGAGCGCGCTTTCAAAACGAGGACGCGTGACGAGTGGTGCAAGCTGCTGGAGGGCACTGACGCATGCTTCGCTCCCGTGCTGAGCATGGCCGAGGCGCCGCTGCACGAGCATCTGAAGGCGCGCCAGACCTTTGTGGAAATCGATGGGGTCGTGCAGCCCGCGCCAAGTCCGCGCTTCAGCCGCACGGTGCCGGACACGCCGACGCCGCCCGCACCGCCCGATGCAGAGCGCGCGCTCGAGGGTTGGCTGAATACGCATGAAACGCAGGCGCTGCGCGCGGCGGGTGTTCTGTGATGCGCGACACGCGGCGCAATGCTTTTACGCTGCACGCGCACGCAAGCGCGCCGCAGTTCTTGACACGCAGCGGCGCGCCCGCCGAAAATTCCGCGCGGCGCGCTTATTAAACTACATCGAACATCGCTCCCGCCCACGACCGTCCGCATACAAACACATGTTTACCTCATTCAGCCTTAGCGGCATCGAGATGCCCGAACACCTGGAGCGACTGCGCGAGGATGTGCGCCGCTTTCTGCGCGCCGAATTCGCAGCAGGTTCGTATACGCGCGACCCCGCCGGCTGGGATCGCTACGACGCGGCGTTTACGCGCAAGATCGCGGCGCAAGGGTGGATAGGCATGACCTGGCCGCGCGCGTATGGCGGCCACGAGCGCACGTCGCTCGAGCGCTACGTGGTCACTGAAGAGTTGCTCGCCGCCGGTGCGCCGGTGCGCGCGCATTGGCTCGCGGACCGGCAGTTCGGGCCGCTACTGCTCGCCGCCGGCTCGGAAGTGCAGAAGCGCACGTATCTGCCACGCATAGCGGCCGGTGAATGCTTCGTGTGCGTAGGCATGAGCGAACCCGATTCCGGCTCCGACCTCGCGTCCATCCGCACCAAAGCCACGCCGGCCAACGGCGGCTGGCGGATCTCGGGACGCAAGGTCTGGACCAGCTACGCGCACAAGGCCCACCTCATGAACCTGTTCGCGCGCACGTCGCCGTACGATCACAACAATCGTCATGCCGGCGTCACGCAGTTCATCGTCGATCTCGACTGGCCCGGCATCACCATCAACCCGATCATCAATCTGGCGGGCGACCACGATTTCAACGAAGTGATTTTCGACGATGTGCTGGTGCCTGATGACCGCGTCATCGGCGCCGTCGGCAGCGGCTGGACGCAGGTTTCCGGCGAGCTCGCGCACGAGCGCGCGGGTTCCGAGCGCTGGCTGAATGCTTACGGCGTGCTCGTGCACCTGCTCGACAGCGCGGGCCCGCATCCCGATCGCGGCGCGCTTGAGCAGATCGGGCGCCTGGTCACGCATCTGTGGACGTTGCACCACATGTCGTTTTCGCTTGCCGGGCTGCTGCACCAGGGTGTGGTGCCCGCGGTCGAGGCGGCCCTCGTCAAAGATCTCGGCAACCAGTTCGACCAGGACATTCCCGAGGCCGCACGCCGCGTGCTGCCGACAGAAGCGCGCGCGGTCCTGCCCGCGGAAGACCCGTTCAATGCCATGCTCGATCGTGCGCTGCTCTATGCGCCGTCGTATCCGATTCGCGGCGGCACCCGCGAAATTCTGCGCGGCATTATCGCGCGCGGCCTGGGGCTGCGATGAGCGATACACAACGGCTGCTGACCGACACCGCGGAGCGCGTTTTCACCGATCTGTGCACGCGCGAGTGCGCCGAGGCCGCGGAGGCGGGGGCGTGGCCGACTCAGTTATGGCAGGCCCTGAGCGAGACGGGACTGACGGCCGCGGCGGTTTCCGACGCGCGTGGCGGCGCGGGCGTGGGGCTCGCCGATTTGTGCGCGCTCGCGCGCGTGGCCGGCCGCCACGCCGCCCCCGTTCCTCTGGTCGAAACGTGGCTTGCGGAAACGCTGCTGGCGGCTGCGAATTTACCGCCGATTGAAGGCCCGCTCGCCGCCGGTCCGGTCCTGCGCCGCGACACTCTGCGCCTGGAGCGGCGCGGCGGCAATTGGACGGTGAGCGGCACGGTCAAGCGCCTGCCCGGGGCGCGGCACGCGTCGGCATTGGTGCTTACCCTCGACGCGGATGATGGCGCGCGCACGGTCGTCGTACACGATGCCGGGAGCAGAATCGAAGCCGCCAATTACGCGGGAGAGCCGCGCGACGATTGGGAATTCCGGCAACATGTCATCGCCGACGAATGGGTGGGCGCCGCCGGTTCCGGCATGGGCCGCGCCGAGCTCTTCTTTCGCGGCGCGCTGTTCCGCACGCAACAGATGGCGGGCGCCATGGAACGCGTGCTCGAACTGACCGTTGCCTACGCGCAGGAGCGCATACAGTTCGGCAAAGCCATCGGCAAGTTCCAGGCCGTGCAACAGCAGATCGCGGCGCTGGCGTCGCAGGTCGCCGCCGGCAGTGCAGTGGCGCAGGCCGCCGCCGAAGCGAATTCTGAACGACTTGCACGATTCGAAATTGCAGCGGCGAAGGCGCGCATCGGTGAGGCAGTGGCCGTGGTGGCGGGCGTTGCGCACCAGGTGCACGCCGCGATGGGCTTTACGCACGAACATTCACTGCACCGCAGCACCCGCCGCCTGTGGGCATGGCGCGATGAATTCGGAACCGAGTCGGAATGGCAGGCATGGGTCGGTGCGGTCGCCGTTCAGCTTGGCGGCGATGCGCTCTGGTCATACGTCGTCGCCGCGCGCAAGCCCGATATCGGCGCGGCTCTGCCATAAATACGGTGCCGGAACGGCACGCCAACACCAGGAGGAAGAATCGCGATGAACGCTACTGCGCCTCACGGACCCCTTGACGCAATACGCGTCCTGGATTTCACCAACATGCTGTCCGGCCCGTATTGCACGCGGCTGCTCGCCGATCTCGGCGCGGAAGTCATCAAGGTCGAGCCGCCGGCCGGCGACCACAACCGCAGCCGGCGCCCGGTGCGCAACGGCTTCAGCAGCTTTTTCGGGCATCTCAACTGCGGCAAGAAAAGCATCGTGCTCGATCTGAAGACCGCGGCGGGCCGCGACGCAGCGGCAGGGCTTGCCGCGAAGTCCGACATCATCGTTGAAAACTGGCGGCCGGGCGTCGCCGACCGTTTGGGTGTCGGCTATGCGCGTATCGTGCAGACGAATGCCGGCGTCATCTATTGTTCGATTTCCGGCTTCGGCCAGACCGGCCCCAACTCGCAGCGCCCCGCGTACGCGCCTATCGTGCACGCTGCAAGCGGATTCGATCTCGCGCAGGTCGATTACCAGGGCGGCGGCCGGCCCGCGAATACGGCGACATTCATTGCGGATGTATTCGGCGGCATGTCCGCGTTCGGCGCGGTGCAGACGGCGTTGTACAACCGCAAGCAAACCGGCAAGGGCCAGTACATCGATGTCGCCCTGATGGACGCGATGCTCAACCTTCTTGTTTACGAATGCCAGGAAGCGCAGGCGCCGACCAACGAAAAGATCCGCGTCTATCAGCCGCTCAAGACGCGCGACGGTTATGTCGTGGCTGCCCCCACGAGCCAGAAGAATTTCGAGCAACTTGCGCGTACCGTCGGTCATCCCGAGTGGATACAGGATCCGCGGTTCGCGAAGACCCGCACGCGCGAAGCCAACTGGTCGGAGCTGATGGGCGTGATCGAAGAGTGGACGCAAACCCGCTCGGGAGAAGAATGCGAAAGCGCGCTGCTGGCGGGCGGCGTGCCGTGCACGCGTTACCGTACCGTCGACGAAGCGATGAACGACGCGCAGATGCAGGCGCGCGGCGGCATGACGCGCGTGAAGGACCGTGTCGGCGAATACTGGGTGCCCAACGCTCCGTTCCAGATGCCGGGGATGAATACGGCGCCGCGGCCGCACGTGCCGGAGCTCGGTGAGAGCACCGTGGAAGTCCTTGTTGAACTGCTGGGCTATACGCCCCAACAAGCGCGCGCATGTTCGGGCGACGCGGTGCCTGCCCACTGAAACCATTAAACCCTGAGGAGAAATGACAATGACTGCAGAAACACTGGTCCTGTTCAACGTCGACGAGCACGGTGTCGCGACCATTACACTCAACCGGCCCGAGAAGTACAACGCTTTCACGAAAGACATGATCGTGCGCTGGGGGGCGCTGCTCGAACAATGCGAAAGCGATCCGAAGATCAGGGTCGTCGTGCTCACGGGCGCCGGCAAGGCGTTCTGTTCGGGAGGCGACATCAGCGTGCAGAAAGAGCGCGCGAACAACGATGCCCTCGAGCGCAAGGATTTCCTGTGGCGGCATGTGCATAAAATCGCTTTCATCATGGAGCGTATGGACAAACCGACGATCGCCGCGATCAACGGCACCGCGCGCGGCGCGGGGCTCGATATGGCGCTGATGTGCGATCTGCGCCTGATGGCGGACTCGGCAATGGTTGCTGAAAGCTATATCAACGTGGGGTTGATCGCGGGCGACGGCGGCACTTATTACCTGCCGCGCATCATCGGCACGCCGCGCGCGCTGGAGCTGTTCTGGACCGGGCGTGCGATAGGTTCCGAGGAAGCGCTGCGTATCGGGCTCGTGAACAACGTGGCCGCCCCGGACCAGCTCATGGCCGCGACCTACGAACTCGCGCGCGCGATCGCGAGCCAGCCGTTCGAAGCGGTGCGCGCATACAAGCGTTCCGTTTACCAGGGCCTCAGCATGCCGCTTGCCGCGCATCTCGACATGGTGTCGTCGCATACTTCCATCCTGCGTGATACGCCGGACCACCGCGCGAGGGTGGCGGCGTTTCTCGAACGCAAGCGGCCCGCGAAATGACGGCGCACCGGCGTTGACATGGTTTCGATGCGAGCGTATCGTTTATTTGAACGCCGTTCAGTATATTGAACGCTTGGGCAAGGGCAGGCCGGGTCCAGGCGCAAGGCGGTGGCCGCGATCGCTGCAGATCGTGTGTGCAAGAACCATGAGGAGTTCCAGTGTCGTCCGCAAGTGCCGCACCTAACGCCGGGATGAACCGCAAGCCATCCCTGCTATTTACGCCGCTGGAGATCCGCGGCGTTAAATTGCGCAATCGCATTGTCGTCTCGCCCATGGCGCAGTACTCGGCGCGCGACGGGTTCGTCACCGATTGGCATTTCGCCCATTTTGCGAAGTTCGCGATGGGCGGCGCCGGCATTGTCTTCACCGAGGCCACCAAGGTCGAACGGCGCGGGCTGGGCACGGTGGGCGACATGGGCATCTGGAAAGATGAGCACATAGAACCGCTGCGGCGCATCAGCACTTTCATCAAATCGCAGGGCGCGGTAGCGGCAATCCAGCTTAATCACGCCGGCCGCAAAGCCGGAACATACAAGCCGTGGGCCGGCTTTGGCCCGCTCGACCGCAGCGTGCCCGTCGAAGGTGAGGCGCACTGGCCAGTCATCGGTCCGAGCGCGGTCGAATATCTCGAAGGCTGGCCGCTGCCGCGCGCCATGACCAAGGCGGACATCCAGGAGGTGCAGGCCAACTGGGTGAAAGCGGCGCAGCGCGCGCTGCTGGCGGGCTTCGACATCGTCGAAGTACACGGCGCACACGGTTATCTGATACACGAATTTCTGTCGCCCGCCTCGAACCAACGCACGGATGAGTACGGCGGCAGCCTGCAAAACCGCATGCGCTTCGCGCTCGAAGTTACCGCGGCGGTGCGGGCGGTCTGGCCGCAGGACAAGCCGCTGTTCTTTCGCGTGTCCGCGGTGGACGAGGGCGGCTGGACGCTCGACGATACGGTCGTGCTCGCGCGCGAACTGAAGGCGCTCGGCGTCGACGTTGTCGACTGCTCGGCGAGCGGCATCGCGATACGCTCGCCCACCGCGAGCCGGGTTGCCCCCAAGCTCGGCTTTCAGGTGCCGTACGCCGAACGCGTGCGCAAGGATGCGGGTCTCATGACGATGGCCGTGGGTCTGATCGTGCACGCCAGGCAAGCCGAGGAAATTCTCGCGCAGGGCCAGGCCGACCTGATTGCCGTGGGGCGTGAGATCCTCTACGACCCGTTCTGGCCCGCGCACGCCGCGCGCACGCTGGAACACGATACGGAATACAACACGTTGCCGGTGCAATACGGTTGGTGGCTCGACCGTCGCAGAAAAACCGGCTACGTCGAAGAATAAAGCGGTCGCGAGAGGCGCTTCAAAATGACACGCGACAACAAGAAAGTGACCGCAATCATGATTGACTGTTCGATCGTCGCGCCCGCTGGCGCATAAGCGACCGGCACGTCATCGTTGCATGGGTGCCCGGATTGCGGGTGGTCTGCATAGCAAGGGGACGGGGCGGCGCATGGAGGAGCAAATGAAGTCGGCAGCACTGGTATGTTTGGCATTGGCGGCAGGCGCGCCGTTTGCGGCGATTGCACAGGAATTCCCGGTGCGCCCGCTGCGGCTGATCATTCCTTATCCACCCGGCGGCGGCACCGATCTCATCGGACGCATCGTCGCCAAGCGGGTGGGCGACAGACTCGGTCAAACAGTCGTGGTAGACAACCGCGCGGGCGGCAATGGCGCGATAGGCGCGGCGGCGGCGGCCAGTGGGGCACCGGACGGCCACACCCTGCTCATGATCATTTCGACGCATACCGTGCTGCCCAGCCTGCAGAAGCTTTCGTACGATCTCGTCAAGGACTTTACGGCGGTTACGCACATAGCCGATCTGCCCAACGTGCTTGGCGTACGCAATGCGCTGCCCGTAACGTCGGTCGCGGAACTGATTGCGCTCGCCCGCAAAAACCCGGGGCAGCTCACGTATGCCGGGGCGGGCTTGGGTGGACCGTCCCATTTGTCGGCCGCGCTCTTCAACCACATGACGGGCACGCGGATGCTGCATGTGCCATACAAGGGTACCGGGCCTGCGACCATCGACCTGCTCGGCGGTCAGGTCGATCTGATGTTCTCGACGTCACCCGGCATCATTCCCCACATGCGCTCAGGGAAGCTGCGGGCGCTGGCGGTTACGGACAGCAAGCGTTCGCCGGCGTTGCCCGAGCTGCCGACCATCGACGAAGCGGGCGTCAAAGGCTATGTATTCGTCTCCTGGTACGGCATGGTGGTGCGCGCGGGCACGCCGGTCAGGATAGTCGACCGCCTGCACGCTGAAAACACGGCGGTGTTGCAGATGCCCGAGGTGCGCCAGCTGCTCGAGGATCAGGGCGGGCAGATCACGGGACGTGGTCCCGCCGAGTTCACGGCGTATTTGCGCACGGAAATCAAGCGCTGGGCCGAGATCATCGCGGTGACCCAGATCAAAGCCGAATAGCGGGCCAGCTCATGCCGTCGCTGCCGGATCATTCTTCATAAAGGACCGCGCCATGTCAGCGCCCCGGACCATGCTGCAAAAAGTGATCGACCTGCACACCGTCGAGCATCGCGCAGGCGAGCTCCTGCTGTACGTCGATTACAACGTCGTTCACGAGGGGCCGTTCTACGCATTCGACGGACTCGCCCGCGAAGGGCGCGCTGTCATGCGCCCCGCGCAAACCCTGGGCTTCGCCGATCACTACGTGCCGACCGTCGGACGCGAACTCGGCAGCGCCGGCATCGCCGATCCCGAAGCGCGCGGCATGGTCGAGCGCCTGCAGGCGAACGCCGAACGTACCGGCATCGTGCACTTTGGCATTTCCCACCCCCAACAGGGCATCATGCATGTCGTGTTCCCCGAACTCGGTATGGCGCATCCGGGCATGTTGATTGTGGGGTCGGACTCGCATACCTGCACCAACGGCGCATTCGGCGCGCTCGCGTTCGGCGTCGGCGCGTCCCAGATCAAGCACGTGCTGGCGACGCAGACGCTGTGGTTTCGCCAGCCGCGCGCGTTGCGCATCAACGTGGATGGGAGCCTGCGCCCGGGTGTCGGCGCAAAAGACCTCGCACTCGCCATCATTGTGCGCATTGGCATGGCGGGCGGCAGCGGTGCGGCGATTGAGTATGCGGGCAGCGCGGTGCGTGCGCTGCCGATGGAAGCGCGCATGACGCTGTGCAATATGACGATCGAAGCCGGCGCCCGCGCGGGCCTCATAGCCCCCGATGAAACGACGTTCGCGTATTTACGCGGGCGGCCCCATGCGCCGCAGGGCGCAGCGTGGACTGAAGCGCGCGCATTCTGGCAAACGATGTCGACGGACGAGGGAGCCAGCTTCGAATCGGAAGTGGTTATCGACGGGTCGCAGGTGCAGCCGATGGTGACGTGGGGTACATCGCAGGACGAGGCGTGCGCCGTCTCGGACGTGATTCCGGATCCGTGCGCGATGACCGATCCCGCCCGCCGCACGCGCGCCGAGCACGCGCTCGCGTACATGGGACTCGCGCCGGGAACGGCGATGAAAGACATCGCGATCGACCGTGTCTTCATCGGCTCGTGCACGAATGCACGCCTCGATGATCTGCGCGACGCCGCGCGCGTCGTGCGCGGGCAGCAGGCGCGCATTCCGGCCATCGTCGTGCCCGGTTCGATGACCGTAAAACGTGCCGCGGAGGCCGAGGGTCTGCATGATGTGTTCCGCAGCGCGGGTTTCGAGTGGCGTGAGCCCGGCTGCTCGATGTGCACCGGTGCAAACGGCGACCTCGTGCCCGCAGGCGAACGCTGCGCGTCAACCTCGAACCGTAATATGGAAGGGCGGCAGGGCAAGGGCAGCCGCACGCACCTGGTGAGCCCGGCGATGGCAGCGGCGACGGCGATCACCGGCCGCCTGGCCGACGTGCGCGAAATGGCGGGAGCGTAACGATCGAAACTTTCACGACACTCACGGCAGTCGCGGCGCCTTATTGTCATGCCGACGTGGACACCGATGAACTGATACCGCACCGCTTTCTGCGCAAGCCGTTGTCCGCGGGCTACGGCAATTTTCTGTTCCGCGACAAGCGCTACGCTGCCGGCGACCGCGAAGACGCCGGCTTCATTTTGAACCAGCCGCCATACCGACGCGCGCAAGTACTGGTGGCCGGCCGTAACTTCGGTTGCGGCTCGACGCGCGAAGGCGCGGTCTACGCGTTGCGCGACTTCGGTATCCGCTGCGTGATTGCGCCGAGCTTCGCCGACATCTTCACCGGCAATTGCGTGCAGAACGGCGTGCTCCCTGTCGTGCTGCCCGAGCCCGCCATCGCAGCTCTGTGCACGCTGCTAGAGCAGCAACCCGGCTCGCAAGTAACAATCGACCTCGCGCTCCAGACCGTCAGATACCCGGACGGCACGTCGCGCGGCTTCGAAATCGAACCGTCGCGCAAGGCGCAGCTCCTCGAGGGACTGGACGAAATCGGCATCACGTTGAAATATGCCGCAGCGATTGCGCGCTTCGAAAACCGTTATCGCACCCAACTGCCGTGGCTCGCGCCCGTCAAGGCCGCTTGATGCAGACCGCGAAGGCTTCTACGCCCGACATGCGCAGGGGTCGCCTGCGCTGGCAGACTGTCTGTGCATTCGCGGCAGGCCTGTTTTGCGCGCACGCGCCGGGCCATGCGCAGGTATATCCGGCCAAGCCCATACGCATCATCGTGCCGTTTGCGCCCGGCGGCGGCACCGATTTCATAGGGCGTATAGTGGCCGCGAAACTCGGCGAGACGCTGGGCCAGCAGGTGATCATCGATAACCGCCCCGGCGCCAGCGGCAACATCGGTGCTGAGGCAGGCATCAAGGCGCCGGCGGACGGCTACACGCTCACGCTCGTCTCGGGCGGCTACACGATAAACGCAGTGATGACCGCGCTCAGGTTCGATCCCATAGCCGACATCAGTGCGGTGGTGCTGCTCGACAAGGGGCCGTTTCTGGTCGTCGTTCATCCATCGCTGCCCGTCAGCAACGCGCGGGAACTCATCGCGCTTGCGCGCGCCCGACCCAATGCGATCAATTACGCGTCGAGCGGGCAGGGCAGTATTCTCCATCTCGCGACCGAACTCATGCTCAGCATGACCGGAACGCGAATGCTCAACATTCCGTACAAGGGAACGGGGCCGGCCCTCACCGATACGATCGCCGGGCAAACGCACGTACTCTTCGGCAGCATCACCGCCGCCTTGCCACAGGCCAGATCCGGCCGCCTGCGCGCGATCGCCGTTACGAGCGCACAGCGCGTCGCCGCCGAGAGCGGCATACCGACGCTTGCCGAGTCTGGCGTGCCCGGTTACGACGTCAACAACTGGCATGGCCTGCTGGCGCCGCGCGGCATGCCACGGCTGGCAGTCGAGCGCATCAACCAGGAAGTTGTGCGCATCATGCAGGGCCGGGATATGGAGGAGAAGCTGCGTACTGAAGGCGTCGCGCCCGCGGCAGGCACGCCGGAGGCTTTTCTTGAACAGATGAAAAACGAGATCCAGACCTGGCGCGCGGTTGTCGCGAAGGCCGGGATCAAAAGCGAATGAATCGCATGGCTACAGGGTTGGACGCCGGGCGTGTGCGTACAGACATGCAACCAGAGGGAAGATAAAGGCAATCATGATTAAGCGGCATAAATATGTATTTCTGCAATTGAGCGTGGCGCTGTGGGCAGGTACGTTGACGGGCCATGTGCTGGCGCAAAACTATCCGTCCAAAACCGTGCGCATATTCGTTGGTTTTGCCGCCGGCGGGGGCACGGACACGGCGGCGCGCATGGTCGCCCAGAAACTGTCCGAAAGTCTGGGACAGCCCGTCGTCGTCGAGAACCGGCCTGGCTCGGGCGGTATCATCGCCACCGATCTGGTCGCGAAATCCGCATCCGACGGCTATTCATTGCTCATGATGGCCGCCGCGGACAGCATCCAGCCTGCGATGCGGCGCAAGATGCCGTACGAACTGCCGCGGGATTTCTCGCCCATTTCGCTGGTGGTCACCGGTGCGTTCGTGCTCGTTATCCACCCGTCGGTGCCGGCGCACAATGTGAGGGAACTGGTGGCGATCGGCAAAAGCCGGCCCGGTCAGCTCAACTATGCGACTTCCGGCATCGGCAGCTCCGCGCACCTTGCCGCGGAACTCTTTAATTCGCTCGCGAATATCAAGACGGCGCACATCCCTTACAAAGGGGTTTCGCAGGGCGTGGTCGGGGTGGCCGCGGGCGAGGCCGACATGATCTTCGCCAGCGTCACCGCGGCGCAGGCGCTGATAGACGCGGGACGCCTGCGGCCGATCGCGATCAGCACGGCCAAACGGTCGGCGCTCATGCCTAACATGCCCACGCTACACGAGTCCGGCGTAGCAGGCTACGACCGCACGGGGTGGTACGGAATCATGGGCCCGGCGAACCTGCCGCCGGATGTCGTCGCCAGGCTCAACAGTGCGATCGTCAAGGCTGTCAATACGCCAGAAACGAAAACGGCGTTTTTCAAACAGGGTCTGGAAGCCGAAACCAATTCGCCCGAGCAATTTACCGAAATGATACGGCGCGAAGTCGACCAGAACATCAAACTTGCGCGCGCCGCGGGCATCAAGGCCGAGTAGGCCAAGCGCTGAACCGCGATCGCCTATCGCGCAACCCCCGACATGGGGGCGGCGGCAAGAATTAAACGTAAACAGTAGCAACCGGGGAGTACAGCAAACATGCACAAACACATTATCGGTATCCTGTGCTCGACCCTGCTCGGGTGCGCCATCGCAGCACCTGGCTGCGCGCAGAGCTACCCGTCAAGGCCCATACGAATACTCGTGCCATTTGCGCCGGGGGGCGGCACTGATCTGGTGGCACGTGCCGTCGCGATAAAAATGAGTGACAGCTTCGGTACTTCGGTCGTGGTCGATAACCGTCCGGGCGGCAACGCCAACATCGGCAACGAGCTTGCCGCGCGTGCGACACCCGATGGCTACACTCTGCTGATGACATCGAGCTCGCTCACGATCAATGCCAGCCTCTACAAGAAGCTGCCGTACGATCCGGTCAAAGATTTTTCGCCCATCAGCCTCGCCACCAACGTACCCTACATCCTCGCAGCGCACCCGTCGCTTGGCGTGAGCACCTTTCAGGAATTCATAACGCTCGCGCGCGCGAAGACCAAACCCATCAGTTATGGCTCGGCAGGCACGGGCAACGCGACGCACCTCGCGATGGAAATGATGAAGATCGTCACGAAAATTGATATTGTGCACGTGCCATACAAGGGCACCGGCCAGGCATTGACCGATTTGCTCGGCAATCAGATCCAGGCGTATTGGGCGACGATGCCGCCGACACTCCCTCACGTCCGCAGCGGTCGTTTGAAGGGGCTGGCGGTCGGCAGTCTAAAGCGTAGCAAAGCGGCCCCCGATATTCCGACCGTCTCCGAGCTTGGCTATCCCGGTTTCGAGGCGGGCTCCTGGTTCGGCATGCTCGCTCCTGCCGGCACGCCGAAATCCATTATCGTCCGGCTCAACAAAGAAGTGGTCGGCGCCCTGGCCGCGCCGGAACTGAATGAGCGTCTTTCGGCAGAAGGCGCCGAGCCCGCGGGCAACACGCCGGAAGAGTTCGCAGCATTCATCAAGAATGAACTCGTGAAATGGGCCAAGGTCACGAAAGCCGCCGGGATAGCGGCGCAATAACGCAACCGGCGGAAGCGCGCACATGGCTCTGAACAAACAGCAAGGTCCGCTGGCGGGGATACGCGTGGTCGACCTGACGCTGATGTTGCTGGGTCCGTATGCGACCCAGGTGCTGGCCGGGTTCGGCGCGGACGTCGTGAAAGTGGAACCGGCGGTCGGCGATGGCCGGCGCTCCCTGGGGCCGGCGCGGCATGCGGGCATGGCCTCGCAGTTTCTGAACATGAACCGCGGCAAGCGCAGCATCGTCATCGACCTCAAGCAACCGCGGGGCAGGGAAGTGCTGCTCGCGCTCTGCAGGAACGCGGATGTGCTAGTTCACAATAGCCGCCGGGCGGCGATGGCGCGGCTGGGCCTGAGCTACGAGGATGTGTCGCGCGTCAACCCGCGTATCGTCTACTGCGCCGCGGTCGGCTTCGGCGAAAACGGTCCGTATGCCAGCAAGCCTGCCTACGACGACATGATCCAGGGGCTCTGCGCCGTGCCGGCGCTGCAGGCGCGGCTTACCGGCACGGCCCACTATGCGCCATTCAATCTGTCCGACCGCATCTGCGGGATGGTCTTCACGCAGACCATACTCGCGGCCCTGCTGTGTCGGGAGCGCACCGGGGTCGGCCAGTCGGTCGAGCTGCCGATGTTCGAAACAATGGCCGAGTTCGTGTTGTCCGAACACATGTGGGGGCAAACATTCGTGCCGCCGATCGACGGCATGGGAGCGTCCAGGTTATTCGAGCGCAAACCGTCGCCTACCCGCGACGGGCATCTCTGCTTCTGGATCGGCACCGATGCGCAGTGCGCGAGTTTGTTCGACGCGATCTGCATGCCGGAGCTGAAAGCCGACGTGCGCTTCAGGGAACGCGCGCAGCGCAACCGCAATCTGGTGGATTTCTTTGCGTTGGTAAATGGTGTCCTGGCGACGAAAACGACGGCCGAATGGATGGAAAGGTTCGAAGCGCACGACATTCCGGTGATGCCGCTGCACTCGCTGGAAAGCCTTATGCAGGACGAGCATCTGAAGGCGGTCGGTTTTTTTAAGCACACCGGGCATCCGTCTGAAGGCACGATGATGAATACTGCTCTCCCATCCAAATGGTCCGCCACTCAGCCACCGGATCCGGTTCCCGCACCGCGCCTGGGCGAACACACGGTCGACGTTCTGCGCGAGGCAGGTTTCGACCCATCGGAGATTGATTCCCTGGCAGCCGCGGGCATAGTGACATGCGGAAAATAGAGCTGATCAAAAGCTAATCGCGCAAAAATATACAGTTTTTGTCGGCGACTTTGGCCAGCCAAGCGTCTGCTACAATGTTCAGCGTGAATCGTCGCCTGTTGCGGATTGTAGTAACTCCTCGCTCGAAACGCCGGCTGGAAACGGCTGTGCCGGTCCGACTCCGGGCACCAGCGTCCCGCCTGCACGTCGCGTCCTGCACAGGCGTCGCGACGATGGTAAGCTTGTCGGCTTGGACCTGAACCGGACACACCTGATCGCATGATTGTTTTCAACCTGACGTGCGGCAACGACCATAGCTTCGAAGGCTGGTTTTCTTCGGCGGCTGATTTCGATCGTCAGCAGCAGAAAACCCAGCTCAACTGCCCGTTGTGCGGCAGCACCGATGTCAACAAAGGCTTGCACGCTCCGTACATCAACAGCGGCAGCGCGCCCCAATTGCCGAAGCGCAAAGAAGCGCCCCGCGACGCGTCCGGGCAATACATCAATATCGCCGATGAGGTGACCAAGGCCATCGAGCTTCTGCTTGCAAACACCGAAGACGTCGGCAATGAATTCCCGGAAGAAGCGCGCAAGATCCATTATCAGGAAGCGCCCGAGCGCAAAATCCGCGGCAATGCGTCGCGCGAGGAAGTCGAGGAGATGCGCGAGGAGGGCATCGAGGTCGTCGCAGTCCCGGTGCCGCGGCATTTGCTCGACAAGCCGCACTAAAGTCCGCTTCACGCCCGTATCGCGGCGTTCGTTCGTCTGCTGCCCGCGGGCTTAACCTGCAATCAGGAGGCCATCTGTACAAACACATTCTGCTGCCGACCGACGGCTCCAAGCTCGCCGGCAAAGCGGTGAAGCAGGGCATCATGCTCGCCAGGGCCATCAAGGCCAAAGTCACCACCATCAACGTCACCCCGGAATTCCAGATGGTGATCGACGAAGGTTTCGTCCTGCCGAACGCTTATGCGCTGAAAAAACGTTTTGAAGACGCGACGGCCAAACATGCGAAAAAAATCGTCGCGACCGTCAAAGCAGGCGCGCGGTCCGCCGGCGTCAAATGTGATGCCGCCATCGTCAGCAGCAGCCGGCCTTATGAGGCGATCATGCGGCAGGCGAAAAAAGCAAAATGCGATCTGATCATCATGGCTTCGCATGGACGCAAAGGCCTGAAAGGGCTGCTGCTGGGCAGCGAGACCGCCAAAGTCCTGACCCATTCGAAGATACCGGTGCTGGTCGTGCGCTGAGCCGCGGCTGGCGCCTGAATCCCCCTTTTGAAGCATGACCTGCACGCGCTGCTGAGCCCGGCGTCTATCGCCATCATCGGCGCTTCATCGGACTTTGCCAAAGTTAACGGCCGGCCGCTGAAGCACCTCATGGAAAAGGGCTACGCGGGAAAAATCTATCCGGTAAACCCGAAGTATCAATCCATCAAAGGCATTGCCTGCTATCCCGCCGTGGCGGATATTCCAGGTCCGGTCGATCTGGCTATCGTTGCGGTGCCGGCCAAGGCCGTCGCATTGGTATTACGCGAGTTGGGCGCGTGCGGCGTCAAATCAGTCATCGTGTTCAGTTCCGGTTTCGCCGAAATCGGCGCACACGGACGCGATCTCGAAACCGAAATCACTTTGGTCGCGCGCGAATTCGGCATGCGGCTGTGCGGGCCGAACTGCCTGGGATTGATCAATGCCTTCGAGCGCGTGATTGCGACGTTCGGCCAGTATGCCGATGGCGCGACGCCGCCTGGGCCGGTCGGTTTCGTCACGCAGTCCGGCGCATTCGGCACTGCCATCGCCGCGCTGGCACGGCGGCGTGAACTCGGTCTGGGTTATTTCGTGAATACCGGCAACGAAAGCGACGTCACCTTTGCGCAGGTCATGCGCGAAGTGCTGGCCGATCCGCGCATTAAAGTCGGCGCCGGCTACATCGAAGGCCTGCGCGACGGCGCGGAAATGATCGCGCTTGCTGAATCCGCGCTGGCCGCCGGCAAGCCTCTGGTATTGGCCAAGGTGGGCAAGAGCAGTTCGGGCGCGCGTGCCGCCGCTTCGCATACCGGATCGCTGGCCGGTGCCGATGCGGTCTTCGACGGCGTAATCCGCCAGTTCGGCATCATTCGCGCACGTAATGAAGAGCACATGCTCGACATGGTCGAGGGATTTGCATACTGCGGCCTGCCGCAGGGTTGCGGCCTCGGCATCGTCACGCAATCGGGCGGTGCCGGTGTATTGATGGCGGATCGCGCCGAGGAACTTGGATTGACGGTGCCGGTGCTGGGAACAGCCACGCAACGTGCCTTGCAACAAACTATTCCGGGTTTTGGCGCAAGCGGCAATCCGGTCGACGTCACCGGCCAGTTCCTGGGCGATCCCGCGCTGCTGCGGGAAAGCGTAAAAATCGTGATGGCCGATCCGCAGGTGCACGTGGGAATAGTCTGGTTGCAGTTGATGGATGCTTACGTCGATATACTCATCGCCATCTTCGAAGAGATCAAAGCGCAGGTCGATAAACCATTCGTCGTATGCTGGGTCGCGGCGTCCGACAAAGCCTTGCAGGCATTGCGAGCGCGCGGCATTGCAGTGTTGCGCGGAGCGGAACCCGCGGTGGACGCGGTTGCGGCCCTCGTGCGCTACGCGGCCATGCGCAAGGCGTGGCAGGCGGATGCAAAAGCCCGCGCCGATTTGCAATCGCAACAACTCAGTTTGCTGGCAACTTCAGGGCCGGTCTCTTCGCTTGAAGCGGCGCAACTGCTGCGCCAATGCGGCGTTTCATTGGTGGAAACACGGTTTGCGAAGAATTCTGCCGAAGCTGTGGCCTGCGCCGATGCGTTGGGCTATCCAGTCGCATTAAAAATTGAAGCGCGGGAAATACTGCACAAAACAGAGGCGGGCGGCGTGCTGCTGAATCTTGCCGATGGCGCGGCAGTAGCCGCTGCGTTTACGCAGGTAGTCGTAAACGCACGACGGCATAGTCCTGAGGCGCGCGTCAGTGGTGTGCTCGTGCAGCAGATGGCCGCAGACGGTCTCGACATGGCGGTGGGGCTGCACCATGACCCGGCGTACGGGATGGTGGTGATGGTGGGTCTAGGCGGCATCCATGTCGAAGTGCTCAAGGACGTGGTTTTTCGCAAGGTGCCGGTAACGACGGCGGAAGCTGGGAGCATGCTCGACGAATTGAGAGCGAAAGCCATCCTGAATGGCGTGCGCGGCAGCCCTGCGGTAGATCGCGCGGCATTGACGCGCCTGATCAGCTCGGTGTCGCAATTTGGCGTCGCGACCGATGGGCGGCTGGCCGAACTCGATTTGAACCCGGTGCGTGCCGGACCTGATGGCGCAATCGCCGTGGACTGGCTGATGATATGTCGATGAAAAAACTGGCGCACGACTGCGAGTCGATCAGTTGGATCGTTCGCTGCGCATTGCTTTCCGCAGTCATGCTGGCGGGCGAGGCCGCGGCGCAAATGCACGCCGTACCCATTACCGAAACCACCAAGGCTTACGCGATGGACGGCTATCGCGTGCTGCCGCCGCCGGGCAAAAACTGGTTTGAAATGCAGCGCAACCGCGAGCTGGCGTTGTTTGGCAAAAGACTGGACTCAACGACGCATTCGTTCGGCGCGACTGCGATATCGGGGCTTATCGATGACAAATTCGAAACGCGCGAAAAATTTCAGGAATATGTGAACAAGCTGCGGACGGCGGAATTGGATGCCAAGCGTTTCCGGGTCATCGAGTTCGAATCCGCGGTGGATGATACTTTTCCCGCATGGTGCGTACGTTACCGCCTGAAGCACACGGACCGCGATGCAGCCCTTGCCCGCAATCGAACCCTACTCGCCGAAGATATCGGCGTCACCTGCCTGCATCCGAACAAAAGCAACCTCATCGTCGATGTCGGTTACTCGGAGCGCGGCCGTCCGGCCGAACTCAGTGCTGAGCCCAGCGCCGAGTTGCGCAAGGAAGGCGAACGGTTTATGCGCAGCCTGGAATTCATCCGGCCTTGACCATGACAGTTACTATAAAGGATGTGCAGGGTGCGGCCGCCGCGCTGGGCGATCGTGATGCTGCTGGAAATGGAAAAAACCGTCGTCGAAGGCGCGGGAGCGGCAGGTCTTGCCGCTTTGCTCGCTTATCCGCAACGCTTCAAAGGCAAACAAGTCGGCCTGATACTGTGCGGCGGCAATATCGATTTACTTATGTTGGCTGAGATCATCGAACGCGGCATGGTGCGGTCAGGACGGCTGACGCGCCTGCTGGTCGAAGTCAGCGATCTGCCGGGGTCGCTGGCCAAAGTTACCGCTTGCATGGCAACTGCCAACGCGAACATCGTGGATGTCTATCACCAGCGCAGGTTTACCCATTTGCCGCTGCAGTCCACGGCCGTCGAATTCGTGGTGCAGACGCGCGATCACGCGCACGCGGACGAAATCATTGCCGCACTGGCGGCGGCGGGATTCCCGGCGCGCCTCAATAACGGCGACTGGTAGCGCCGCGGAAACGGGCCCGGTCTATTCGACCTTGATGCCCGCGGTCTTGATGACTTTTTTCCAGCGCTCGGATTCCACGCGCATGAATTTCGTCAGTTCTTCGGGCGTGCTGCTGCGCGGTTCTGCGCCCTGACTGGCAAGACGCTGCGCCATTTCCGGCGACGCCAATATCTGCACCACCTGCTTGTTGAGTTTGACGATGATGTCATGCGGCGTTTTCGCCGGCGCGAACATGCCGTACCAGGTAACGTTTTCGAATCCCGGTACGCCGGCTTCCGCCACGGTCGGAATATCCGGTACCGCAGGGGAGCGTTGCACACTGCCGACAGCAAGGCCCTTCAGCTTGCCGCTGGCGACCAGCGGGATCACCGACGGCATGCTGTTGAACATCACTTGCACCTGCCCACCCAGCAAGTCCGTAATCGCGGGGCCGGTGCCTTTGTACGGCACGTGCACGATATCGATGCCGGTCAGCGCCTTCAACAATTCCATGCCCATGTGGTTCGGCGATCCGAGGCCCACCGACGCGTAGTTCAACTGACCCGGCCGCGCCTTGGCGAGCGCTACCAGTTCCTTCACGGAATTTACGGGAACAGCGGGATGCACCACCAGGATCTGCGGGTTCAAAACCAGCAGGCTCACCGGAGCGAAATCTTTTACCGCGTCGTACGGCAGCTTGCTGTTGAGCGCCGGATTGATCGTGAGGCCTGCCGACGTCCCGAACAGCAGCGTGTAGCCATCGGGCACTGCTTTGGCAGCGATATCCGTGCCGATGACGCCGCCCGCGCCGGCACGGTTATCGATGACTATCTGCTGGCCCCATGCTTCGGTCAGCTTGGCGCCGATGGCACGCGCGACGACGTCCGTCGGACCGCCCGGCGGATAGGTGACTACCCAGCGGATGGGGCGTATCGGGTAGGTTTGCGCCGGTGCGGCACTGGCCATAATCAGCATTGCCGTCAGCAGGCACGTCGTTGCACATCGCATCAGATTTTTCCTTTTCATCGCGTTACTCCAGTCGAATTCCGCTTGTGCGTATGACTTTACCCCAGCGCTCGGTTTCGGCGCGCATATAAGCGGTCAGTTCCTGCGGCGTTGTATTGATGGGCTCAACGCCATTTTGCGCGAACTGGCGTTCGATTGCCGGCGACACCAGGATTTTCACCAGTTCAGCATGCAAACGGTTGACGATGACCGGAGGCGTGCGCCGCGGCAGGAACACGGCATACCACGTAACCAGATCGTAACCCGGCAGCGTCTCCGACATCGTCGGCGTATCGGGTATCGCCGGCGTGCGCTTGGGCGCGCCGGTGGCCAGCAATCGGAGGCGTCCGGCCGTGATGTGCGGCTGGACGGTAGGATAGCTGGTGAACATCAATTGAACCTGGCCGGCAATCATATCGGTGAGGGCAGGGGAGGTGCCCTTGTAAGGCACATGCAGCATATCGATGTTGGCCGCCTGCTTCAATAATTCCATGCCGAGATGACCGGTGCCGCCAGTTTGCACCGATGCGTAGTTGAGCTGGCCGGGCCGCGCTTTGGCGTAAGCGATCAACTCGGTAACCGTAGTTGCAGGCAGTTTGGCATTGGCCACGAGCACCTGCGGCGACACCACTACCTGCGTCACGGGTGCGAAGTCGCGCATCGCGTCATACGGTAATTTCGGCGTCAGGAGCGGCAGCGTAACAAGTTGCCCTGGCGTGCCGAGCAGCAGTGTATAGCCATCGGCAGGCGCGCGCGCGACGATTTCCGTGGCGATTACGCCGCCTCCGCCGGAGCGGTTGTCGACGATGATCTGTTGACCCAGCGCTTCCTGCAATTTCGACGCGAGCGCGCGGCCGACGAGGTCGGTCGGCCCGCCCGGGGTGTAGGGAATGACCATGCGCAGGGGCTTAGACGGATAATTATCGGCGGCCACGGCCATGCATGGCGCAATGGCCATGGCGATGAACGATTGCAGTATGCGCATTTTCCGCCTCCGTACCCGCCGCTGTACTGCGGATCGGGAAAACGCCGATGATGCCGTAAAACCGCGCGCAGACCAATAGCTGCGGCGAACCGGCGTAGTTATAATGACGCACGACAAAAGACGCCGCAAAGGCGCACGATTGTGACGCGTACTGTTCACCGCAGAGGAAACCATGAATAGATCGACTGGTTCGAAATGCTTGTTCCTGGCGGCGTTGGTCCTCGCCTTGACGCAAGCAACCGCATACGCGCAGGGCCGCTGGGTCAAGCTGGCGCCGTTTCCCGAACCGGCCGAAGAAGTGCTCGGTGCAGCAGCCGGCGGCAAGCTCTACGTGTTTGCCGGCCTCGCGCCCGGCTGGAAACCCAAAGGCATGGTCTATGAATACGATCCGGCCACCGACAAGTGGAGCAAGAAAAAGCCGATGGCACTTTCCTCTCACCACGTGGCCATTGCCGAACACAACGGGAAAATTTATGCGTTCGGCGGTTTCGTGCTGCCAGAGACGGGGCCCGCGGGCTGGCAGCCGATCGACAACGCGTTCGAATATGATCCGGCCGCCGATAGCTGGAAGGCGCTGGCGCCCATGCCGACCAAGCGCGGCGCGGCGGTAGCAGTTGCCGTAGGCGGCAAGCTTTATGTCCTCGGCGGCGCCACCATGCTGCCTGGTTCCAAAGATACGGCGATACATCCCGCGCGCGCCCATCGCTCGCTGACCACCGTCGAGGAATACGATCCGGCGACCAATACCTGGCGCGAGCGCAGCATGATGCCTGCGCCGCGCAGCCATCTTGCGATCGGCGCGGTCAGCAACAAAATCTACGCGATAGGCGGGCGCATTGGCGGCGCATTTATTTCCGGCGGCGGCAACCGGCTCGATCTGGTCGAGGAATACGATGTCGCGGCGGACAGCTGGAACCCGGTGCGCGCGCGCATGCCGACGGCACGCAGCGCGGTGGCGTACGGCGTGCACGGCGGCCGCGTTTACGTGGCCGGCGGTGAACACCAGACGTCTAACTCGTCTACCGCTTTCCGGGCGCTCGAAGGTTTCGATGCGGCGAAGAAGGAGTGGTTCGTCATGCCGTCGATGCCGCTGCAGCGCCACGGCCTCGCGGGCGCGGTCCTCGGCAACCGCCTGCATCTCGTCAGCGGCGACGTGCAATCCGCCGGCACCGGCCTCGAAATGCATACCGACGCGCACGACGCGTACGAATTCGAAAGCACTTCGAAATAACCGCTGGCTCCCGCGCCGTCGTTCCAGGACCGCGGCGCGGTTCTCTATTGGCACGTGATTCGGTCGACAGCCCTGCCGCCGGTATAAGCCTGCGCCGATACTATAAAATACGCGTTTTACCCAACGGACAAGGTCATGCAAACGAACACGGACAAACTCATTGCGACAAAAGAGAACGGCATCGGCTGGATCATCTTCAACAATCCGGCGCGCCACAACGCCGTTTCGCTTGAAATGTGGCAGGGGCTGACCAGCACGCTCGAAGCCTATGCCAAAGATCCGGAAGTCCGAGTGATCATCCTGAAAGGCGCGGGTGAAAAAGCATTTGTCGCCGGCGCCGATATTTCGCAGTTCAAGGAAAAGCGCTCCAGCCCCGAAGCGGTGGAGGAATACAACTCGACCGCCGACCGCGCGAGCCTGACCCTGCAAAGCTGTCCGAAGCCGACGATTGCGATGGTGCGCGGTTTTTGCATAGGCGGCGGCACTGCGCTGGCGGTCGGCTGCGATATGCGCATCGCATCGGAAGACGCGCGTTTTGGCGTGCCGGCGGGCAAACTCGGGCTCGGTTACCGTTTCACCGGAATCAAGCGGCTGGCCGATGTGGTGGGGCCCGCATTCACGGCAGAGATATTTTTCACTGCGCGCCAGTTCACTGCCCAGGAAGCGCTGCAGATGAATCTCGTCAACCGCGTGGTGCCGGGAGCCGAACTGGAGAAATACACTCTCGATTACGCTAACACCATCGCGAACAACGCGCCGCTGACCATTGCGGCCGTCAAACGCAGCATCATCGAGTATTTGCGCAACCCCGCCGAGCGCGACATGGCGTTGTGCCAGAAAATGGTCGACGACTGCTACACGAGCGAGGACTACAAGGAAGGCCAGGCCGCGTTCATGGAAAAGCGCAAACCGGTTTTCAAAGGCCGTTAAAAAGCCGGGAAAGCTGAAATGTCGATGCGCGGGGTTGCGGCTGCCTTGCTCGCGCTGTCGATGGCGGGGAACGCGCAAGCGCTGTATCCGGACCGTCCGATACGCTTGATTGTCGCGCAGTCGCCCGGCGGCAATGCCGACATCATCGGCCGTGCGCTGGCGGAAGGGCTGGGCGAGCGTCTGGGTCAGACGGTAGTCGTCGACAACCGCGGCGGCGCGAGCGGCATCATCGCCATCGAACTCGTGGTGCGTGCGCCTGCTGATGGACATACCTTGCTGCTGGTGGCCAGTTCGTTTGGCGTGAATCCCGCGCTCAAACGCAAGCTGCCGTACGATCAGCAGCGCGATCTTGCACCGAACATCCTGGTGGTTGGCCCCGCGCTGCAGATCAAGTCGGTGGCGGAGCTTATTCAGGTCGCGAAAAGCAAACCCGGGCAGCTCACGTTCGGATCATCGGGCAATCTGGGTTCGCCGCACCTGGCCGGCGAATTATTCAAGCTGATGACCGGTGTCGACATGGTGCATGTGCCATACAAGGGTGCGGCCGCGTCGCTGACCGATCTGATCGCGGGGCGCATCTCGCTGTCATTCGCGAGCCTGCCGAGCGCGGTCGCTCAAGTGAAGAGCGGCCGTTTACGTGCGCTGGCGGTCACCAGCGAGAAGCGATTTTCACTGACCCCCGATTTGCCGACGGTCGCTGAATCGGGATTGCCGGGATTCGAGACCAGCGCGTGGCAGGGTTTGCTCGCGCCGGAGAAAATTTCGCGCGCCATCGTCAATCGCATTAACGCGGAGTCGGCGAGCAGCGTCAAATCCCCGGCCATGCGCAATCTGCTTGCCGCCAACGGCGCCGAGGGGGTGGGCAATTCTCCGGAGGAATTTTCAGCATTTGTGCAGGCGCAAATTGCCAAATGGACCAAGGTGGTACGGGCGGCCGGGATACAGGCGGAGTGAGGCTGTTGCGGGCCGAGGACCGGCGTGGTTCTGGTATAATTTCGGCCACAGACGGAGCCTTCAAAGTCCGCATTCTCCAGCGCAATCCCGCTTGTTTGCATGGCAATACCGGTAACGGCCGGCTTGCAGCGTTTCGATTACGAACTACACGACAAAGGACGACATGAAGTTTGACGCAAACCGACCCGATCTCACCGTAGGCGTGCTGGGTACCGGCGCGATGGGCCGCGGCATCGTGCAGGTCGCCGCTGCCGGCGGCATGCAGGTATTGATGATGGACACGCGGGCCGGCGCTGCCGATGAAGCGCGCGATTTCATCGCCAAGATGCTCACCCGCGCCGTCGAAAAAGGCAGCATGAGCAAGGAAGATGCAGCGGCCGCCACGGCGCGCATCAAAGTAGTTAGCGCCTTGACCGAACTCAAGCCGTGCCATGTGGTCATCGAAGCGGTGGTCGAAAACCTCGACGTCAAACGCCAGGTGTTCGGCGAACTCGAAAATATCGTAGCGCCGGACTGCATACTGGTTTCCAACACTTCGTCGATGTCGGTGACAAGCATCGCCGCAAAACTGAAGACGCCGCAGCGCTTTGCCGGCTTCCATTTTTTCAATCCCGTGCCGCTGATGCGGCTGGTCGAAGTGATTTCCGGGCTGCTGACTGAAGAATGGGTATGTGAAGCGCTGGTCACCATCGGCAAGCGCATGACGCGCGAACCGGTGCGCTGCACCGATGCGCCGGGTTTTCTAGTCAACCAGGTCGGCCGCGGCTTCTCGCTGGAAGCCACGCATCTGGTCTATGAAGGCATTTCGACTTTTGTCGATGTCGACCGCGGGATGCGCGATGTCGGCGGATTTCGCATGGGCCCGTTCGAACTGATGGAGCTGACCGGGCTGGATGTCACGCAGCCGGCGTCGAACCTAATTTACAACCAGTTTTTCCAGGAACCACGCTACCGGCCAAGTCTGATCATGCAATCACGCTACGAAGCGGGCGTGCTGGGCCGCAAGACCAAGAAAGGCTTTTACAACTACGACGCGGACATGAAACCCATCATCGCACCCGAACCCGCGGCACCGAGTGCGCGGCCTGAGAGCGTGTGGGTCAGCAAGGTAGAGCCGGCAGGGCATGCCGCATTGAGCGAACTGCTGAGCAAGCTGGGCGCCAATATCGAGTCCGGCGCGAAACCAAGTGCCAAGGCGCTGTGCCTGGTCACACCGATAGGCGATGACGCGACAACGTGCGCAGTAGAGCAGGGGCTGGACCCCAAGCGCACAGTGGCGGTAGATACTTTGTTTCCGCTCGTCAAACGCCGCACCATCATGGGCACGCCGCTCACAGACATGGCGTATCGCGATGCAGCGCATGGCTTGCTCGCATCTGACGGTGTGCCTGTTACGGTATGCCGCGACAGCCCGGGCTTCATCGCCCAGCGCATCATCGCGATGATAGTCAATATCGGCTGCTCGATTGCGCAAAGCCGCACCGGCACGCCGTCCGATATCGACAAGGCCGTTACACTCGGATTAAATTATCCGAACGGCCCGTTCAAATTCGCCGACGTGCTGGGGGTTGAGCGCATACACCGCGTGCTCACCGCAATGAACCGCATCTACGGCGATCCGCGCTACCGTCCCAGCATCTGGCTCACCCGCCGCGCCAAACTCGGCGTATCCGCTCTCACCACCGAACCCTGATCGACGACAGAAGGAACTCCCATGCTTAACGCCTATATTTACGATGGAAAGCGCACCCCGTTCGGCCGCTATGCCGGCAGCCTGGCTAAAGTCCGTCCTGACGACTTGCTGGCAAGTGCGATCAAGGCCGTGCTTGCGGGCAGCAAATTCAAAGCCGAGCAGATCGAAGATATCGTTGTCGGTTGCGCGAACCAGGGCGGTGAAGACGCCCGTTGTGTTGCGCGCCACGCGGGCCTTGCGGCGGACTTGCCGATCGAAATTCCCGGCACGGTGCTGCAGCGAAATTGTGCGAGCGGATTGGGCGCGATCGCGCACGCCGCGCATTCGATCACTGCCGGCGAGGGCGACGTTTTTCTCGTCGGCGGCACCGAAAGCATGAGCCGCGCCCCCTTCGTGTTTGCCAAGAGTGAAAACCCTTTCTCGCGCGATCTGCGCATTTATGACAGCACGATAGGTCCGCGTTTCTCGAATCCCAAATTGGACAAGCTCTACGGCGATGATCAGATGCCGCAGACCGCCGACAACCTTGCCAAGGAATACGACATCAAGCGCGAAGAAGCCGACCAGTTCGCGCTGTCGTCGCAACAGAAATATGCAATTGCCAAAGGCGAGGGATTTTTTACCGGCGAAATCGGCCCGGTCGAGATGCCTGCCAACCGCAAGGGCCCGGTGCCGCCCGTCGCCGATGACGAGCACCCGCGCCCGCAGACCGACCTGGCAACTCTTGCCAAAATGAAAGTCCTCTATGCAGGCGGCGTCACCACTGCCGGCAATGCGTCGGGCGTCAACGACGGCGCGGTCGCCATCCTCATGGGCAGCCTGCAGGCCGGTGAAAAAGCCGGCATCAAGCCGATCGCGCGCGTGATCGCCACTGCGGCGATGGGCGTGCCACCGCGCATCATGGGCATAGGCCCGGTCGCCGCGTCCAAGAAGGCGCTCGCTCGCGCCGGGTTGACGATCAAGGACATGGACATCATCGAAATCAACGAAGCTTTCGCCACCCAGGTACTGTCGTGCCTCAAAGGTCTTGGCGTTGCGTTCGACGACAAGCGCGTGAATCCGAACGGCGGCGCCATTGCGCTGGGCCACCCGCTCGGCGCGTCCGGCGCGCGCATTGCCTTGACCGCTGCGCGGCAGTTGCAGCGAAGTGGCGGACGTTATGCGCTCGTCAGCCTGTGCATCGGCGGCGGACAGGGCATGGCGGCGATACTCGAAAGAGTTTAATCGGCGTCCGGGTAACAGGCCGGTAGCGCAATTGCTGCCGGCCTTTTTATGGTCAGGAATATAAGCAATGGCAGACACCTCAACCGTCACCCTCACCGGCGGCCGCTTCGACTGGCAGGACCCTTTGCTGATCGAGCAGGAACTGACAGCGGAAGAACGTATGGTCCGCGACACCGCAAGGGAGTACGCCCAGGACAAGCTGATGCCGCGCATCCTGATGGCGAACCGCAATGAAACGTTCGACGTCGAGATCATGCGTGAAATGGGTGCGCTGGGCTTTCTCGGCTCGACGCTCGAAGGTTACGGTTGTGCCGGCATCGGTTACGTTGCGTACGGCCTCATCATGCGCGAGCTAGAGCGCGTTGATACCGCCTATCGCTCGGCGTGCTCGGTGCAAAGCGGGCTCGCGATGACGCCGATATTCGCTTATGGCAGCGAGGAGCAAAGACAGAAATATCTGCCGCGCATGGCCACCGGTGAATTGCTCGGCTGTTTCGGCCTGACTGAACCCGATCATGGCTCGGACCCCGGCAGCATGACCACGCGTGCGCGCAAGGTCGATGGCGGTTACGCGCTGAGCGGCACGAAGCTGTGGATTACGCATGCGCCGATCGCCGACATCATGGTGGTGTGGGCGAAAGACGACGGCGGCGTGATACGCGGCTTCATACTTGAGCGTGGGATGAAGGGCCTGACGACGCGCAAGATCGAAGGCAAGTTTTCGGTGCGCGCGTCACCTACCGGTGAAATCGCGATGGACCAGGTGTTCGTGCCGGAAGAAAACCTGCTGCCCAACGTCACCGGACTAAAAGGGCCATTCGGCTGCCTCAACAATGCGCGTTTCAGCATCTGCTGGGGTGCGCTGGGCGCCGCCGAATTCTGCTGGCACGCCGCGCGCCAGTACGCGCTCGACCGCAAGCAGTTCGGCCGCCCGCTCGCCGCCAACCAGCTGATCCAGAAAAAACTGGTGGACATGCAAAGCGAAATCGCCATCGGCCTGCTCGCCTGCCTGCACGTCAGCCGACTGCGCGAGCAGGGCAGAGCGACGCCGGAAATGGTATCGTTGATGAAGCGCAATTCGACCGGCAAAGCGCTCGACATCGCGCGTGTCGCACGCGACATCCACGGCGGCAACGGCATTTCGGATGAATTCCACGTCATCCGCCATATGCTGAATCTTGAAACGGTCAACACGCTGGAAGGCACCGCCGATATTCACGCGCTGGTGCTGGGGCGCGCGCAAACAGGCATTTCTGCATTCAATTAAAAGCTGTCTCAAAACAGTTTGGAACCGCAGATGATTGCAGATAAGGTCAAGGGATTTGACCTTGATTCGGGGAAAGGTCTGGAATTATGTCGGCGTCAATCGGCGCACCCCTCAAGGGGGTATTAAAAAGAATTTATCGGCGGTTGCTTGTCGATGTTGTATTTTTGAGATGAGTTCTAATAAAATCTGAAGCAAGAGGAGAGTATGAAAATAACATCGCGCCATTTGGTGGCAGGGCTGTTGTCCGTGTCGTTCGTTTATGCGGGGCCGGTATCCGCGCAAAATTATCCGGTCAAACCGATACGCATCATTGTTCCGTATTCGCCAGGCGGTTCCACCGACGTCGTCATGCGCATACTCGCGCCGCGCATGATGGAAAATCTCGGGCAACAAGTCGTGGTGGAAAACAGGCCCGGCGGTTCCTCGACTATCGGCCTCGACGTCGTGGCAAAATCGGCGCCCGACGGTTATACGCTGGGGGTCCCCAATCTCACGTTCGGCGCGAATCCGAGCCTGATCAAGAAAATGCCTTTCGATACCGAGAAGGATCTGGTGCCCGTAAGTCTCGTCTCGATCGTTACTCTGGTGCTGACGGTACACCCTTCGATCCCTGCACGCTCGGTAAAAGAATTGATCGCGCTCGCCAAGAGCAAGCCGGGCAGCCTGAATTACGCGTCTGCAGGAAACGCGAGTGCGAATCATCTGGCGACCGAACGGTTCAATTACATGACGGGCACGAAGATGGTCCACATCCCGTTTAAAGGCGGCGGGCCGGCGGTCATTTCGATAGTCAGCGGCGAGACCGCGATCCTGATGGCGACCATTCCGTCTTCGATCCAGCATTTTGAAACGGGCAGGTTGCGGCCGCTCGGCGTGACGAGCCTGCAGCGCAACGCGGCATTGCCAAAAATCCCCAGTATCAACGAAGCCGGAGTAGCGGGCTACGAAGCGATCGAATGGAACGGCATAGTAGTTCCGGCAGGCACGCCGCAGGCCATCATTACGCGTTTGAATCAGGCGATTGTGAAATCCCTGTCGATACCCGAGGTCAAACGGCGCATTCTGGATTTGGGAGCGGATCCGGTGGGCAACTCACCGGAGGAATTCGCTGCCTTCATCAAAAAAGAAATCGCGACGTGGACCAAAGTCATCAAGGAAGTCGGCATCACGGTTGAGTGACACGGTTAATAATTTTTCAAGGAACAGGTAATGGCAACTGCTGGCAGCTGGATCGAGCAATTCCCGGGCAACATGACATGGTCGAATGCGGCGTTGGTGACGAAGGGCATGGCACCCTATGGTGCCGTAGCATTGGGCGAGATCGATGAAGTCTGCGAGCGCCTGAAGTCGCGCCAGCAGGAGCCTGATGCGTGGCCGGAAGAATGGTGCAGGATGGCCAGCCGGCTGGAGAAGGTGGCCGATAAAGCCGCGGCGGAAGGGCATCAGCATACGGCTGGCAATTATTATCTGCGCGCCGGCATGTATTACTTCACCGGGGAGCGTTTCATATACCCGGGTCCGGCCAAACTCGAAGTCGGGCGCAAGTCCCTGCAATGCCAGCGCGCGGGACTCGAACGCCGCTACCCGAACATGGAGTTCGTCGAGGTGCCGTTCGAAAATACGACGTTGCCGGCGATATTCATGAAGGCGCCGGGCGTGAGCGGTCGCGCGCCTACCGTGGTGGTCTTCAACGGTATGGATAATTGCAAGGAAATGAGCATCCTTTTCAACGGGCTTGAATTCGCGGCGCGCGGCTGGCACACGCTGGCGATAGACGGTCCCGGGCAGGGCGAGTCGCTGCGATTGCGCGGCATGTATGCCCGCCACGATTACGAGGTCGCGGGCACGGCGGCCTATGACTATGTCTCCAAGCGGCCTGACGTTGACCCCGAAAAGATGGTTGTCATGGGTTACAGCTTCGGCGGCTATTATGCGGGCCGGGTGGCGGCGTTCGAGAAGCGCTACGCCGCTGGTGTCGCATTCGGGGCGTTGCACTGGGACCTGGCGGCCTGGCAGTCCGAGATCAAGCGCCGGTTGGAGGTCGACCCGAAGAACACCGCCCAATCGGCCTTCCATTTCCGCTGGATCATGGGCCATATCGACGATGCCGACGCCGCGATCGAAAAAGCGAAGAAATTCTCGATGGCCGGAGTGGCGGAGCAGATTACCTGCCCGTTTCTGATTGTTCACGGCGACGCCGACAAGGTCGTGCCGGTCGCCTCTGCCTATAAGCTTCATGAGGCTGTCGGGTCGAAGCGCAAAACGCTGCGTATCCTGACCGCCGAGGATGGCGGCACTTATCACGCCCAGGCCGATAACCGGCAGGTTGGGGTCGATTACATTGCCGATTGGATCGCCATGAACATCTAGAAAGGCTGGCTGGAGCTGCCATGTACATTATTTAACATAATATACATTATACGAAGTATCAGATAGAGAAACCGCATGAGTTTAAGGCGTCCAGCCACGCCCTAGTGCGAGTCATTAGCCAGCAGCTTGGTGATTTCGGGGTTCTTCTTTTCTTGCGCAATAGACTTCGCCGACGCTCCCGATTGCGCCGTTAGATTCGGGTCGGCCCCATTGGCCAACAACAGCGCTACCACGCCCGCTTTGGCCTCCCGCGTCGCCATCATCAGCGCCGTATAGCCATTGTCCGCG
>CAMBSS010000006.1 GCA_945870465.1 Bordetella parapertussis | reverse complement strand
GCCGAAAGGCGGGCTTTTTACGCGTGCAGCATGCGCGGGTTACGGCATCATTTCCAGTAGATGTAAACCAGGATTGCTATTGCGATAACGGCTGCGACAACCCACGCGGTGCCGGTGCTGCTGGCGCCGGCCGGTGCGGAGTCGATCTTGCCGGCGATGCGCTGCACTTCTTCGTCGGTCAGGGCGGCGACGCGGTCTTGGGCGTTTGCCGTCGTGAGGCCCAGCGTTTCCATCTGTTTTTGCACGTCGGCGCGCGCGACAAAGTCGGCAATCTTGGCGCGGTTGGCCTGGGCCGCCGCGCTGGCGACGACCTGGTCGGTGGCGATCATTCCGGCCTGCGCCGAGAACGGCAAAAAGATCATGCTTGCGATCAGCAGCTGAATTATCAGTTTGGATAAAAATTTCATTGGAACCCCCTAATAAATAATGAATAAGATTGCGTAAGCGCGTTGGCTCCCCGGCGCTCATATCCCTTATATATCCTGCTAAATGCCAGCGTCAAGAATTCCGCGCCTTGGCACCGGTTTAACGCTATTTTTGTTGGATTTTTGCCACTTCGGACGCGGCGTGACGGCGGCGCGGGCGGGCCTGCCCGGACGCGTCCGGCGCTCAGAGCCGGTGCTATACTTCAAGGCTCATTTCGGCGCCATCCTGGCGCATTCATTTCGTAAGGATTTCCCGCCATGCTGACCAAAGTCAAACCCGCGCTGCAGCTGAAAGACATGACCCTGTTCCGCCAGCAATGCTATATCGACGGTAAATGGGTGGACGCCGACGACAAGAGCACGCTCCCCGTCAACAATCCGGCGGACGGCGGCGAAATCGGCACCATTCCGAAAATGGGTGCGGCGGAAACCAAACGGGCGATCGAGGCTGCCAACGCGGCGTGGCCGGCATGGCGCGCCAAGACCGCCAAAGAGCGCGCCACGGTGCTGCGCAAGTGGTTCGACCTCATGATGGCGAACCAGGACGATCTCGCGGTGTTGATGACGACCGAGCAGGGCAAGCCGCTGTCCGAGTCGAAAGGCGAAATCGCGTACGGCGCGTCGTTCATCGAATGGTTTGCGGAGGAAGGCAAGCGCATTTACGGCGATGTCATTCCGCAGCACCAGGCCGACAAGCGCATCGTCGTCATCAAGCAGCCGATAGGCGTGTGCGCGGCGGTGACGCCGTGGAATTTCCCGAACGCGATGATCACGCGCAAGGCCGGCCCCGCTCTGGCGGCCGGTTGCACCATGGTGATCAAGCCGGCGACCTATACCCCGTATTCGGCGCTCGCCCTGTGCGAACTCGCGGAACGCGCGGGCATCCCCAAGGGTGTGATTAACGTGATCACCGGTTCGTCGGGGCCGATCGGCAATGAGCTGACCACTAATCCTATCGTGCGCAAGTTTACGTTCACCGGCTCGACCGAAGTCGGCAAGCTGCTGATGGCGCAGTGTGCGGGCACCGTCAAGAAAGTGTCGCTCGAGTTGGGCGGCAACGCGCCCTTCATCGTGTTCGACGATGCCGATATCGACGCGGCAGTCGAAGGCGCGATGCTGTCCAAGTTCCGCAATACCGGCCAGACCTGCGTGTGCGCCAACCGCCTGTTCGTGCAGGAAGGCGTGTATGAAAATTTTGCCAAGAAGCTGGGCGAGAAAGTCGCGGCGATGAAAGTCGGCAATGGGTTGGAGGACGGCGTCATGCAGGGACCGCTGATCGACATGAAAGCCGTCGAAAAAGTCGAAGAGCATATCGCCGATGCGCTCGGCAAGGGCGCGCGCGTCGTCACCGGCGGCAAGCGCCACGCCAAGGGCAGCACGTTCTTCGAGCCGACCGTGCTCGCCGACGTCAAGACCGACATGAAGATCACGCACGAAGAAACGTTCGGCCCGGTCGCGCCGCTGTTCCGCTTCAAGACCGAGCAGGAGCTGATCAGGCTCGCGAACGACACCGAATACGGGCTGGCGTCGTATTTCTACAGCCGCGACATTGGCCGCATCTGGCGCGTGGCCGAAGCGCTCGAGTACGGCATCGTCGGCATCAACGTCGGCATCATCTCCAATGAAGTCGCCCCGTTCGGTGGCATCAAGGAATCGGGGATAGGGCGCGAGGGCTCCAAATACGGCATCGAGGACTACCTCGAGATCAAGTATCTCTGCATCGGCGGCATTGACAAGTAAGTCAATTTTCCAAAAGGCTGCAATGCCATCGCGCCGCCCGGCGCGATGGCATTTTCATTTATGGCGACAAAACCACCCGCACGTAAACGCGTAACATTCGAGATACTCGGTCTCGACCACGTCGTGCTGCGTGTAACGAACACGGCGCGCCTGACGCATTTTTATTGCGACGTGCTGGGTTGCAGCGTCGAACGCGATCGTCCCGAACTCGGCCTTGTGCAGTTGCGCGCGGGCGTGTCGCTGGTGGATCTGGTCGACGTGGAAGGTGAGCTCGGGCGGGCAGGCGGTGCCGCGCCCGGCAAAACGCGGCGCAATATGGACCACTTGTGTTTGCGTATAGAACCGTTCGACGAGAATGCGCTGATCGCGCACCTCGTTTCCAATGGTGTCGCCGTCGGTGAAATCAAATCGCGTTTCGGCGCCGACGGTTATGGACCTTCGCTGTATATCAGCGATCCCGAAGGCAACGTCGTGGAACTCAAAGGCCCGCCGACGCGGGCAGGTCGTCCGCTCTAACCGAGTTTTTCGGCCACGACCTTGGCAAACGCCTGCGTGCCGAGCTTGCCGCCCATGTCGGCAGTGCGGGTTGCAGGGTTCTTTAGCGCCGAGTCGACCGCTGCTTCGATTTTCTGCGCGGCTTCCGTGCATGCCGCACTCTTATGCCGGCGTCCCAGCCATTCCAGCAGCATGGCCGCCGACAATATCAGTGAAATCGGGTTGGCCTTGTCTTTGCCCGCGATGTCGGGCGCCGAACCGTGCTGCGCCTGCGCGACGCACAGTTCATCGCCGGCATTGACGGAGCCGGCGAGGCCGAGGCTGCCGGAAATTTCAGAAGCCTCATCGGACAGGATGTCGCCGAACATATTACCGGTGACGATCACATCGAATTTCGACGGATCGCGCACGAGCAGCGCCGCCATCGCATCGACGAGTTTCTCGTCGAGCTCGACATCGGGGAAGTCCTTGGCAACCTTGCGCACTTCGCGCAGGAACAGCGCGTCGGAAATCCGCAGTACGTTCGCCTTGTGCACCGCCGTCACTTTTTTGCGGCGTGTCATTGCCGATTCGAAAGCCCGGCGCGCGATGCGCTCGCAGCATTTGGCGGTGACGCGGCGCAGCGAGATCGCCATGTCTTCGGTCGGCATGAATTCGCCCAGGCCCATGAACATGTTGCGGTCGGCGTAAAAGCCTTCGGTGCACTCGCGGAAAATCACGAGATCGACCGGCTTGCCGGTGAGACCGACGCCGAGCCGCGATTTCGCCGGCCGGATGTTGGCATACAGATCGAGCTTGACGCGGAATTCTCCGGAAGGGTTCATGCCGCCTTGTTCGCGCGGCGGGTAATCGTTGTGCGAAACCGGGCCCAGCAGCACGCCGGCGGCGGCGCGTGCCTTGTCGAGTATGCGCGGCGGGCAGGTCGTGCCTTCCTTGGCGAGCGTCACCAGGCCCATCTCATCGTGCTCCCACTCGAGGCCGAGTTTAAATTTGGCGTTGGCGCGGTCGAGTACCGCGAGGGTTGCCTGCGTGATCTCCGGGCCGATACCGTCGCCGGGCAAAACCAGAATTTTCAAGGGGATCTCCTGAGGTGCGTCGAACGAAAAATAGGGCGCGAGTGTATCATGCCGGTCTTCGCGCAGACCTCCGACACGGACACGCAGGATTTTGAAGCAGGGCGTAAAATAGGCAGTTCGATGCTGGTGATCGTCTGCGGCAAGAGTCTTGCGTCGAGGCTTTACAGTTTCGATGCGGCGTGGACAAAATATGCGGGCAATATCCGGCAGGGGCTTGCCGGAAATTAAACAGGTTTTTGCAACCTGACCCAGGGACAAGATTGATTTTAATTCGGTTCTGAGGCTGCCTATGGATGCCAGTGAAATTCTGATCGAACCAGCCGCGCTGGAAGCCGCGCTCGCGACCGGCACGGTGCTGATCGACGCGCGCAAGCCCGGGGAGTTCAAAAAGCGACATATTCCCGGCGCGATGCCGTTTTCGACTTACGAGATGCTGGTCGCGGATAGCGCGCTGGACAGCATGCGCACCTTTGCCCAGTCAGTCGCCGACCGCTTCAGTTCGGTCGGCGTGCGCTTGGACCGCCCGGTCGTCGTTTACGACGAGCACACTGGAATGCGCGCGGCGCGCGAGTTGTGGATGCTCGAATTCATCGGCCACCGCAAGGCGCGCATGCTGAACGGCGGGTTGACGGCGTGGCAGGCTGCGGGCGGGCCGGTGCTTGCGGACACCGAAATTTCAACGGTGCGGCCGACTAAAATCCAGTTGTCGATCGCGTCCGGCTGCACCGTGCCGTATGACGAAGTGGCGCGCCGCGCCGGATCCTGGAATTTTTACGTGGTCGACGTGCGCGATGACCTCGAGTGGGCCGGCAAGGACGAGACGGCGTGCTGCCAACGCCGCGGGCATATACCCCACGCGATACATATCGAATGGACAAAATTCCTGGAGAACGGCAAGTTCAAATCTCCGGAAAAGATCTTGGCGCTGCTCGAACAGCACGGCATCAATCCGCGGCAGGAGATCGCGGTGTACTGCCATCGCGGCGCGCGTTCCGCCAACACCTACTATGCGCTGAAATATGCCGGCGTGCCGGGCGCGCGCAATTTCATCGGCTCCTGGCACGAGTGGTCGTCGCGCGCGGACCTGCCGATCGAAGCCGGCTAGCTCACTCCGGCTTGATGCCGGCTTGCTTGATGATCGGCGTCCACTTGCGTTCTTCCGCGCGGATGAAAGCCGCGAATTCCGCCGGCGAGTCGGGCGTTGCATCGATGCCGCGCGATTTCAGGTTTTCGATCACGTCCGGCGCCTTCAGGGCGGCCGTCATCTCGCGATTGATGCGGTCGATCACCGCCTTGGGCGTTTTGGGCGGCGCGAGCAGTCCATACCAGTTGGTCGCGCCATAACCGGGCACGCCCGCTTCCGCGACCGTCGGCACGTCAGGCACGGCTTCAGCCCGCCGGGTGCCGGTCACCGCGAGGCCGCGCGCCTTGCCGGCCTGCACATGCGGTACCCCCGTGGATATCACCGAGAAAAACATCGGCACGTGGCCCGCCAGCAAATCGGTGATCGCGGGCCCGCCGCCTTTGTACGGAACGTGCGACAGCTTGATGCCCGCCATCGATTCGAGCAGCACGGCGGCGAGATGCCCGGGGCTGCCGATGCCGGAGGTCGCGTAATTCAACTGGCCCGGCTTCGTCCTGGCGAGCGCGATCATTTCCTTCAGCGATTTCGCCGGCATGGTCGGATGCGTGATGATGAGGTTCTGCAGCGACACCGCGAGGCCGACGGGCGCGAAGTCCTTGAACGGATCGTACGGGACTTTCTGAATGGCGGGGCTGATGATCAGCATGCCGATGTGGCCGAACAGGATCGTGTGGCCGTCGGGATCCGCATTCTTGGTGAGCTCGGCGGCAATGATGCCGTTGGCGCCGGGGCGGTTGTCGATGATCACCTGTTGCGCGAACGCGGCGGACATGCGCGGCTGCATGATGCGCGCGACAAGATCGGTCGCGCCGCCGGGCGGGAAACCGACGATCAGGCGCACCGGTTTGGTCGGGAAGTCAGCGGCCGTGGCGGCGGCAGCGGCCAGCGTGGCGGCGACGAGGAAAAAAGTACGCATCAGTCCGCCCGCGCACCCGAGTCCTTGACCACCTTGGCCCACTTCGCCATTTCCGCCTTGATATAGGCGCCGAATTTCTCGGGGCTGCCGGGCGCCGGATCGAGGCCCTGGTTGAACAGGAAGTCCTTGACGTCGGGCATCGCCAGCACCTTGGTGACTTCGGCGTTCAGGCGCATGACGATGGCGCGCGGCGTTTTTGCCGGCGCCAGCAGGCCGTACCAGTTATTGGCGTCGAATCCGGGTAGGCCGGATTCAGCGATGGTCGGAATGGTCGGCATCAACGCCGAGCGCTTGATGGTGGTGACCGCAATGCCTTTGATTTTCGTGGCCTTGATCATGGGCACGGCGCTCGCGGCGGTCGCATAGACGAGTTGTACTTGGCCGCCGACCAGATCGATCATCGCCGGCCCGCCGCCCTTGTACGGAACATGCGTCATTTTTGTGCCGGCCATGGTGTCGAACAGTTCGCCGGCGAGGTGGCCGGTGCCGCCCACGCCAGAGGAGCCGTAGTTGAGCGATTTGGTCTTGGCGAGCGCAATGAGTTCCTTGACCGTGCCCACCGGCACCGAGGGATGCACCGACAGGATGTTGGTCGAGTCCACCGCCTGGATGATGGGCGCGAAATCCTTGACCGAATCGAACGGCAATTTGGTGCGATAGAGGCTGGGGTTGATGGCGAGCGCGGCGATGGTGCCCAGCAGCAGGGTATAACCGTCGGGATTGGCCTTGGCCACCATTTCAGTGGCGATATTGCCCGCAGCACCTGCGCGGTTGTCGATGATGACCTGCTGGCCGACCAGTTCGCCGAGTTTGGCCGAGATCGCGCGCGCGGTGGTGTCGGTGCCGCCGCCCGGTGCGAAGCCGACTATCATGCGGATCGGTTTGCTCGGATATTCGTCGGCCTGCGCGTTGCCGTACAGCAAGAGAAATGCCAGCGGAAGCGTGCAGAGATGAAGGGCTGAAATCTTCATGCGGTATTTCTCCATTTATGGTTTCGACTATTATACCGGTCGCGCCGCTGCCGGCAGGCGGCGCGGATGATCAAAAAACAGGAGCGTGGCAATGAATCGTGCATTGAAAATCGGCATATTGGAAGGCGATGACATCGGGCTCGAGGTCGTCCCGGAAACGATCAAGGTAATGAAGGCAGCCGCGCTTAAGACCGGTCTCGCAATTGAATGGTTCCCGATGCCGATCGGCAAGGCCGCGCTCGACAAACTCGGCTACACGCTGCCGCCGGGCACCCTCGAAAAACTGTTTACGCTCGACGGCTGGGTACTGGGGCCGATCGGACACCAGGCTTATCCGAAAGACAATCCGAATGCGATCAATCCGCATCCCATTCTGCGCAAGAATTACGATTTGTTCGCCAACATCCGGCCGTCGAAATCGCTGCCGGGCCTGCCGGCGCTGTACCCGGATGTCGATCTCATCATCGTGCGCGAGAACAACGAAGGCTTTCCGCCGGACCGCAACGTGTACGAAGGATCGGGCGAGTTCAGGCCGTCGCCCGATATGACCATCTCGGTGCGGGTGATTACGCGCCAGGCGTCGAGCAAGGTCGCGCGCGCTTCGTTCGAACTCGCGCACACGCGCCCGCGAAAAAAGGTGACCGCGGTGCACAAGAACACGGTGTTCAAACTCGGCTGCGGCATGTTCGCGGAGGAATGCCGCAAGGTCGCCGCGGAATTTCCGGACGTCGCTTACAACGAAGTGCTGGTCGATACTTTCGCGACGAAACTCGTGATGAGGCCGCAGGATTTCGACGTGGTCGTCACGACGAATACGTTCGGTGACATCCTGTCCGACGCAGCTGCCGGCCTGGTTGGTGGTCTGGGTCTCGCGCCCGGTCTGTCGGCCGGCCCCGATCGCGCCATGGCGCAAGCCACGCATGGTTCGGCGCCCGATATCGCGGGAAAAAACATTGCCAATCCCTACGCGATGATAGTGTCGGGGCAGATGCTGATGGAATGGCTGGGCCGCAAGCACGCCGAGCCCAAGGCGGTAGAAGCCGCGCAGTTGATGGACAAGGCGATAGACCGCGTGATCCGCGAGCGTAAATCGCTCACCGGAGACCTCGGCGGAAAGGCGTCGACCAGCGAGATGGGCGACGCAATTGCGGCGCTGGTGTGATGATCGTTTTGGTGAAGAAATGAAGAAGTGAAGAAGTGAACCCCTGGCCCTAACTCTCTCCCCAAGAACTGGGTAGAGAATTTTTTTTCCCATTCACTCATTCATTTTTTCACGCTTTCACAGATTGCATTTTAGCGGCAGCCATTTTTGTCGCGATGCGCAGCGCCTGTTCCAGCGCGCCGGTATCGGCTTTGCCCTGACCGACGATATCGAACGCAGTGCCGTGCGCGGGCGTGGTGAAAACCGTCTTGAGTCCTGCTGTCACCGTCACGCCCTTGTTGAAGCCGAGTAACTTGGTCGCGATCTGGCCCTGGTCGTGGTACATCATCACGACGCCGTCGTACTCGCCTTTGAGCGCTTTGAGAAATATCACGTCCGACGAGACCGGTCCGACGCAATTGATGCCGCCGGCGCGCGCGGCATCAACGGTCGGACGAATGATGCGGATTTCCTCGTCACCGAACAGGCCGTTTTCACCGTTGTGCGGGTTCAGCGCGGCGACTGCAATGCGCGGTGCTGCAAGGCCGGTCGCGCGCAGCGTGGCGTCGGCCAGTCCAACCGCGGAAGTAATGCGCTCGGGCGTAATCATGTTGATGGCTTCGCGCAGCGCGACGTGTGAAGTCACGCGGAAAGTCGCGAATTCCTTGATCACGTTCATTTCGCCGAAAAAGCCCGCGTGCTGGGTGAGTGCGGCGAACATCTGGTGCTCGTCGTGAAATTTCCAGCCGCCCTTGTGCATGGCGCCCTTGTTGAGCGGCGCGAAGCTGATGCCATCAAGTTTGCCGGCGAGCGCCAGATCTATCATGTGCTTCAGGGTGTCTCCAGTGAGCTTGCCCGATACCGGTGACATTTCGCCGCGTTTTATGGTGGCGGGATCGACATTGCCGAGATCAACGAGAGGAATCTCGTCGCGCGACCAGTCGATGGCATCGACGTCGGCATAGTTTTTCCACTTGAGTTTGACGCCGGCGTCCTTGATGCCGAGTTCGAGCACGCGCGCGTCGCCAATCACGGCGATGCGCGCCAGCGGTTTGAACGTGCCGGCGGCGAGCACCTTGGCGCTGATTTCGGGGCCGATGCCGGTCATGTCGCCGAGCATGAGGCCTATGCGGGGTAGATTGTTCATAGAAACCTTTAGGTCAAGAGCATTTACCGCAAAGGATGCGAAGGGCGCGAAGGAAAACCAAAATAAATTCGCATCCAAATAAAGGCATGTTCAATTTCTCGTCAAGCCCGCGCAGGCGGGCATCCAGAAAAGCTTGAGTCTCCTGGGTCCCCGCCTTCGCGGAAACGACGGCACTGCCTAACTTCAGACTTTCTTTAAAGCCTTCCTTTGCGTCCTTGGCGGTTCAATATTTTTTGACTTGGTGGGGCGCGCGCCGGTTTGCAATAGTTTGGTCAGCTCGCGGATATTCTTGAGCTTCTCGAGACCGAATATCATGTCGACGATTTTCTCGGCACTCGCGCGCGCCAATTTTCCCCAGGCCGCGCATTCGCGGAATTTGTTCGCCAGTTCGTCGTCGGTCATCGGGTTGGCCGGGCTGCCTTTGCCGAAATCGGCGCTGCCGCTGATCTTGCGGCCGTTGGCAAGCTCGATGTCTATGATGGTCGTCATTTTCTCGTAGCCGGCCGCTTCGGCCACGGGATGCACGCCGTAATTGATTTTTTCTATCATCGCTTTGACGTCCGGACGGTTGACGACATCGTCGGTGAATTCCGCGAGGCCGGCTTTGCGCCGCAGGAGCAGGATGGCCATGCAGAACTGCATGCTGAACTTGGCCTGCAGCTCGTTGGTCGGGCGGTTGTGGATCAGTGCGTTGACGTTCTGGCGATTGACGCCTACCGCGACTTTTTTGACTTCGGCGGGCTGGATGTCGTGCTGCATGATGAGGTCGAGCATCAGGCCCATGCCGGGATGCGTCAGCGAGCCGCTCGGATGCGGCTTGATCGAGACGCCGGGGAATGCGAACGACCACGGCGCGCCGAGTTTGCCTTCGATAGACTGCGGATCGTAACCGCCGCCCGCAGCCTTGAAGAAACCGCGGCCCGCTTCGAGAATGATGGGCGTGGCGGTAAAACCGAGCTGCGCGAACTCGGCGGCGACGACACCGCTTTCGCAGGCGCGGCCGGCGTGGAAGGGTTTCATCATGGTGCCGAAGTTTTCGCGCAGTCCTGCTGCCTGGCTTGCCGCGATGCTGAGCGTGCGCCGCGTCTGCTCAAGATTGAACCCGAGCAGTTGCGCAGCGCCCGCGCCTGCGGCAATCGCGCCCACTGTCGCGGTGCTGTGGAAACCATCCTGGTAATGGCGCGGGTTCATCGCTTCGGAAATCTTGGTTTCGACTTCGACCGCGATCTGGTACGCGGTCAGCACGTCGCGGCCTGAACGGCCATCGCGCTCACCGAGAGCGAGTACCGGCGGCAGCGCCGGCGCGGTCGGATGCGTGAGCAATCCGTAGACGCGGTCCTTGGCTGCCGCGAGTTGAGTGTCGTCGTAATCGTCGGCGTGTATCGCCACACCGTTGGCAAATGCGGCGAAGCGCGCGGGCATTTTCATGCCGCTGCCGATGACGGTGCAGCCGTTCGACACTTTGCAACCCAGCGACTGCAGATGTTTGCGCACGATATGTCCGGATTCGGACACGCTGCCGGCGAGCGCGAGGCCGATGCCGTCGAGGATAGAGCGTTTGCCGAGATGCATGACGTCGGCGGGTATGTTTTTGGCGCGCGTTTTGACAATGAAGCCGGCGACGTAGGAGGTGAGGGATTTTTCGGGTGCAGCGGACATTGCGTGGCCACTCCGGATTGCGGAACCGGGTTAATAGCACAAACCGTCGCCTCCCGCCAACCCGTGCGGAGATGGCCGGTATGAGAAACGGCTCCGGAATTTTCGCGCTATCGTGCATGCTCCCTGGGGCAATAATGCCCCCCTCCCCAGCTCGACCTCGCGAAGGTGGGCAAGCTGAGCTTCAAGAAAGCAGACCATACGCGACAGCGAGAAGTGCGAGGCGCTGCGCAAGGTCGAGCTGCTGCAGAGATTCAACGACGCCGAGTTGTGGGAACCGGTGCACGCCGGACGCTGGAAGAGGGTGAACGCGCAGAGCGCGCTGGTGCGCGAGCACGACCTCGGGTGAGAACTGCAAGGCTTTGCTCAACGCGGTGCGCTTTGCGCCAGACGGCGAGCGCGGTGCCTGCCAGATTACGCGCGCGGCCGGCTATGTGCGCGGTGGTGGGGATGCTTATGCCGAGCGCGCTAATCGCGAAGTCATGGCGATTCCGCTGCCCGAAGAAGGCGAAAGCATCTATGATTTCGCCCGCTAGTCCGCCGTCGCGTGGATCAGCTGGTTTAACAGCGCCGGATTGTCGATGCGGATGCGGCGGCGCTGTATGCTCAATATGCGCTTCCTGCGCAGGTCGCCAAGCACGCGGGTCACGGTCTGGCGGTTTACGCCCGTCATATCGGCGATTTCCTGGTGGGTCAGCACGACTTCCAATGTGATTGCGCCGTTCAGTTTCGTGCCGTGGTGCGCGCCGAGGTGCATGACGAGCTTGGCCACGCGCGCGTAAGCGTCGTCCGCCACCAGATTGACGAGAGTATTGGTGAGCATGCCCAGCCGTGCAGCCATGGTGCGGCGGCACAGGCGCGCGGCCACCGGGTGCTCGTCAAGAAAGCGGTTGAAAGCGGCGTCGGCGACGATGGAGATTTCGGAGTCTTCGCAGGCCTCCACGTTAACCCGGCGTCCTTTCGCTGCGGGCACTTCGGACATGCCGAACACTTCACCCGGAAAGCAAAACCACAGGATCACCTCGCGGCCGTCCGGCGTGAGGCGGAAGAACTTGAGCCGTCCGTGCAGCAGCACGTAGGCGCCGCGTTTTCGCTCGCCCACGCGAAACGCGAACTCGCCCCTGCGCAGGTGGCGGCGCTTCGCGAGCTTGAGTAAAGCCGCGCGCTCGCCCGCCGCGAGCTGGCCGAGGAAATCAGTAGGTTTGCTGCTCACGATAGTGATTGGTCAATGCCGTTATACATCGTCACGCCCGCGCAGGCGGGCATCCAGACGTATATGACCCCCCTGGGCTCCCGGCTGCGCGGGAACGACGAAGTGCTGTTTTCAGACCCGCCTTTGAATAGTAAACCGAATTGTCGCCTGGGAGACAGACCGCGGGGCACGGCTTTGCTTAAATAGCCATATAACAATAACCCGGCAGCAGCCATGAAATTCGAGGACAAAATCAAGGAGCACGCGGCGCGCACGCGCGTCGCCAAGGCCATGGGCGGCGAGGCCAAGCTCGCCAAGCGCCGAAAACCGGAAATACTCAACGCGCGCGAACGCATCGATTATCTGCTGGACCCGGGCTCGTTCCGCGAATCCGGCTTGTTCGGCGTCTCTTATATTCCGGAAATGCGCGAGTCGACGCCGGCCGACGGCAAGGTCACGGGCTTTGGCAAACTTGAAGGCCGGCGCATCGGCGTCGTTGGCTACGACTTCACGGTCAAAGGCTCGTCTTCCAGCTACACCAACAACCGCAAGATGTCGCACGTCAAGGAGACCGGCGGCAAGCGCGGCTTTCCGGTCGTGTTCCTTGGCGAATCGACCGGTGTGCGCATGCCCGACATCATGGGCGAAGGCATGGGAATGAACTTCGAAGGCAACCGCTTCCTGCGCACGCGCGAGGCGCCGTGGGCCGCCGCTGTGCTGGGCAACGCTTTCGGTTCCGCGGCGTGGCACGCCTGCTGCTCGGATTTTTGCGTGATGCGCAAAGGCGCGGTGATGGCCGTCGCGAGTCCGCGCGTCGTTTCAATGTCGCTCGGCCGTGAAGTGAGCGGCGAAGAACTCGGCGGCTGGCAGATACTCGCGGAACACTCCGGGTTCGCCGACATGGTGGTCGATACGGACCAGCAGGCGCTCGATGCGATCAAGCGTTTTTTGGGTTATCTGCCGACCAACAACCGGCAACCGCCGCCACTGGTGCCCGCGCCGGCCGGTTCGGACGAAGCGGTCAAAGAGATCCTCGAATTGATACCGGAGTCGCAGGCGCAGGTGTACGACGTGCGCAAGGTGATCCGTGTGATCGCCGACCGCGATAGTTTTTTCGAGCTCAAAGAGCGCTACGGGCGCAGCATCACGACGGGGCTCGCCCGAATCGACGGCCGGCCCGTGGGCTTTATCGCCAATAACCCGCAGTTCAAGGGCGGCGCGATGGATGCCGATGCGTGCAGCAAGGCGACCGACTTCATCGTGTTGTGCGACTGTTACAACATCCCGCTGATTTTTTTGCAGGACCAGCCAGGCTTCCTGATCGGGCCGGAGGCGGAAAAGCGAGGCGTAATCGGCAAGGTGATCAACTGGATGAACGCGCTCTTGCAGGTCAGTGTGCCCAAGATCAGCATCATCCTGCGCAAAAGCTACGGCCGCGGCTTCATCAACATGGGCGGCGCGGGCATCGCGGATGAAATCGCCGCGTGGTGGACCACCGAAGTCAGTTTCATGAATCCGCGCACGGCAGTCAGCGTAGTGCACGGCGTGAAAGAGGAAGACGATCCGGTGCGGTATGCGGAACTGCTGGCGGAAATGTCGCGCCACGGTTCGGCCTACGACCTGGGCGCGGTGTTCGGCGTCAAGGAGGTGCTCGATCCGCGCGAGACGCGCGAGTATCTGAAGGAAATGCTCGACACTCATACATTGAGATTGTCAGGCGGCATCGGCCAGCACCGATTGGCGAATTGGCCTACTAGTTATTAGAAGTCAACTTAAACGCAATTTGGAACCGCCGATGAACGCAGAAGAACGCGGATAACCTGAGGGAATTTGGCATCGGTGCCGGGGCAGGTCTGGAGCGATATCGGCGTTGATCGGCGTCTATCGGCGGTTGCTTGTTCAGGTTGTGTTTTTGAGGTGGGTTCTAAAAAATGGGCGAGACATGAAAATAACCAAAGTCGAGGCGATACCCGTCTGGTACGAGCCGACCGACGAATATCACGCGCTGTTCGGCTCGGGCAAGAAGAAGGGCTCGATGGTGCACGCGCGTGAGGGCTGGTTCGCTAACCTCCAGTACAAGGAAAATGTTTTCGTAAAAATTTCCACTGACGAGGGCATCGTCGGCTGGGGCGAGGCATGCGCGCATCCGGTGACCAGCGAAACGCAGGCCGGCATCATGGCGACCGTCGCACTGTTCGGCCGCACTATCTTGGGCAAAGATCCGTTTCAGATCGGTGCTATCCACGCGGCGCTCGATCACCTGTTCCTGCAGGGCAACGCCGGCGCGCGCAGCTCGATCGACATTGCGCTCTACGACATTATGGGCAAGGCATCTGGACAGCCGATCTACAACCTGCTGGGCGGCGCGTTCCAGAAAACATTCGGCCAGCTTGCGACCATGCCGCGCGCGGAACCCAGGCGCATGGCCGAGCACGCGCTGAAGTTGATCGCCACCGGCTATACCTGTTTCGAGCCGAAAATGACCGGCCATCTCGAATCGCTGGATGCCGACGCGGACAGGCTGGAAGCCATGGTCGAAGTGGTGCCGGGCAACATGCTCGTCATCGCCGACCCCAACCAGATGTGGGGAACGGCGAAGGACACGATAGAAATTTTCCAAAGGCGTTTTGCCGGCGTGGCCAACGTCGCGATCGAGCAGCCGGTGCCGTACTACGACCTGAAAGGGCTGGCTGCGATCACCGCGGCAATACCGCAGAAGGTGGTGGCGGATGAGGCGATCCAGAACCTCGCGACGATGATCGAGATCGCGGCCACGAAGCCCGCCGACATGGTGAGCCTCAAGCTCGGCAAGTGCGGCGGTTTTTACAAGGCGCTGCAGATGATGCGCATCGCCGAGGCCGCCAACCTGCCGGTGCGCATAGACTGGACGCAGGGCAGCGCATTGCTGGATACGGCGACAGGTCACTTGCACGCGGCGGTGCGGCTCGTCGGTTGCGATCCCGGCATGGATTACCAGTTGCGGATCAAGGACAAGCCGGTGAAAGAGGGCGGCGTCGTGCTGAAAAAAGGCAGGCTCGTGATGCCCGATGCGCCGGGGCTCGGGCTCACCGTCGACGAGAAACTCGTGCGTCGTCTCGCGCAGCGGAGATAATCCGGTGAAGACAACGGTGCTTGGAAGCGTGATGTGCATTTTGGTTTGCGCGGCATCTGCGGCGCTGGCGCAAAATTATCCGGTGCGGCCGATCCGTGTCATTGCGCCTTTCCCGCCCGGCGGCGGCACCGATTTATTCGCGCGCACCATCGCGCAAAAGCTTTCAGCGGCGTGGGGCCAGCAGGTGGTGGTGGATAACCGGTCCGGCGCCGGCGGCATGATAGGTTCGGAAATGGTCGCCAAGGCGGCACCCGACGGGTATACGTTGCTGATTACGTCTTCGAGTTCGCATGTCATCAGCCCCCATCTGTCGCGCAAGCCGCCGTATGACGCGTTGAACGATTTTGTGCCGGTCATCATGATCGCGTCAGCGCCCAACGTGCTGGTCGTGCATCCGTCGGTGCCGGCGCGTTCGGTGAAAGAACTGATCGATCTCGCCAAGGCGCGTCCCGGTGCGCTCAATTACGCATCCAACGGGAGCGGCACGCTGAGCCATCTCACGGGTGAGTTGTTCAAGCTGCAGACCGGCGTCGATCTCGTGCATATTCCGTACAAAGGCGGCCCGCCGGCAGTCATCGATCTGGTCGCGGGGCAGGTCTCGGTGCTGTTTTCCGCATTGCCGACGGTGTTCGCGCAAGTGCGCGCGGGCAAACTGCGTCTGGTAGCGGTCACCGGCGACAAGCGCATTGCGCCGCTCATCGACGTGCCGACCGTCGCGGAAACCGTGCCGGGTTTCGAGTCGGTGCAATGGTGGGGCATGTTCGCGCCGCCCGCTTTGTCCGCCGAATTGACCAACCGGCTCAGCGCGGAGATCGCCAAAACGCTCGTCGACACCGAACTCAAGGCGCGCTTCGCGGCCGAAGGTGCGGAGGCCTCGCAGATCAGCCCGCGCGATTTTCCGGCTTTCCTCAGGGCCGATTTCGAGAAGTGGGGCAAGGTCGTGAAGGCGGCGGGCATCCGCGCGGAGTAGGCCGTGGCGCGGGAAGATTGCGTCGTGATTCCCTGCTAAAATAGCCCCCTCACACGTCGCGCCGCAGTTCCACGCGCAACGTCCAGGCAGCAGCACCCCCGGAGGATGGATGGGTTACACAATCGCCGAGAAGATATTGGCTGCGCACGCCGGCGGCAAACCGGTACGCGCCGGGGATGTCGTCGTCGCGAGTGTCGATTTTGCGATGCTGCACGATGCACGCGCGTCGAACGCGCTGAAGATGATCCAGAAGATCGGCGCGGGAAACGATAAATTCGCGCTGCCGTTCGCTGCCAAAACCGCGATCGTTCTCGACCATTACTCGCCGCCGCCGAATATCGAAGCGGCCAACGTGCATCGCGACATGCGCGCATTCGCGGACAAGCATGGCGCGGTGCTCTACGACGTCGGCGACGGCATCTGTCACCAGGTCATGCCCGAAGGCGGGCATCTGACGTGCGGCGACCTGATCGTCGGCACGGACACGCATTCGGTCACCTACGGTGCGTTCAATGCTTTCGGCACCGGCGTCGAAGGCACCGACTTGTCGGCGGTGATGATGACGGGCAAATTGTGGTTTCGCGTGCCGGAGACCATCCGCATCGAGTTAAAGGGCCGCTTGCAGCCCGGCGTATGGGCGAAAGACATCACCTTGACCATGCTGGGCCGTTTCGGCGCGGAAGGGGCCAACTACCGCGCGCTGGAATACGTGGGGTCGGCGGTGAGTGCGATGGAAATCGACGACCGCATGACCTTGTCCAATCACGCTGCCGAACTCGGCGCCAAGGCCGCAATACTCGAAGCCGACGAAAAAACTTTCGCCTGGCTGAAAGCGCACAAGGCGCGCGCGCCCAAAGCAGTAAAAGCCGACGCGGATGCAACGTACGCGGAGCGCATCGAAATCGACGCTTCGACGCTGGTGCCGCAGGTCGCGCGCAACCACCAGATCGACGACGTGGTCGGTGTGCCCGAAGTAAAAGGCCAAAAAATCAATTTTGCGTTGATCGGCACCTGCACCAACGGCCGGCTCGACGATATCCGGCAGGCGGCGGCCATTCTCAAAGGCCAGCACATCGCGAAAGGCGTGCGCATGATAATTACCCCGGCGTCGCGCGAGGTTTATCTCGCCGCCGCGCGCGAAGGACTCGTCGAGGCGTTGACTCAGGCCGGCGCATCTGTCGAAGCGGCGGGTTGCGGCACCTGCGTCAATATCACCGGCCATCTGATCATGGGCGATGGTGACGTCGCGATCTCCAGCGCCAATCGTAATTTCAAGGGGCGGCTGGGCAATTCGAAATCGGAGATCTGGGTGGGTTCGGCGGCGACGGTGGCGGCTTCGGCGCTGACTGGGACGATTACTGACCCGCGTGACGTGATGGGTGGAACGTGGCGGGCCGCATAAAAAAACTTGAAACCGCCGATGAACGCCGATAGGGCCACTGAAAAGCGGAGCAGCCGAACGCATTGCCGGGTTTTGTATCGGCGTGTATCTGCGTTTATCGGCGGTTCCTCATCGCTTTGGAAAGTTTGAAATGAATCCGATTATTAAAGGCCGTGCCCGCCTCCTTGGCGAGCACATCAACACCGACATCAATTGCTCGAGCAAGTATTTGCCGGGCAAAGACGACGCTTATATCGCGCAGCACGCTTACGAGAACATCGCGCCGGGGTTTGCCGGGCGTTTCAAGGCGGGCGATATTATCGTCGCCGGCAAGAACTTCGGCATTAACTCCTCGCGCGAGCAGGCGGTGCACATCATGAAGCTGATGGGCGTAGCGGCCATCGTTGCGCCGGCGTTCGGCCGTCAGTTCTTTCGCAACGCGATCAATAATGGGCTACCCGTCGTCGAATGCGATATTGCCGGTATCACAGAAGGTGACGAGATTGTCATCGACCTCGCGCGCGGCAATGTCGCCGTCGCCGCGCGCAATATCAACCGCGCCGTAGCGGTGCTGCCGCCGGCGGTGCAACGCATCCTCGCCGAAGGCGGCCTGATCACCTTCCTACAGAACCATCCTGACTGGAGCCTCGCATGAAAATCGAACGCGTCGAAGTGTTTGGCGTTGAAGTCCCGCTGGTGGGGGAATACAAGAACGCCTACAAGAGCAAATCCATCCAGCGCAGCGCCATCGTGCGCATCACGGCGACCGGCGGCGCAATCGGGCTCGGCAATATCGATCCGTCGCCCGGCTATTCGATGGAAACCATAGAAGCGAGCCTGACCATGCTGCAGACCAAGCTCGCCGGTCTGGTCGTCGGCATGGACCCGACCAACGTGCACCGCATCCTGCACAAGATCGAGTCCGCAGTGGAGGGTTATCACGATGCGAAAGCCGCCATTGAAATGGCGTGTGTGGACCTGACGGCGCGCGTGTGCGGCGTTCCGGTCTACACTTATCTCGGTGGCGCGGTGAAAGACCGGCTGCTGTTCAACGCGTGGATCGGTATCCTGCCGCCCGACGAAGCGGCGGCAGAAACGGTGTCGTGGCAGAAGCGCGGTTTTCGCTCGGCCAAGATCAAGGTCGGCGGCAATATCGAAGCCGACCGCGACCGCGTGAAGGCGATCCGCGAGGCGGTCGGGCCTGACTTCAATCTGCGCATAGACGCCAATGCGGGCTACGACGCCGACACGTCGATCAAGCTCGCGCACATGGTGCTGCCGTATAAATTGCAGTTGTTCGAACAGCCGGTGCCGTTTGACGACATCAAGGGCATGGCGCGGGTGCGGCGCGAGTCCGGCGGCATTCCCATCATGGCCGACGAATCGGTGCTCGACCACGCGAGCCTCATCAACATCATCAAGGCGGACGCCGCTGACATCGTCAAGGTCAAGGTGATGAAGCAGGGCGGCTTTATCAACACGCGGCGCATGATTGCGACCGCGGAAGCAGCCGGCATACGCTGCGTTGTCGGCCACGGTTTCGGGCTCGGTATCAACACCATGGCTGAAATCATGTGCGCGGCGACTTCCAACAACGTGATCGACGGTCTCGAATGCGTAGGCCCGCTGAAAACGTCGGACGATATCGTTACGCACAAACTCGATCTCACTTCAGGCAGTATCGCGCTGCCGACGGGTCCGGGGCTCGGTGTCGTGCTCGACGACGCCAAGATCGGGCGTTATCACTTCGAAGTCAAAGCGGCGGCATAACCATGCGACTACTCAATCCCGGCGCGAAGTTTCGCGCCATCGCCTGCGCATTGCTTGCCCTTGCAGCGCTGCCGTTCGCGGCCGTTGCGCAGGAATATCCGACGCGTCCGATCACTCTCCTGTGCTGGTCGGAGGCCGGTTCGCCGGTCGATCTGTTCGCGCGCATGATGGCGCGGCTGCTGACCCGCGAACTCGGGCAGAACGTCATCGTCGAGAACCGTACCGGCGCCGACGGCATCATCATGATCAACCAGTTGTTGAAAGCGCCCGCGGACGGTTATTTGATTGCCGCGAACACGCTGACGCTGGCATCGCTGTTCGGCGAGCCGAGTGCGAATTTCAAGCCCGACGATCTGCAGATGATCACGCGCTCGCAAATCGATCCGTACGGCCTCATTGTGCCGGCTTCGATTCCGTTCAAGACCATAGACGAGTTCGTTAAATACGCGCGGCAGAATCCCGGCAAATTCAACGTCGGCGGGCCGTTTCAGATGGGTTCGCACCGCGTTGCGTGGGAAGCCTTCGCGGAAGTCGCCAAAATCAAGGTCAACTGGATCGCCTACAAGGGCGGCGGCCCTGCGTTGCTCGCGGTAGCCGGCGGTCACGTCGATGCGGCGGCGACCAATCCGGGCAACGTCAAACCGTTTATTGTTTCTGGCAAGGTGCGCGTGCTCGCCGTGTCTTCGGAAAAGCGCCTTGCGGATTTTCCGGATGCGCCGACTTACAAGGAGCGCGGCTGGAACATCGTGCGCTATCAATGGCGCGGCATCATGGGCAAGCCGGGCTTGCCGAAACCGGTGCTCGACCGTCTGGTGGCCGCAATCCAGAAATCGCAGCAAACGCCGGAATGGAAAGCCTATCTCGAGCAGGTGACGCAGCTCGACGGTTTCATGGGGCCGGATGAATTCAAAACGCAGCTCCTGAAAGACATTCAGGAACTCGAATCGATCAAGAAAAAACTAGGGATAGAAAGATGAGCGCAATACCAGCAACCCCACGCCAGCGCCTGCGCGCGCGTCTTGCCAGCGGACCGCTGATAGTCGCGCCCGGCATTTACGATGCCTACGGCGCACGCCTTGTCGAACAGGCGGGATGCGAAGCGGTCTACATGACGGGCAACGGCGTCTCGGCATCTTTGTTGGGCAGGCCCGACGTCGGGCTCGTCGATCTCACGCTGTTTACGCAGCACGCGCATCGCGCGGCGTCGTGCGTGAACATACCTTTGATCTGCGATGCCGATACCGGCTACGGCAATGCAGTCAACGTGCGCCACACCGTGCAGGAATACGAAGCGGCGGGGGTGGCTGCCATCCACATCGAAGACCAGGTCGCGCCCAAGCGCTGCGGCCATCTGCCGGGCTCGCGCCCGGTCATAGACATGCTCGAGGCCGCGCGCAAGATAGAGGCGGCGGTTGCCGCGCGCCGCGATCCTGATTTCATCATCATTGCACGCACCGATTCCGCTGCGGGTCATGGCTTGGACGACGCGATCAAGCGCGTGCAGGCGTTTCGCAAGGCCGGCGCCGACGTGCTGTTCGTCGAACTGAAGACCAGCCCGACCATACTCGAAGACATGAAGCGCATCACTGAGTCGGTCGACGGGCCCTGCCTCGTCAATATCGATGGCGGCGGCAAGCTGGGTGCGCTGACTGCGGCGGAGATCGAGCAGCTCGGGTTTCGTATCGCGATTTTCCCCGGCCTCGCGCGCAATGCCGCAGGCTTCGCGATCCGCGAGGCGATCGTAGCGCTGAAGCGCGACGGCAACACCACGGCGGTGAGCGACCGCATGCTGACGATGAAGGAATACAACGAGGTATTGAAGCTCTCGGACGTCGAAGAGTGGGAAAAGAAATACCTGCAATCGTAATTAAAGCGTTAGAACCGCCGATGGACGCAGATAAACGCAGATAAGGTCTGGATAAAAGTTATAGATCCGGGATTTGGTTGCGGTTTTGCAATCGATTTGAGTTTTGCGTTTCTCATCTGCGTTCATCTGCGTTTATCGGCGGTTGCCTTAACAGGGGGTAATGCATGGAAGTCACCAAGATACTGGCGCAGTTCGTCGTCGATTCGCGTTACGCCGACATTCCGGAGAAGGTCAGGCACGAGGCGAAGCGCTCGGTGCTGAACTGGCTGGGCTGCGCAGTCGGCGCTTCGCGCCATGAGGGCATCGATATTGCGCTGGCGGCGCTGAGTGCGTTCTCCGGCCCCGCGCAGGCAAGCGTGCTGGGGCGCGGCGAGCGGCTCGACATCATGCATGCGGCGCTGCTGAACGGTATCAGCTCGCATATGTTCGATTTCGACGATACGCATCTGAAGACCGTTATTCATCCGAGTGGGCCAGTAGCGTCGGCCTTGCTCGCGCTGGCGGAATACCGGTCGATGAGCGGCGCGGATTTTCTGCACGCGTTCGTACTCGGCGTCGAAGTCGAGTGCCGCATTGGTAATGCGGTTTATCCGTCACATTACGACGTGGGCTGGCATATCACTGGCACCGCCGGGGTATTCGGCGCGGCGGCGGCGGTCGGGCGTGTGCTCGGACTCAATGTGCAGCAGATGACGTGGGCGTTCGGCATCGCGGCAACACAATCGTCGGGGCTGCGCGAAATGTTCGGCACCATGTGCAAACCTTTCCATCCGGGCCGCGCTGCACAGAACGGCATGACCGCGGCTTTTCTGGCGTCGAAGAACTTCACGAGTTCGGAGCGCGGTATCGAGGCGCCGCGTGGATTCGCCAATGTGCTGGCGACTGCTCGCAACTATGACGAGATCACCGAAAACCTGGGCAAGACCTGGGAGGTTGCGCTCAATACTTACAAGCCGTTCGCGTGCGGCATCGTGATTCATCCGATCATCGACGGCTGCGTGCAATTGCGTAATGAGCATAAACTGAAGGCCGGCGACATCGACAGCATCGCTCTCAAAGTGCATCCGCTGGTGCTTGAATTGACCGGCAAGAAAACGCCGCAGGTCGGATTGGAGGGCAAGTTCAGCGTGTTCCATTCGGCGGCGGTCGCCATCATTCACGGCGAAGGCGGAGAAGACGTTTACAGTGACGCCTGTGTGCGCGATCCGCAGGTGATTACATTGCGCGACAAAGTGAGCGCGGCGGTGGACAAGAGCGTGCATGAAGACGCGGCGTACATCACGATCAAGCTTAAAGACGGCCGCACGCTGGAGAAGCACGTCGAGCACGCGATCGGCAGCCTCGCGCGGCCGATGAGCGATGCGGATCTCGAAGCCAAGTTCCGCAAGTTCGCCAAGGGCATCCTGTCGGCGGGTGAGACCGACGCGTTGATCAAGCTGTGCTGGGAGATCGAGAAGCTGAAAAGCGCGGGAGACATCGCGCGTGGCGCAGTGCCGGCAACTGCCAAAAAAGCCTGAGCGTCGTAGTCAGGTTTAATTTAGTGAGCGCTTAATCCACTCTTAGACTTCGTCATTCCCGAAGGGGGGATGACGTTTAAGAATCTGTCGGCGCATATTTCAACAAACTGTTAGTTCGGTTCGTTATTCCCGGCCGCGCTGATAAAGTGGCCTGGACGGGGTTTTCGTCCAGGCCTTTTTTTATTGAGGAAAGTTGATGATGCAAGACGATTTGCCGTTCGAAGGCGTCAAGGTTCTGGACCTGTCGCAGGGCATAGCGGGGCCTTATTGCGGCATGCACTTGGCGCGCAATGGCGCCGACGTGATCAAGGTCGAGCCGACCGGCGCGGGCTGCTGGGGCCGGCAACTCGGCAAATCGATTGGCGACCACACTGCGCATTCCGTCATCGTCAACCGCGCCAAGCGCTCGCTCGCGGTGGATTTGAAGACCGTTGAGGGCGTGGCGATTGTCCAGCGGCTCGCCAGGGAATGCGATGTTTTCATCCAGAATTATCGCGTCGGGAAGATCGACAAGTTCGCGCTCGATTACGAGAGCGTGAAGAAATCCAACCCGAATGTCATCTATGTTGGCATCACCGGCTTTGGTCCGACGGGCCCGCGTGCAGATAATCCTGCAACCGACTCGGTCATGCAGGCCTATACGGGCATGATGTCGATCAATCGCAGCCCAGCGGGCGTTCCCCAACGCATCGACATGCTGGCGATCGATTTCTCGACCGGCCTCTACGCATCTCAGGCGGTGGCCGCCGCGCTCTACCGGAAAGCGACGAAAGGCCGCGGTGCCTACATCGAAACCAGCCTGCTGGAGTGCGCGCTCGCGCTGCAGGAGGGGGCGATGATGGAGTACCACCTGCAGGGAGGCGCCGCCGAGCCCATCGGCATGCCGGTGGGCATGTTCAAAACCAGGGATGGCTTCATGAGCGTTAACGCGCGGCGCGATGAACATTTCAAGCGGCTCGCCAAATTGCTGGGTAGGGAAGAGTGGATAGCCGACCCGCGTTACGTCGACTCGCGCGCACGCGTAAAAAATCGCGACGCCCTGATGGCCGAACTGCGGCCGTTCTTCGAGACCAAGACATCCGATGAATGGGTGGAACTGCTTTCCGGCATCGACATCCTGAAAGCCAGGGTCAATTCGTACGGGGATATCTTCACCGATCCGCAGGTGCGGGCGATTGACGCGGTGCGCTGGGTCGAGAACGACACGCTCGGCCGCGTGCCAATGGCGACCATCTGCGGCCAGCGCCCGCCAGCGACCGGCGATCGTCTCACGCACGCCCCGCATTTGGGTGAGCACACTCGCGAGATCCTGGGCGATATGGGTTATGGTGCCGGCGACATCGAAAAGCTGGCAGCCGCGGGCGTTGTTGCGTGCTATAGCGCCGGAGGCGCTCCAAGGCGCGGCGCCGAGCCGATTTGGTAACATCGCCGGGGCGTCGTTATTGATTACTCGCTATCAACAGGAACGCTACTTTGACATTCAGCAAGCAGGACGCCAATTCCATTCGCAGCCGCGCGTTGCGCGCGATCTCCAGCAATCGAGCGCCGGGTATGCAATTCGCCGGCTATTTTCTTGATTTCACGCCCCGGCGTTTCGAGAAAGCCGGCGTTGAATTCAGCATCGAATCCGGGGCGCATTGTGCGAACGCCGAGGGCATTATCAATCGCGCGGCATTGCTGTACGCCGCCGACCTGACGCTGGCGGCGGCAAACCGTGCTTACGTTGATCCGAATGTGCGTACTGCGACCTTGATGCTGCGGGTTGAATTTACCGGTGAACCGGCGCGCGGTACGCTGCAGATCAGCGGGCGCACCAGGGGTTTTTCACCGCGCACTGCTTTGCCCGAAAGCGTGGCTGTCGGGAACGTGGTTTGTGAAGGCCGTGAAGTCATGCGCATGTCCGGCACCTGGGTATCGCCACCCATACCCCCGGGTGTGGTCATGCGCGGCCTGCCATGGGAGGGCGGCGAGGACGGCCGCGGCCGCCCGTTGCTGAAAAAAAGCGAGCTTGAAGCCCCGGAAAAAGACGTCATGCGCCGCGTCGACAAAGCGCTGCGCGAGGCGCCGAATGACGACCTGCTCGGGTACTTATGCTATCCGGTGGTCAAACCCGCGCCGCGTGGCGCTGTCGGAAAGCTGTCGGTCGGCATGCAAATCGGCAATCGCGTGGGCCACGTGCAGGGCGGTTTTTTGATCAATGCCGCACTTGCCACCGCGGAAGCCGCGGTGCCCGGGCACACGATCATCACCGGCGCGTCTGCGTGGTACATCAGCCCGGGGCAGGGCAAAGCGATCAGCGTGCGCTCGACGATTTTGCAAAGCGGTCGGAATATAGCGGTGGTGCGCACAGAGCTGTTCAACGCGGGAAGCAAGCTGGTGCTGGAGGTGATTTCAAATCATTCGGTTGCGGCAGATCAGGACGGATAATTTCTGTGAGCGTGGAATCACGGTAATCGTCATATATCGTAATATATTGCGACTAATAGCGATTTTATTCATTATTTCGCTATTAGTTACGACTTGACTAACTTGGACGATTGGTTTATATATCGTAATAACTGACGATATATTGGCTATTTAGTAAGGTTATTCGCAATATATTACGAATATGAAAATCACCAGTTTACTCACAGATGATGCCGTGCTGGCCGAACTGGGCGCACGTATTGCCGGCCGCCGGATTGAGCTGCAGCTAACCCAGGCGGTTGTGGCCGAACAGGCGGGTATCGCCAAACGCACCCTTGAGCGCATGGAGGCGGGGCAAACGTCGCAGTTGGCTACCCTGGTTCGTGTGCTGCGGGTGCTGGATGCCACATCAGGGCTGGATAGCCTGATACCGGAGTCCGCGCCCAGACCGATGGATTTGTTGAAGCGCAAGAGCAAGGTCCGGCAACGGGCTTCGGGGCTTCGGGCCGCAGAGCCGGCGGTCAAACCATGGCACTGGAATGAGAAGCCCTGAGCGCGCTTGCGAGAAACCATGACCACGCTTGCCGAGGTCAGGCTATGGGGCAGGACCATCGGTGCGGTCTCGCTGCAGGACGGGGAGGACGTCGCCAGCTTTGAATACGATGCAGCATTCGCGCAGAGCGACATTCAGGTCGCGCCGATCGTGATGCCGCTCTCCCGGCGCGTGTACCGCTTCCCCGCGCTTTCCCGCCCGACTTTCCACGGGCTGCCGGGTCTGCTGGCCGACTCGCTGCCCGACAAATTCGGCAACGCGCTGATCGATGCATGGCTGGCGTCGCAAGGGCGGCAAGCGGATTCCTTCAACGCTATCGAGCGGCTTTGCTATACCGGTGAACGCGGCATGGGGGCGCTGGAATTCGCTCCCGCCACCGGCCCCACGGCAAAGCAGACCACACACATCGAGGTCAGCCAGTTGGTGGAGCTTGCATCGGAGGTATTGACCCACCGGAATAATCTGCAGGCGTCTTTTGCGGCCAAAGGCAGCGCAGATGCGCTCAGGGATATTCTGCGCGTGGGCACCTCAGCCGGTGGCGCGAGGGCGAAGGCGGTTATCGCATGGAACCCGACAACCAATGAAGTGCGGTCTGGCCAGGTCAAGGCCGGCACGGGATTTGAATACTGGCTGCTGAAATTCGACGGCGTCAGCGGCAACAAAGACAAGGAACTGGAAGACCCGAAAGGCTACGGGGTGATCGAGTATGCGTATCACCTGATGGCGCTCGACTGCGGCATAGCCATGAGTGAATGCCGGCTGTTTGAAGAGAATGGCCGGTCGCATTTCATGACGCGCCGCTTTGATCGCCTTGCCGCCGGCGAAAAACTTCACATGCAGTCACTCAGCGCCCTGGCGCACTACGATTTTAATATGGCGGGTGCTTGCAGCTACGAGCAGGCGCTGATGGTGATGCGGCAGCTCCGGTTGCCCATGCAGGCCATCGAGCAACTGTTCCGGCGCATGGCCTTTAACATTGTGGCCCGCAACCAGGATGACCACGTGAAGAACATTGCTTTCCTGATGAACAAGTCCGGCGAGTGGTCGCTAGCGCCGGCCTTTGACATGACCTACAGCTTTAATCCTTCCGGTGCAGGGACGGCAAGCCATCAGATGACGATGAACGGGAAGCGCGGCGATTTCACGCTGGAGGACTTCAACGCCTGTGCAAAGACTGCGTCAATGAAGCGCGGGCGCGCCGCGAAAATCGTTGCCGAGGTGCAGGCGGCGGCATCCAAATGGAAATCGTTTGCGGACAAGGCCGGCGTGCCTGATGGCGTGCGCGAAAAAATTCAGCGCACGTTGAATCTGAAGCCCTATTCGTGATGCCGGGCGGAAGATGAATTGGGAATCAGAAATGAAAACAGACAATCCGATTCAGATAAAATCCTCTGCGTTCGCATTTCAGAGTCTCGCGCATGCTCTGCATGTGGGTGAGTACAAGCGCGAAATCCGGGATTCAACCATCGCACGCTGAGCGATTGAAGCTTATTCTCAGTTGGCTAAGTTCCGCTGTAGAACCGAAAGACATGGACCTTCCTGGCCTGAAACTGCACCGACTCAAAGGGACTCGCAAGGATATATGGTCTGTTTGGGTGAACGGAAACTGGCGTGTGACATTTTCATTTGAGGGCAAGGATGCCGCCGATGTTGATTACGAGGACTACCACTGAGGACAATTCATGTTAATGCACAACCCTCCCCACCCCGGTGAAGTGCTGCGGCAACTCTGCCTTGAGCCTCTGGGTTTGAGTGTTACAGATGCGGCAAAAGGCCTTGGCGTCAGCCGTAAAACTTTGTCCGCGATATTGAATGGCCGAGCGGGTATAAGCCCGGAAATGGCGGTACGGCTATCTCTCGCTTTCGGCAGGAGTTCAGAAAGCTGGTTGAATCAGCAAATTCAGTACGATCTTTGGCAAGCGGAGAAAGGTCGCAAAAACCTTCGCGTGCTACGACTCGCCGCTTGATGCAAAAGACCCCCAACTATTGCTTGCACCGGACGGCCTACGCCCGCGGGTGAGCGGCGATATCTGCATGAACAGCCAAGCAACTTACCCGGATAAAGCTGCGTTACTTCGCTTTGCGTGCAGTTTTTTGTAGCTGTCGATCAGGCGCCGGTGCCTGTCGAGCCCCTCCAGTTTCATGCTCGTTGGCGTCAAGCCGAAGAAGCGCACGCTGCCGTCCACGGAGCCCATGACGGCGTCCATCCGCGGGTTGCCGTACATGCGGCGGAAATTTTCCGCGTAATCGTTCAGTTCCAGATCGTCGTCCAGCAGCACCTCCAGCACCACATTCAAGGCCTGATAAAACAATCCGCGCTCGACCGTGTTCTCGTTGTACTGCAGAAAAGCGCCGACCAGTTCGTGCGCTTCCTCAAATTTCTTCAGAGCGAGATTAATCAGCAGCTTCAATTCCAGAATCGTCAACTGCCCCCAGGCGGTGTTCTCGTCAAATTCGATACCGATCAAGGTGATGATATCGGTGTAGTCATCCAGTTCACTGTCTTCCAGGCGCTTGAGCAATGCTTTCAGGCCGGCGTCGTCGAGACGATGCAGATTCAGGATATCGGCGCGAAACGACAGCGCTTTATTGGTGTTGTCCCAGATCAAATCCTCGACCGGATAGATCTCCGAATAGCCCGGCACCAGAATGCGGCAGGCGGTTGCGCCTAAGTCGTCATACACTGCCATATAGACTTCTTTACCCATGTCTTCGAGCATGCCGAACAAGGTCGCAGCTTCTTCGGCATTAGAATTTTCACCGTGGCCGGAAAAGTCCCACTCGACAAAATCGAAATCGGTCTTGGAGCTGAAAAAGCGCCACGACACGATACCGCTGGAATCAATAAAGTGCTCGACAAAGTTATTCGGCTCGGTCACAGCGTTGCTTTCAAAGGTGGGTCGGGGCAGATCGTTCAGGCCTTCAAAACTGCGACCTTGCAGCAACTCCGTAAGACTGCGTTCCAGCGCCACTTCAAGGCTGGGGTGCGATCCGAACGAGGCAAACACGCCGCCGGTATGCGGGTTCATCAGGGTGACGCACATCACCGGAAACTTCCCGCCCAGCGACGCATCCTTCACCAGCACCGGAAAGCCTTGCTCCTCCAACCCTTTAATGCCGGCCAGAATGCCGGGGTATTTAGCCAGCACTTCGTGCGGCACATCAGGGAGCGTCATCTCGCCTTCGAGAATTTCGCGTTTTACCGCCCGCTCGAGGATTTCAGACAGGCATTGCACTTGCGCTTCGGCCAGCGTATTGCCTGCACTCATGCCATTGCTGAGGAACAGGTTGTCGATCAGATTGGTCGGGAAATACACCACCTTGCCGTCCGACCGGCGCACATACGGCAGCGCGCAGATGCCTCGCTTTACGTTGCCGGAGTTGGTGTCGTAGAGATGCGAACCGCGTAATTCGCCGTCGGCGTTGTAAATCTTTAGACAATATTCATCGAGTATGCCGGCCGGTAGTGCATCTTTGCGGCCGGGCTTGAACCAGCGCTCGGTCGGATAATGCACGAACGCCGCGTCGGCGATGTCTTCGCCCCAGAACTGATCGTTGTAGAAATGATTGCAACTCAATCGTTCGATAAACTCGCCCAACGCCGACGCCAGCGCGCTTTCCTTGGTCGCGCCCTTGCCATTGGTGAAACACATCGGGGAGTGAGCATCGCGGATATGCAGCGACCATACATTGGGAACAATATTGCGCCACGAAGCGATTTCAATCTTCATGCCCAGGCCCGCCAGAACGCCTGACATATTGGCGATGGTTTGCTCCAGCGGCAGGTCCTTGCCCGCAATATAAGTGGCAGCTTCCGAGGACGGATTCAGCACCAGCAAGGCCTGGGCATCGGCATCCAGATTTTCGACCTCTTCAATCACAAACTCAGGCCCGGCCTGCACCACCTTTTTCACAGTGCAACGGTCGATGGAGCGCAAAATCCCCTGGCGGTCTTTGGCCGAGATATCCGCCGGCAATTCGACCTGTATCTTGAAAATCTGCTTGTAGCGATTCTCCGGGTCGACAATATTGTTCTGCGACAGTCGGATGTTATCGGTGGGAATATTGCGCGTAACGCAGTACAACTTCACAAAGTACGCCGCACACTGCGCCGATGAAGCCAGAAAGTAATCGAACGGCCCGGGCGCCGAGCCATCGCCCTTATATCGGATGGGTTGATCGGCCACCACCGTGAAGTCATCGAACCTGGCTTCAAGACGAAACTTGTCGAGAAAGTTGACTTTAATTTCCATGGGAATTTGCGACGGCATCCGTAATAATTAAGCCCCTATTGTCCGCTTTTTAAGCGCGGAATTCGTGCTTTTCAGAAATGGTTGCCACGGAGCCACACATTGCGGTATTCGGCCGTCATATGAGCAATTGAACGCGACGTATATTTGAGCGTGTATGGTTTTCTGGGGAGGCAGTTGTGAAGAAAGAATGGCCCAAAGGTTCAGAATGGAGGATATGGGATCTTCATCTCCATTTTCCCGGAACAAAGCTCAACGACCAATTTAAACTGACCTCCGGAGATGTTTGGGAGGAGTATTGCCGTCGACTAGAAGAGTCTCAAGTCCAAGTCTTCGGAATAACCGATTACTTTTCAATAGACGGACTTCTTAAAACGCGAGAGGAATTCCGAAAAAGGCATCCGCAATCCACCAAGCTCCTAATTCCGAATATCGAATTTCGCACCGGAGATGCGATTAACAATGCTCAAACCTTTATGCAGCCCGTGCAATCGACACCGAAACCAGGCCCGCGGTGTGTGCTTTGGCTTTGGGCCGGATGATGATTTCAACGTCGCGATCGAGCAGCGTCAGAAATCGCATCAGCCGTTCCGACGAAAAGCGCGTGAGTTTGTAGTCCTTGACATGCACTGTTTCGTGGCGCGTAGTTACTTACTTACCGGGGAATATCAGCGTCGTCACTTCGTCCCGGTCAAGCTCAAGGTGGGCTGCAATGTTGCCGAGAATCGCCGCGAGTGTCCCGATTTTCAGTGCATCGTGCGCGGGAATAGTGATGTGATGTTCGCCGTTGCGGGTTGTGGTCAGCCGGATATGGCTGCCGGTCTGACGGCTGATCTGGTATCCGAGAGCACCCGCTGCCTTGGCCAGCTCGCGACCTGAAACGTCGCGAGGCAGCCTCATACCGCGATTAGTTCGTCGCGCACGAAATGGAGCCGCACCATTGCGGGCGCCTGCCCCTCCTCGAAGTGGCACTTTACCGCTTCGCGGACGTTGACCTGGAGGCTCTTGAGATCGTCAGCTTCCGTGAAAATACCTTCACCCAGCGCCTGCGCGGTGTAACCGCCCTCGGGCGCCTCTTCGACTACAAAAATGAGTTCTTTCATGACAACCCCGCTGTACCAGTGGCAGATGGCAATATCCCAGAATCGGGGGCTGCGGGCAAGCGGCCGCGCTGGTCGATCTTGCCGATGATTAAATGAGTTTCCAGGAAATGCCGCCACCGTATAGTGCTGCCCAAGAGATGGCTGATCGTTCGCAATGCCTCACCCGTTTTTACGGCGCAAAAGGAAACCGCAGTTCGAAAACCACGCCGCTGCCGTCCGTGCGGTCTGCGGCCGTTGCCGTGCCACCGTGGAACTCCGCGATCTGGCGTGCGATTTTTCAGGTTCTCCGGTGTTTTGCACAGCCTTAGATCGGGAATTTATGCTAAAGCTGTATATTCCAAAAAACTGGAGATAAAGGATCAGTATGGCTGAACAAATCGAAAGGCTCGCGCAGTTCGTCGCCGACACTCAGTGGGAGGATATTCCACGGCCGGTTCAGCAGCACGCCAATCTCGTGCTGCTCGACACGATCGGGGTAATGCTGGCCGGCTCCGTACAACCGGAAGTGCGGCGATTGCACGAAGGCTTGAATGCGAGCGCAGGTACGGGGGCGACCGTGTTCACGCGCGGGTGGCCCATTACCGATACTGGTCGTGCGGCGCTCCTCAATGGCATTGCCGCTCGTTCGATCGAACTCGGCGAGCTGCACGATGAGGTTTCGGCGCAGGCCGCGGTGCAGATCGTGCCTGGTTTGCTGGCCGTTGCAGAATCGTCGCGCTGCACTGGGCGCGAAATCCTGACCGCGCTCGTCGTCGCGTATGACTTTGCCATCCGCGTGGGCGCAGCTACGACGCGGCGGCCGCTTGCACACCCGAACGGCCAGGCTTCCTTGCTGGGCGCCATCGCTGCGGCGGCCCGCGCGCGCGGCCTCAACGCTGCACAAACGAGCACTGCGGTGCGTATCGGAGCCAACCTGGTGGTTAGCGCCGCTTATAGCAACGTAGTCGCAGGTGCGACAACGCTCAACGTAGCTGGCGGGATGAGCGGTTTCGCGGCCTCGCTGGCGCCGGAATTGGCGATTGCCGGTTTCATAGCACAGGACAACGCCATCGAGCAGGCGATGACCAGTCTCGTGAGTGATGGCTTCGATGCCTCGCATCTGCTGGACGAGCTCGGCGTGCGGTGGGAAATCACCCACAATCACTTCCGCCTGCGCGCCTGCTGCTATCCGATCTATCCCGCTCTCGACGCGCTCGAGGATGCCCTTGCAGAATTGCATCCAAAGCCTGAGGACATAGAGCGGATCGACGTGGCCACTTATCAATTTGCTGCGGGAATGTGCAACGCCAATCCGCCGACGTATTTCGGTGGCAAGTACTCGCTGCCGCACGCTGCGGCGGCGTTGGTGGTCAATGGCCATCTGCGCTATGAATCGTTTACCGAAACGGCTTTGCACAATCCGGCCATTGCAGCGCTGCGCCATCGGGTGCACATAACCGAAGATGCGGGGATGACCGCGGCGTTGCCGCGCCTCAAGCCCGCTCGCGTTACTCTCACGCTGAAAGATGGCCGGCAGGCTACGCATGCCCATGAGAACGACAGGCACGTCGGCGAGCCATACAAAGAGTCCGACGTGCGCGAAAAATTTCGCGGGCTTGCTGGATTGGTGCTCACGCCCGAAGGCGTGAAAGCGGTTGAAACAGCTGTCGATGATTGCGTGAACTGGCGTAGCGTCGATCCGCTGCTGCAAGTCTTGCGGGACAATGGCCGCCGATAACGATTATGACGGCAGCCGCGCCCCGTGCCCGTCAACGGCAACGTTGAAAAATTGGACCTCGGCGGCGGGGGCGGCACAACGACAGGGTTGACGCGTCATGCCGGCGCGGAGGGCCGCACCCGGGCGCATGTGATACGCTTGGCACTCATATCGAGCCTGCAGAATGCGCAAAGCAATGCCGGCTCCGCACATACCCTTGACCAAGGAACGCACATGACACGATTGATCGCACGAAATATTTTATTGTTAGCGGTGCTGCTTTGCGCGTCGGCGGCGCGCGCTGAAGTGAACGAAATCAGGTTGGCACGGCAGTACGGCATTGCATTCCTGCCGTTTATCGTGATGGAGCAGCACAAGCTGATTGAAAAGCACGCGAAAGAGCAGGCGCTGGGCGACGTCAAAGTCTCCTGGGGCCAGTTCGCCGGCAGTGCCGGCATGAACGACGCGCTCCTGTCGGATAATCTTTCGTTCGGCGCCGGCGCGGTGCCGTCGCTCATATTGCTGTGGGCACGCACCAAAGGTTCGCCGCAGGAGGTCCGTGGCGTGTCGGCCACGAATTCAATGCCGGTTTATCTGAATACGCGCAATCCGAGCATCAACTCGCTGAAGGATTTTACCGATAAAGACAAAATCGCGCTGCCTTCGGTCAAACTCTCGACCGCGGCGATCGTGCTGCAGATGGCGGCGGCGAAGACGTTTGGGGACGCCAACTACGCGAAGCTCGATTCGTTGACGGTGTCTATGTCGCACCCCGACGCCGTGGCTGCGATCCTGTCCGACGCGTCTGAAGTGAATTCGCATTTCGCGTCACCGCCTTATCAGATCATCGAGCTCAAGAATCCGCGCATCAGGAATGTGCTGAGTTCCTACGATGTCATGGGCGACGCGAGTCTGACCGCGGTCTGGACCACCAAAAAGTTCGCGGATGCGAATCCAAAGACAGTCGCCGCCGTGTTCGCTGCGGTCAAGGATGCGGTGGATACCATCAATCGCGACAAGAAAGCGGCCGCCGAACTCTATTTGTCGGTGACCAAGGAAAAAACACCGCTCGCCGACATGATGCAGCTCCTGAATGATCCGCGCACGATTTTTACCAACGTCCCGCAGGCTAGCCTGCGATTTGCCGAGTTCATGCACAAAATCGGCACGATCAAGGAGGCGCCGGCTTCGTGGCGCGACATGTTCCTGCCGATCGCGCACAAGCTGCCGGGAAGCTGACGCAAATCCTCATGCCGATCCTCAAGGGAAGCAACATAATCGTCACCGGCGCGTCGCGCGGCCTCGGCCTCGCCATAGCGCTTGAGCTCGCACGCAATGGTGCCGGGTTGTTTCTGGTCGCCGACGGAACGCTGGACAGTCTTCAACGCGCAGCCGGCGAGTGCAAGCAGGCAGGTGCGGCGGGAGAGGTCCGGATCATGCAAGCCGACCTCGGGCAGCGCAATACCGCCGAAGACATGGTGGGGCAGGCTGTGGACGCAATGGGAAGCGTATATGCGCTCGTTAATAATGCAGGCATCCGAATGCGCAAGCTCCTCGGCGAGTACTCAAGCGAGGATTTCGACCGGCTAATTGCCGTTAATCTGCGCGCGCCTTTTTTTGCTAGCCAGGCGGTACTGCCGCACATGCGCGCAGCGGGAGGCGGCCGCATCGTCAACATCGCGAGTCAGATGGGATTGGTGGCGCAGGAAGGCATCGCGCTCTACAGCCTCGCCAAGGCTGCGTTGATCCAGTTTACGCGTTCGATGGCGTTCGAAGCGGGGCGGCACAATATCCAGGTCAACGCGGTTAGTCCCGGTCCGGCGGCCACTGAAGACAATATGCGGCGCATGACCGCCACGCCCGAGTTGCACGCCGAGCGCATGCGCTACATGGTGACCGGCCGGCTGGTCGAATGCGACGAGGTGGCCAAAGCCGTGTTGTTTTTGCTCTCCACCGATGCCACGTCGATACAGGGCCACAACCTGTTAGTCGATGGCGGCTACACCATACATTAGAAAACCCGGATGAAGCCGGCTGCGCGTCCCCGGGAACTGCGCAAGCCAATCTTGTGATCACGATAGATGAAGTCGATGCCGCCATGCCGAAAATATTGACCCCTGAGCAAATCCGTTCTTATCACGCGGACGGATATGTTGCACCGATTGATGTGCTGCCGCGTGAAAAGGCCGTTGAGTACAGGCGCCGTATGGAAGAGTCAGAGCGCGCCTGGGGGCCGATTCGTGCCGAGCGCAGGGCCTATAAGCCGCATCTGCTGTTCCGCTGGGCCGCCGAACTCGTGCGCGAGTCCGCAGTGCTTGACGCGGTCGAGGACATTATCGGGCCCAACATTCTCGTTTATCAGTTTACGATTTTTCCCAAGGAGTCGCGCGATCCGGGATTTGTCGACTGGCATCAGGACGCGACCTATTTCAGCCTCAAGCCCGACGCGCAGATCGCGGCCTGGGTCGCGGTATCCGACGCCTCGCTCGAAGCCGGCTGTATGGAAGTCATTCCGGGCAGCCAGTTACTGGACCAGCTTCCGCACGAAGACCGCGCGTCGAAACACAATCTGCTGTCGCGCGGCCAAACGGTGGCAGTCCCGTTCGACACCAGCCGCACCGACTTCATGCCGCTTGCGACGGGTCAGATGTCGCTGCATCACACGCATATCCTGCACCGTTCCGGCCCCAATAACTCGGCGGACCGGCGGATTGGCTTTGGTGTGAGCTACATTCCGACGGATTGCCGCTGCACGAGCAAGGTGCGCGTGACGGCATCGCTGGTGCGGGGTGTGGATACCTACGGACATTTCGATCCCGAGCCCGTACCCAAGACTGACTATGATGCCGACGCGCGCCTGGCGCACGCAGAGGCTTTGCAGCGCTACAACGAAATGCGGGCCCTCATCTACCAGTAGGCCATCGCATTCGCGGCGCCCCGGTGAGCACGAGTTGGCGTGCATGTGGCGCTGGTTGCCCCGGGCTGCCAATGAACGACAGCTTTAGAGAGATGGGAGCGTCTCCTGCGCCAAATTCTGACGGTCGCGACTGCCCGCTGTTGGGAATTCCCGTTCGCTCAGTTCCATCGATGCCACGGAACTGAACAAGTCATGTCATCCCGGCACGTCCTCTGTGCGGTAACGAACGAAATAACCTCATACCACCGCCCACTTGTGCTTGGCTTGCGGACCCAGACCTTCTAAAGAATCTGATCCAGAAACGCCTTGGTGCGCGCTTCGCGCGGGTTGCTGAAGATCTCGGCCGGCTTGCCATGCTCCACGATCACACCCTGATCGGTGAAGTAGACGTGCTCGGCGACTTCGCGCGCGAAACCCATTTCGTGGGTGACGAGTACGCAGGTGAGGCCGTCGTCGACGAGTTCGCGGATGGTCACCAGCACCTCCTTGACGGTTTCGGGGTCGAGCGCGGAAGTGACTTCGTCGAACAGCATCACTGACGGGCGCATCGCCAGCGAGCGTGCGATGGCGACGCGTTGCTGCTGGCCGCCGGACAGTTCGCCCGGGTAGTGTTTTTCCTTGCCGTCGAGCCGCACTTTCTTCAGGAGGGCGAACGCACGCGCTTCGACTTCCTGCTTGTCCTGCTTCAGCACGTGGATTGGCGCCATCATGATGTTCTCCAGCGCAGTCTTGTGCGGGAACAGGTTGTATTGCTGAAACACCATCGACACGTCCTTGCGCAGCGCGATTTTCTGTTGATCGGTCTTGATCTCGTGCACATTGTGCGTGCCAATGCGGATGGTGCCGCGATCGATCTCCGCCAGGCCGTTGAGGCAGCGCAGCAGCGTGGATTTGCCGGATCCCGAGGGGCCGATGATGCACACGGCCTCGCCTTTCGCGATGTCGAACGAGATGCCGCTCAGGACTTTCGCTTTGCCGAAGGATTTGTGGATGTCTTTGACGCTGATGTAGGGTTCTTTGCTCATATCTTAACCGCGTATTTGCGCTCCATGGCGACGGTCCAGCGTGCAATCGGATAACAGTAGGCGAAAAACAGCAATAGCACGAAGCCGTAGAAAGGCATCAACAGTTCCGGACGGTTTTCCGCGCTCAGTGCGTCGCCCGTGAGCGTCATCACTTCCTGCACACCGACCACTGAGGCGAGCACCGTGCCGACCGCCAGTATGCAATAGACGTTCATCCACGGCGGCAGCATGCGCTTAACACCCTGCGGCAGGATGATCATCCACAGGGTCTGGCGGCGGTTGAAAGCGAGCGAGTAGGCCGACTCCCATTGCCCGGTCGGGATCGACTGGATTGCGCCGCGCACGATTTCAGAAACGTTGGCCATCACCGGCAGCGAGAGGCCCAGCGTCGCCTTGATCCAGTCCGGAAACGGGATGGTGATGCCGAACAGCGTGAACTTGAACGGCAGCAGGAACATGCAATAGAACAGCAGCACGAGCCACGGGGCATTGCGGAAGAAATGTGTAACGAACCACGCGCCTTTGCGCACCGGGCGAAGCAGGGAAATCTGCGCGAGGCCGAGAAACATGCCGAAGAACGTGCCGATTGCCATCGCCAGAAAGCTGATCGCGATATTGAACACGAAGCCTTTCAGGATGAGTGGCGTCCATTTCCACAGCGTGGCCAGCACCGAGGGATGGCCACTCGCTGCCTGCGCCTGCGCAACACCGATGCTGGCTGCGAAGCACGCGACCAGCAGCAAGCCGAGTGCCGGCGTGAGAGTCAGGCGCGCGCCGCCGGCAAAGGTTTGTATGCGGTTCAGCGCTGCCGTATTGAGCACTGGCAGATCGGTGGCAATTTGATTGAGTCCGCGCATGGCGTCAGACCGTTCCGAACCCGGGCACGCGCATTGCGTTTTCCCACTTGTGCATGAGCCACACCAGGATGCCGACGAGGCTCACATAGCAGATCAGCAGCACGTTCATCATTTCCGGCACGTTGACCGAGTCCGACCAGATCTGGTTCGAGACATAGAGCAGTTCGGGCACGGCGATCGCGTACGAGATGCTGGTGGTTTTGACGAGGTTGACGAGGTTGTTGTTGAGCGCAGGCAGGCTGATGCGAAACGCCAGCGGCAGCACGATGAGCACGTATGCCCTGAGCCGCGAGAAGCCCAGCGACTCCGCGGCCTCTATGGTGGCGCGCGGCACGGCTTCGATGCCGGAACGGAAGATTTCCACGTTGAATGCACCGGCGTAGAGCGACAACGCGAATATCGCCCACTGCATATTGGTTACCAGCGGGACTCCGCTCGCGCCTTTCACCAGATGGCCGATGCCGAAATAAAAGAAATAGAGCTGCACCAGCGGCGGTGTATTGCGGAAGAGCTGGATGTACCAGTAGACGACCCGGCGCGTGAAATTCAGGCGCGAGCCCTGCAGCCAGGCACCGACCACGCCGACCGCAACGCTCAGCGTGACGCAGGATGCCGCCAGCTTGAGGGTGGTCAGGAAACCGTTGACGAAACGGCTGCGGTCGAAGCTGTCGTAGAAAATCGTGAGATTGATGCCGGTCGCATCATAGAGCCAGCGGAACCAGTCAAAGAATTCCTGCATATGTTAATGGGCTCTGGAAATGCTCCCTCGCCCCGTAAAAACGGGGAGAGGGGATTGTTGAGACGAAGACTTCTAAACAAAAGGGCGCGGTGTGCGCCGCGCCCTGTGCCGGATTGTGCGTCTTTACTTCTTGGCTTTGTAATCGGCGTTCATCTTGATCGCGAAAGCAGTGTTCCCCAGTCCGTATTTTTTCTCGAGCTGCATCAGTAGCCCGCTGCGGTGCCAGTCGGCGACGGTGTTCGACATCATTTTGTAGAAACTTTCTTCGCCAAGTTTGACCGCGAGGCCCCACGGATCGTCGAGTATGGTCTTGAACGGCATTTCGTAGTCTTTCCACTCCGGTTCCAGGAGATTGGCCATCACCAGCGTGTCGTCGTAGGCAAAGCCCACACAATCGTTGCCTTTGAGCGCGCTGTAGACTTCGGCGGTGCCCTTGAACGCGACGATTTCCGCGCCGTAGTCCTGCTGGATCTGTTTGTTGTACCAGGCGCCCTGGATCATGCACACTTTTTTGCCCTTGAGGTTGGCCCACTCCTTCAGCTTGGCGGTTTTCGGCGTGAGGATGTTGACGCCCGACGAGTAGTAGGAAGGCTCGACGATGTAAACCACTTTGCGGCGGTCGGGCTTGTCGTTCATGGTTGCGATCATGAGGTCGATCTTGCCCTGTTCGAGGAACTGCATGCGGTTGGACGACACCACGGGCACCAGTTCGAGTTTGACGCCGAGGCGCTTGGCGACGTCGGCCGCAAGGTCGGGTTCGATTCCGACGATGGCACCGCTGGGGTCGCGGAAGCCGTACGGCTTGTAGTCGGCCTTGACGCCGACGATCAGCGTGCCGCGCTTCTTGATGTCCTCAAGCGCGTTCTGTGCGCTGGCGGGTGCCGCAACCACGGTTGCAAAAACTGCGATCAGGCCGAGATGGATTAAGCGGAACATGGAACCTCCTCTGAGTATGTCTTTATCATGTAAAGCGAAAGCCGTGCCACTGTAACACGGACCGAAAACACCGGCCAAAACCGCGTGAGAAAAGGCGGTTGCCTATGCGCTGGCGGCTAAAGCGGTGCGCGCGGCACTTTTCTGGTGCGACGACGTCAATGCCGTCAATTCGCGGACGTCGGCCAGGCGTTCGAATTTTTCGATCGCGGCATACATTTCCGCTATGCGCGGTTCGGGCAGCACACGCTTGGCGCAGTTGACGAATTTTTCTTTGAGCAGCTCGGTTGTCAGGGGGTTGGCCGACGTGCGGCCGTACGGCTGGTCGACTTTTTGCGTGTGCACCGTGCCGTCGCGCAGCGTGACTTTCACTTCGGCCCCGAAATGATTGTCGGCCGGGAACTGCGCGGTCGTGTACGCCGCTGCGTGTATGCGCGGCATCAGGTCGCGCGTTTTTTTGTCTTTGTAGGCGTCGCCTTCGAACTGGCCGATCACGACCTTGCCGTCGACGAGCGCGCGCGCCAGGCAGTAGTGCACGCTGAATTTTGCGTCCAACTCGCTTTGCGGGTTCGGGCGGTTGGTGTGCTCGAGACGCCGCGTGTGCGTCCACGAGTCTACGCGCTCGATGTCGGCGGGCTTCAGTTTGTGCTCGCGCACCAGCATCAGCATCGCATCGATCGCCGGGTGCGTGCTGCCGCAGCAGGGATATTGTTTGATCGCGATACCCGGTTCGACGATGTCCCACGGTTTGCCCCACGCCGGCAGGATTTTCTCTGCGTCGTAATTGCCTTCACCGTTGAACACGTTGAAGAAGCCCTGCTTGTGCTCGAACGCCGTGGCGGCGTTCGCCGTGTAGCCTTCGCGCGCCAGCAGCGCCGCGTAGAGGCCGTTGCGCGCGCAGTGTCCGACGTGCAGCGGCTTCATCATGGTGCCGAAGTTGGCTTTGACGCCCGAGGAGAACGACACGGCCGCGGCAATCGCAACTGCGGTCTTCGCGGCGTCGAGCTTCAGCAGATACGAGCAGGCGGCGGCGGAGCCGAACACGCCGAGTGTTGCGGTCGGGTGCCAGCCTTTCATGTAGTGATGGAAATTGACGCCGAACGCGATCTTGGTTTCCGCTTCGAAGCCGGCAACGTAGGCGGCGATGAAGTCACGGCCACTGGCGCCCGTTTCATCGGCCAGCGCAAACAGCGCGGGCAGTATGGGTGCCGACGGGTGTCCGCCGAAGGTATTGTTGCAATCGTCGAAATCGAGAGCGTGGGAAGCTGCGCCGTTGACCAGCGCCGCATCGAGCGGATTCACGCGCTGTTCCGTGCCGAATACATAGCTGGGGCCGGGGCTTGAGCCCAATGCGCGCGCGGCGAGGCGCGTGGCGTCTTCGCGGGCGCCGGCGAGCGTTACGCCCACGGTATCGAGTATGCCCATCTTGGCCCAGCGGATGGCGTCGGGCGGCAGACTGTCGTAGGTGACTTCGGTGATGCGCTGTGCAAGTTCGAGGGCAATCGACATTCAACCTCCTGTTATGTAACCGCCGATGAACGCAGATGAACGCGGATGAGGATCGACATTATAAAGCTCAATATCTATCTGCGTTCATCGGCGTTTATCTGCGGTGGCTTCAAGAATTACTCCGCCTTTACGCCTGTTTCTTTGATGACCTTCGCCCACTTGGCAATTTCGGATGTGATGTAAGCCGCGAAATTCTCGGGCGTGCGGCCGACGGGCTCCGAGCCGTCGCTGGCGAAGCGATCGCCGACTTCGGGCGCCTTGAGCGCCTTGATGATTTCGCTGCTGAGAAATGCGACGACAGGCGGCGGTGTTTTGGCGGGGGCGAGCACGCCGTACCAGCCGCTGACGTCGAACCCCGGCACGCCGGCTTCAGAAATCGTCGGCAGATCGGGCGCCGCCTTCGAGCGCTGCGCCGTGCTGATCGCGAGCCAGCGCATGCGCCCGGCTTTGACATGCTGGATGGTGCCTATGATGGTGGTGTACTGCGCATTGATCTGGCCGCCGAGCAAATCGTTGATGGCAGCTGCACCGCCTTTATACGGAACATGTATCCATTCGATTTTGGCCATGTGCGCGAACATGGCGCCCGCGAGGTGGCTTAATCCGCCTGTACCCGAAGAGCCGTAAGTCAGCGTATTCGGCTTGGCCCTGGCGAGGTCGATGAGTTCGCGAATCGATTTGGCTGGCACCGACGAGTGCACGGTGAGGCAGTAGGGCTGCGCTGTCATCTGCGAGACGGGCGCGAAATCGCGCACCAGGTCATACGTCGGTTTCTTGTACAACGCCGGGTTGGTCGTATGCGAGGCCGAGACCAGCACTATCGTATAACCGTCGGGCAGCGATTTTGCGGTGAGTTCCATGCCGATGTTGCCGGCAGCGCCCGCGCGGTTATCGACCACGACCTGCTGGCCGAGATTCTCCCCGAGCTTCTGGGCGACCGCGCGCGCCGTCATGTCGGTGCCGGCGCCGGGAACGAAAGGCACGATGAAGCGGATGGGGCGGTTGGGGTAGTTCTCAGGCGTCGCGCTTAATGCAAATCCCGCGCGGAGCAGAGCAATGCAAAGAAAAGCTTTCACCGCAAAGGAAGCGAAGGACGCAAAGGAAAACCAAATACAATTGAATCGGGTAGAACGTTTGTAGCGTATTTCTGATCTGCGTTTATCTGCGTTCATCTGCGGCCAATTTTGCGTTTGCATTCCTTTGCGACCTTCGCTTCCTTTACGGTTCAAGATTTGGATTTCAATCGACACGGATGTTGGCTTCCTTGACGACCTTGCTCCATTTCGTCACTTCGCTTTTGATATGCGCGCCGAACTGCTCGGGTGTGCTGCCGACCGCCTCGGAGCCATCGGCAGCCAACCGGCTTTGCACGTCGGGACTATGCAGGATGCGGACGATTTCCTTGTTGAGCTTGTCGATGATGGGACGCGGCGTCTTGGCCGGTGCGAGCACGCCGTACCAGCCGGCCACTTCGTAGCCGGGCACGCCTGCTTCCTGCATCGTCGGCAAATCCGGCGCGCCGGGCGAGCGCTGTTTCGTCGTCACTGCGAGCGCGCGCACGCGTCCGGCTTTGCGCTGCGTGTCGCTCTGCAAGAGCGTCGAGAACAGCATCTGGATCTGGCCGCCAACCACGTCGTTGAGCGCGGGGGCGCCGCCTTTGTAAGGCACGTGTACGAGCTTGATGCCGGCCAATGAGCACAACAGCGCGCCGGACAGGTGGCTGAGTCCGCCGAGGCCGGATGAGCCATACGTCATCGCGTCGGGTTTGGCTTTGGCGAGTGCGATCACTTCCTTGACGGACTTGGCGGCAACCGATGGATGCACGACCAGCGCGTACGGCTGTGTCGTTGCCTGCGTGATCGGTGCGAGGTCGCGCGCGAGATCGTACGGCAGTTTGTAGAGCGAAGAATTGACGGAGTGGCTCGACGAAATCATGGTGAGCGTGTGCCCATCGGGCGGCGACTTGGTCGCAATGTCGACGCCGATCGTGCCGTTCGCCCCAGCGCGATTATCGGGCACCACCGTTTGCCCCCACGCTTCGGTGAGTTTCATCGCGATCGCGCGCGCCGTGAGGTCGGTGCCGCCGCCAGGAGCGAAAGGAATGATGAGGCGTATTGGCTTGCTGGGATAGCCGGACTGGGCGTGGGCGAATTGACTTGTGCCGAGCGCCGCAAGAATGGCGCTGGCGGTAGCCAATCGTCGCAGTAGTGTCGTTTTCATATATCAATATCCGTCGCCCCGGGCGGGCTCTCGACTTTGATTCCGTTCACGTTACACGCCTCCTGTTCAGAGCCGCATGATATCAGTGCGGCGCTGGCGTGTACCGCTCAACGCGCCGACGCGATTGCGCAATTGGGCTCGAACTCGTCCGCCGACGAGCAGCGGCGCGCGAATGGGAAACGACACTCTTTCAGGTGGTGCAGGAACAGCTCGAGACCTTCCTTGCCCAGGTCGAAGCCAAAACCGGCGCGGTCTTGCCGGAGTTTGTCAAAGACGAGTTCGAGGCCGAGCGCTTCGCGGACGCGGCTTTCGAGCGCGGCGCTGTCGCGGTCGGAGCCGCGGACGATGACGAGCACGCGCACACCGATGCGGACGGTTTCCTGCGGCAGGGATTTCTCGACCTGCACGCGGAAGCGCAGGGTATCGATCAGGTGCGGCTGGTCGAGCACTACATTGGCGTGGTTCATGCGAGCCTCCGGTGTGGATGGCTGCGCAGGATACGGGGGGCGGTGGCTCAGGGCGTGAGTTTGCCCGCCTTCAATCGACGCTCAGTCGAGCTTGGCCCCCGACGCCTTGATGACCTTGGCCCACTTGGCGACCTCGGCCTTAAGGTAGGCGCCGAACTGATCCGGGGAATCGCCGATGGGCTCAGCCCCCTGGGTCAGCAGCTTCTCGCGCACCTCCGGCGTCTGCACGGCCTTGACGATGGCGGCGTTGAGGCGGTTGATGATCTCGGGCGGTGTGCCGGCGGGCGCCAGCATCGCGTTCCACGCAGAGACCTCGAAGCCCGGAAAGCCCGACTCGATGAAGGTCGGCACGTTGGGCATGGCCTGCGCCCGCTTGAGGCTTGCCACCGCGACCGCGCGCAGGCGGCCGCCCTGCACGTACGGCAGCGTCGAAGGCATCGTGGCGATCAGCATCTGCACCTGGCCGGAGACGAGATCGATCAGCGCGGGCGGGCCGCTCTTGTAAGGCACATGGACGGCGTCGAGGCCGCCCACGCTCGTCTTGAGCAGCTCCGCCGCCAGATGCGAGGTGCTGCCGCTGCCCGAGGACGCGAACACCAACTGGCCAGGCTTCGCCTTGATGAGCGCGACGAGGTCCTTCACGGTCTTCACGGGTAGCGAAGGATGCACGACCAGCACGTTGTGGACGGCGGCGATGCGCGTGATGGGCGCAAAGTCGCGCACCGGGTCGTAGCCCATCTTGGGATACAGGCTCACGTTGATGGAAAACGACGCCGAGACGCCGAGCAGCGTGTAGCCGTCCGGCGCGGCCTTGGCCACGAGCTCGTTGGCGATGTTGCTGTTGGCGCCGGGGCGGTTGTCGATCACGAACTGCTGCTGGAAGGCTTCGGTCAGGGCGGGCGTGACAAGCCGCACCATGATGTCGGTGGAGCCGCCCGGCAGAAAGCCGACCATGATGCGCACGGGTCGCGTGGGATACGTTTGGGCCGGCGCGGCGGCGCTGAACAACGCACCCACCAGCGAAACGATGAACAAGGACAACGGCTTTTTCATGGCGCAACCACGCTCCGGCAAAAAATCAGACCACCCGATTATCGTCGCGGGAAGCAGACCATTATAATGGCAATAACGCTCTCACTACGCCGCACGTCCGCACCCACCATTTCGTTGCACCGTATCCCCGCCATTCACCAGATCGACGCATGCCTGCAGACCTTCATTTCCTGACACTGGCGGAAGCCGCCCGGCTGATCGCCTCCCGCGAGCTATCGCCGGTGGAGTACACGCAGGCGCTGATGGCGCGTGCCGATGCGCTGGACGCGCAGGTGAACGCGTTCATCACGCGGACTAACGAACGGGCCCTCGAGCAGGCCCGCACGGCGGAGGTGGAAATCGCCAAGGGGCGCCACCGAGGCCCGCTGCACGGCATCCCCTTCGGCCTGAAAGACATCTACGACACCGCCGGCATCCGCACCACCGGACATTCGAAGCTGGGCCTCGACAACGTGCCCGCCACCACGGCCACTGCCGCGCAATGGCTGCTCGATGCGGGCGCGGTGCTGCTGGGCAAACTGGCCACGCACGAGTACGCGAGCGGCGGCCCATCGCTCGACCTGCCGTGGCCGCCCGCGCGCAATCCCTGGAACACAGCGCATTTCACCGGCGGTTCAAGTTCGGGTTCCGGCGCGGCCGTAGCGGCGGGCTTCATGCCGGCGGCGCTTGGCACCGACACCGGCGGGTCCATCCGTATCCCGTCCGCCTTGTGCGGGCTCGCCGGTCTCAAGCCGACCTATGGGCTCGTCAGCCGCAAGGGCGTGACTCCGAACTCCTTCACCTTCGACCACTGCGGCCCCATGGCATGGACGGTGGAGGACTGCGCGCTCGTGCTGCAGGCCATCGCGGGCCACGACCCGAAGGACCCGACGAGCGCGCAGCACGCCTTGCCCGACTACGCGAAGGCTCTGACGGGCGATATCCGCGGGCTGCGCATCGGCGTGGTGCGGCATTTCTGGGAAGACGAGGGCCCCACCCCGCCTGCGATGGCGCGCGCGATGGAAGGCGCGATCGACGTGTTCCGCGCGCTCGGTGCAACGATCGGCGTGGCGCGGATGCGCACGCGCCAAGCCTACAACGACGTGAAGATGGTGATCGCCAAGGCGGAACTGGTGGTGATCCACGAGCAGGCGATGCGCGAGCGCCTGCAGGATTTCGGTGCGGACTTCGTGGGGCGCAACCTGCCCGGCTTCCTGTTCACGGCGGCCGACTACGTGCGGGCGCAGCGCGAACGGCGGCGCATGGTCGACGAGATGACGCCGCTCTACGAACAGTTCGACGTGCTGCTGACCGCCAGCGCAGCGCCGGCGGCACGCCTCGATACACTGATCGGTTCGGGCTTCTCGGACAAATGGGAGAAGCCGAACATCTACACGCCTTTCAGCGTGTCGGCCGGGCCGGCATTGGTCGTGTGCAATGGATACACCGATGACGGGCTGCCGCTGGCGATGCAACTGGTCGGCCGGCCGTTCAATGAAGCCACGGTGTTGAACGCGGGCCACGCCTACGAACAGGCAACCGACTGGCGCCGCCGCCGGCCGCAACTCACGCCGGGCGCGCAGGCGCCGTTGCTGACGGCGCCCGCGGCGGAAGCCCTGAAGGTCGACATCGACGGGCCCACCCGCACCATCGTCGATGCCGCGGTTGCGCGCGCCGGCCTCACCCTGAGCGATGCGCACCGCAACCTCCTCTATCGCGTCGCGCCGCCGGTGCTCGCCGCCGTGAACCGCATCCCCCGCAACCGCCCGCAGACGGACGAGCCGGCCAACGTGTTCGGTTTTCCGCAGTAACGCCGACCCGCGGCAGCCGGCTTCGGCAGGAGGAACGGGGCTATACTTTGCTCGCGCGGCCTACAGCGTGCAGCTGCAGCAGGCGGCCGAGGACTAGAAGCGCGCAGGACCTGGCCGCGCAGAAGTGGCTCTCGCCGCAGGCCCTGGACCGCGCGCGCACCACCTACCAGCAACTGCAGGAGAACCACCGCAAGGCGCTGGCCGATGCGCAGGCCGCGCGCGGCACGCTGTCGGCGGCCGGCGGCAGCCGGCCAGGCGGCCTCGTGCACCTATCGCATCGCGCTGGGGCCGCGCGCCGGACAGAAGGTGCTGAGCCTGCGAACCGTGGTCCGCCGGGACGAAAAAACCACGCGGGCCTTGTGCGTCGATGCGCACGGCTTCAGCCTGCATGGCGGGGTGCGCTGTGGCGCGCATCAGCGCAAGGCGCTCGAACGCCTGTGCCGCTACATCACGCGCCCCGCGATCGCCAACGAACGGCTCAAGCGCGATGGCGCTGGTGATGTCGTGCTGCAACTCAAAAGCGCCTGGCGCGACGGCAGCACGCACATCAAGATGTCGCCGCTGGAATTCATGCAGCGCTTAGCCGCCTTGGTGCCGCGGCCGCGCCTGCATCTGATCCGTTTTCACGGCGCGCTGGCGCCCAACGGAGGCGTTTAAATTTCCTATTCGTAGTACGTACGTATAGCCCCGTACTCCCAGTGACTGGGTCGCCGGCTAACCTGTTGGCTCAGCGGCGAATTCGAGTCGGAAAAGGGTCCACTCCCGATCCGGCTTTTCTTCGTTATTAGTAATAGGCAGGTCTGAAAGCGGGGGGATGGAAGCGGGCGATTTTCCTGCGCGCCGGCTCGATCTCCCCTGGAGGAGTTGTTTGAAGAAAATCCGCAGCTTTATGAAGAGCGCCAAGGCCTTTACCCGTCGATGGTCGTTACCAAAGGCCTGTCGAGCGAGCCGGAAGTAAACACCCAGGGTTACGACGTCGTTTCATTCGCATCTGCCAACTATCTCGGACTCGCCAACGATGCGCGCGTCAAGCAGTCGGTCATCGACGGCATCGAGCGCTACGGGCTGCATCCGGGCGCATCCCGCTGCATCTCCGGCACCCTCGATATTCATCGCGAGCTCGAACAACGCGTTGCTGCGTTCAAGGGGACCGAAGATGCAATGCTGTTTCAGACCGGCATGCTCGCCAACATAGGCGCCATTCCCGCCATCGTCGACATGCCGCTGCTCGGGGTTTCATCCGTGCTGCGCGCGGGAGCCGACCGCCGCAAGAATGTCATCTTCACCGATGAATTCAACCATGCCTGTATCGTCGACGGCGGCCTGCTGTCGAGGGCGGAGGTCGTGACCTACAAACACAGCAATATGGAAGACCTCGCGGCCAAAATGGAGCAGCACCGGGGCTACCGCGCGCTGGTGGTCAGCGACGGGTTATTCAGCATGGACGGCGATATCGCCCGTTTGCCCGAGCTCGTGGAACTCGCCGGCATGCACGATGCCATGCTGATGGTGGACGATGCCCACGCCACGGGCGTATTGGGTGAACACGGCAAAGGCACGCTCGAACACTACGGCCTCGTCGACGGCGTCGATGTGAACATGGGCAATTTCGCCAAAGCGTTCGGCGTGATGGGCGGATTTATCGCCGGCGAGCATGACCTGATCGAATATCTGCGCGTTGCCGCACGCACTTACATGTTTTCCGGTGCAACCCTCGGGGCGTTGTCTCTCGGCGTCATGAACGCGCTCGAAATCGCGCGCAACGAGCCGCAGCGGCGCCATCGATTGTGGGCGTCATCGAAACGTTTGCGCGACGGGCTTGCCGAGCAGGGAATAGACGTTCTCGGCACGGGCGAAACGCCGATCGTGCCGGTCCTCGTCGGCGACGATGAAACAGCCCGGCAGATATCCCACGAACTGTTCGAAGCGGGATTTCTCGCTCCCTGCGTCACGTTTCCTGCCGTTCCCAAGCGGCGCAGCCGCATCCGGTTTTGCGTCACCTCGCTGCACACCGACCGTCAGATCGATGACCTCGTGGGCGCCATGAGTTACATCTGCGAGCAGCACGGCGTCATGCTGGCGGCCTGACCGTCGACATGCTCAGGCTGCGTTCCCGACCATCCGCACTTCGCGTTGCGGAAACGGTATGACGACGTTGCGCTCCCGGAACGATTCCAGGATTGCTTTGTTGATCTCACCCACGGCCGGGATGTAGTCGGGCACATTGACCCACGGATTGACGCTGATGACGACGCTGGAGTCCGCGAGCCGCGTGACGGCGACTCCCGGCGCCGGGTCCCGCAGCACGCGCGGATTTGCGCGCAGGATTTCGTCGATCGCGCTCAACGCGACATTCATATCGGTCGCATAGGACACGCCCACCGCCAAATTTAACTGCCGGATGCGGCCGTAGTTGTGCAGGATCTCGCCGACGATCTTGCGGTTGGGAATCACGACCATCGAGTGGTCGGCATGGCCGAGCGTCGTGCTGGACAGGCTGATATCGAGAACTTCGCCCTCTTCCTTGTTGATCGAGATGTAATCGCCGCCATCGAAGAGCCCGCCGTGATTGTCAGGATACTCAAGCATCTGGGCTTGCCTGCGCGCGCGCCGCCGCGCGCGCCGGCGCGGCCGCTGTCTCTCTTTCAGGCGGCCTGATCCTGAAGGTAGCAATGGTTCTGCAACAGCGCTGACGATACCCGCGGCCCGTGTTCGCGTGTAGCGGTCGATGTGAGGCGATTCGGGTCGATGCAGGGGTCGAATGGTCATCGAGAGGGGGAGATTTCTCAGCAAACACCGCGCGATTGACCGCTTCCGGGGCCGGCGATATAGTTGCCGACAGTCAAAAGAGGCGTTTAAATTTCCTATTCGCGAACACTTCGGAACTCCGGTAGCATAACCATTTTGTCCCGGAACAGTTCGATGCGCCAAGAGCACAGTTCAGCGTCGCTTTGGCTTTGCGCGTTTTTCTCGATCATTTCTGCCGATACAATTTCGGCGGCAGACAAAGCGCCAGCCTTTCCGACCAAACCGATTCGCATGATCGTGCCCTTTGCACCCGGCGGACCCACTGACATTGTGGGACGGGTCGTGGCGCTGCGCATGACAGAATCGCTCGGCCAAAGCGTCATCGTGGACAATCGCGCGGGTGCCGGCGGGGTTGTAGGTGCCGACATGGTCGCCAAGGCCCCTGCCGACGGCTACACCGTGCTTCTGTGCAGCACCGGCGCGATGGCAATTAACCCCAGTCTCCTGCCGAAGATGCCCTACGACAGCTTGCGCGACTTCGCGCCGTTATCGCTGGTGGTCACAATTCCGTACTTGTTGCTCGTGCCCGCAAATTCTTCCATCTCGTCAGTGCAGGCGCTGATCGCCATCGCAAAATCCCGGCCAGGACAGATTAACTACGGCTCTGCCGGCACCGGCAGCACATCTCATCTCGCGGGCGAGCTCTTCAAGTCGATGGCGAAGATAGACATGGTGCACGTCCCCTACAAGGGCAGCTCGCCAGCAGCAACCGACTTGATCGGTGGACAGCTGCAAACGATGTTCGACGCCGTGGCAGCCGCACTCCCATTCGTTCGCGGCGGCAAATTGCGCGCACTCGGCATTTCAACATCCAAGCCTTCACAGCTCGTACCGGATGTGGCGACAATTGCCGAGTCCGGAGTGCCCGGCTACGAAGTTGCCACGTGGCTTGGCATTTGTGCGCCAGCGGGCACGCCTATTCCCGTCGTGACGAAGCTTAACCAAACCATCGTCAATGCAGCGCGCCATCCCGAAACCAATCAACGGCTCGTATCGATAGGTGCAGATGTCGTCGGCAATACACCGGCCGAGTTCTCGCGCTTCATCAAAAGCGAGCACGAAAAATGGGCTCAGATTGTCAAGGTGTCTCGCGCCAGCGCGCACTGATCTTTGCCCGCTTGTGGCAAGATGTTTAGAGCCAAGCGCCATCGCGAATTCGTCCGCAGACGACGGAGGCGGCGAAGGTTACGGATAAGACAGCGTGATCGCGCTACGGTACCCAGCTCAATCCTGGCGCAGGCGACAAAGGTCATCGAGTGCTTTGTCATGTATTTCGAGACAGCAGTGACGGTCGCATCCCGGCCATAAACCGTCATCCGTTGTTACGTTTGTTTTTTCGGGACGAACTGTCGCAGGACCAGAACCTATCCACGGATTCTGTGAATAAACCTGTAAGTATGTGGCTTTGGATGGTTACGATTTCGTGACAATGAGCCGTCAAACAGCCAGCAAAGCGGAAAGCTGCTTCGCGTCCTTGACCGCCGCGAGGCCCAGCACCATGTCGAGAATTCGATCTGCGTGTTCCTTTGAGACGGCCGGGAGCGTATTGGCGCGGAACTTAGCGATGATCTCTTCCTCGCTCAACGGTCGCTCCGGCGCCCCGCGGTTGATCTCCTCGCGGTGTGTGTAGCTGCCACCGGTTCGAGTGAACACCGTGACCTCGCCTGGATTCGATGTGCGAATCCGCCACTCTGGTGCAATCTCGTAGTCCACTTTTGCCGCCAGTGCGAGAACTGTCGGGTCTCAGCGCGCTTCTGCCTCCATCTCGGCGAGCCCGTAGCATCCACGCACGAACGCACTGGCGATCGCGTACGGCAGGCTGAATTGGGCGGCGTGGCTACTGGTGGGGCGACGCTTGTTCGCGAGCGGCTCACACACGATTCCCACGATCTTCTCCGGGACTCGCGCGGTGATGCGCGCGACGTCTTCGACCAGGATATCGTGCTTTTCGCGAATCAGACGAGCGGCGTCCGCAAACGCATGCGAAAAATGGCATGCGGGATAGGGCTTTATCGCATTGCGATCGACCTCCCACGACACGCCAAGCCCGCGAGTTGCCAGATTGTAGTCGCATGCCTCGACACGGCTACCCATGTAAAAGGGAAAGAAACCGAAGCGACCTTCATAGGCCTCGAGCGGGCCCAAGAATCCAGACTGCGCGAGCGAAGCGGCGGTGACTCCCGCTACCGCCGCCCATCCTGGTTGAATTCGCTTGGTGCCCGGCCCTCGCTCGTCCTGCGCGAACTGCATACTGCTGGCGGCCATCGATAACGCGATGCCTTGTGCGTTGACGAGCTGTACTCGGTCCAGGCGGAGCAGCTTACCAGCGGCAAGGGAACAGGCGAATGCTCCGAGCGTGCCGCTCGGTTGAAACCCAAGCGCGATCTCTGTTCGCGGCGCCCCCCGAGTTGCTCACGCCGGTGCTGCGCATCATCCACCGCGTCATCGCGAGGTTTCTGCTCAAGCAGGCAGGCGTGAAATGCACCGCAGCCGACACCGGCACGGTAACGCTCATCCAGCGCTTTGGTTCAGCCGCCAATCTGAACATCCATCTGCATTTTCTGGTGCTCGATGGGGTCTATCGGCGTACCGAGGGCGAACCGGATTTCCAGGAAGCGCGCGCCCCTGCGCGCGCTGAATTACCCGCGGCCCGTGTTCGCGTGTAGCGGTCGGTGTGAGGCGATTCGGGTCGATGCAGGGGTCGAATGGTCATCGAGAGGGGGAGATTTCTCAGCGCCCAAACACCGCGCGATTGACCGCTTCCGGGGCCGGCGATATAGTTGCCGACAGTCAAAAGAGGCGTTTAAATTTCCTATTCGCTGATAATGCAGTGCGAAAGGGCGGGTTTTTGAAATGGACAAGACGACTCAGAAGCTCGTCGATTATGCAATGGCAGTCAATTTTTCGGATTTGTCGCCGGTCGTTGTTAATGCGTGCAAGACCCGGCTGATAGATGCGTTCGGTTGCGCCATCGGGGCCTATCATGCCCCCCTCTGCAAGCAGACGCGCGAAATGGCGCACCGTTATACCGGGACTCCGGCTGCAAGTGTGCTCGGTTGCGAAACGGCCAGCACTGCAGAAATGGCCGCCTATGCGAATGGTGTAATGCTGCGGTTTCTTGATCTGAGTGACTCGTATCGTGTGAAAAGTGGCGGGCACCCCAGTGACGTGATCGCGGGTCTACTTGCCGTTGCTGAGTTTTCCCGTGCCGATGGGCGCTCGCTGATCACTGCCATTGTGGTTGCTTACGAAGTGTATTGCGCGTTTTGCGAGGCTGTTGATATCAATTCAAAGGGCTGGGACCAGCCTGTCTACAGCATACTGGGCACTGTGCTCGCAGCGGGGAAGCTTCTCGGGCTGACGCGTGAACAGATGGGGCATGCCGTATCTCTGGCCCTTGCCCCGAATATGGCATTACATCAAACCAGGCGTGGCGAACTTTCAAACTGGAAAAACAACGCGGCCGCGAATGCATCGAGAAATGCCGTGTTTGCTGTGTTGCTCGCGCGAGATGGCTGTACAGGTCCGACAGCAATATTCGAAGGCCGGGCCGGGGTGTTCGATGTCGTTGGTCGATTCGATTGGCCTAAGCTGGATCCTAGCCCCTTACGGCTGAGCAAGACGCATCTGAAATCGTTTCCAGTCAATTACCATGGCCAGTCGGCCGTTTGGGCTGCCCTGCAATTGCGTGGAAAGGTTCAGTGGGAAAATATCGCGAAAATCCACGTCGAGGGTTACCACAGTGCGGTCGAAGAGATGGGGAGTGACCCTGCGCACTGGGCGCCGCGGACCCACGAGACTGCTGATCACAGCATTCCATATGTTGTCGCAACTGCCTTGCTCGATGGTGAGATCACGCCCACATCATTTTCTGAGCAACAGCTGCATGATCCGCGCAAGGCCCGTTTAATGGGCGTGACGACCATCGTGGAGGACAAGGCGTTGACGGCAAAATTTCCGGAGTCGGCGCCGTGTCGTATGACGATTACTTTGGCGGATGGGTCGACTATTCAGAGTTATATCCAATCGCCCCGAGGCCACGCTAACAATCCACTCGGTGAGGCGGAGGTTGAGCGTAAATTCATGTCGCTAAGCCGGGATTATTGCGACGAGGCGCAGAGCCGCGAGATTCTTTCGACTCTATTTAAGCTCGACGGTGTTCGAGATATTGGGGAAATAATGCGTTTATTTGTTATTCCGCAGGGTAGGCCTACTTAGGCTCGGCGCCGCGATTGTGCCGCGCACACCGGAGAAACCGGGCGATGATGCAGCTCACGACGCGTATGAAGCACCGGCGCGCATGGGCTGGGCGCGTCTGCTCAAGCGCGTTTTCGGAATCGACATCGAACACTGCCCGCAGTGTGCGGCACCCTGAAGATCATCGCCGCCATCGAAGAGCCGGCGGTGATTGTCAGGATACTCACGCATCTGGGCTTGCCTGCGCGCGCGCCGCCGCGCGCTCCGGCGCGGCCGCTGTCTCTCTTTCAGGCGGCCTGATCCTCAAGGCAAGAACGGTTCTGCAACAGGGCAGACGATCCCGCGCGGCCCGTGCTCGCGTGTAGCGGTCAAACTGCGTCGGTGTGAGGCGATTCGGGCCGATGTAGCGCTCAAACAGTCATCGCGAGTAGGGAATTTTCACCAAACACCGTGCGATTGACCGCTTCCGGGGCCGGCGATATAGTCGTCGACAGTCAAAGAGGCGTTTAAATTTCCTATTCGCTGATAATGCAGTGCGAAAGGGCGGGTTTTTGAAATGGACAAGACGACTCAGAAGCTCGTCGATTATGCAATGGCAGTCAATTTTTCGGATTT